>NZ_JBWKQB010000032.1:0-65037 GCF_059418545.1 Pseudomonas sp. GW821-FHT07G10 | reverse complement strand
AGGGGGCATCGCCTCCGGTCGGCTTCGCTTCGACCTCCTCTCGATGTGTTCGACTTCGTCGAACGGCGCTTCGCGCCTACCCCCTGATGAACGCCTACACTCGGCCTTCCGAAGGGGCGGGTAGATCAAAAGCCAAAGCCAAAGCGAGGCGGCCTACCGGCCGGCCTGTTTGTGGGAGGCTACTATCTTGATGATCTCGCACGCGCCGCAAGATAGGGAAGGAGTATAGTAAAAAGATAAATTCGTCCTGCCAGACGCAGGAGGAGTCAGCGATGAGCACTGACAATGCCAGGATCCGCGAACTCAGCAGCCGGGCGTACAAGTACGGCTTCGTCACCGATTTGGAGAGCGACGCCGCCCCGCGCGGGCTCAACGAAGACGTCATCCGCCTGATCTCGGTGAAGAAGAACGAGCCGCAGTGGCTGCTCGACTGGCGCCTGAAAGCGTACCGCCACTGGCTGACGATGCGCGAGCCAACCTGGCAGAACGTCCAATACGAGCCCATCGACTACCAGGACATCATCTATTACTCGGCGCCAAAGCCGAAAGCGCCGGGGCCCAATAGCCTCGACGAGGTCGACCCCGAGCTGCGCGAGATGTTTGGCAAGCTCGGCATCTCGCTCGCCGAGCAGGAGCGCCTGACAGGCGTGGCGGTGGACGCCGTGGTCGATTCGGTCTCGGTGGCGACCACTTTCAAGCACAAACTCGCCGAAGTCGGCGTGATCTTCTGCTCCTTCTCCGAGGCCGTGCAGAACCATCCGGAGCTGGTACGCAAGTACCTGGGTTCGGTCGTTCCCTACAGCGACAACTTCTTCGCCACACTGAACTCGGCGGTGTTTTCCGACGGCTCCTTCTGCTACGTGCCCAAGGGCGTGCGCTGCCCAATGGAACTGTCGACCTACTTTCGCATCAACGCCGCGGATACCGGCCAGTTCGAGCGCACGCTGATCGTCGCCGAGGAGGGCGCCTACGTGAGCTACCTGGAGGGCTGCACCGCGCCGATGCGCGACAAGAACCAGCTGCACGCGGCGGTGGTCGAGCTGGTCGCGCTGGACAACGCCCAGATCAAGTACGCCACGGTGCAAAACTGGTACCCGGGTGATGCAGACGGGGTCGGCGGCATCTTCAACTTCGTCACCAAGCGCGGCAAGTGCGCAGGCGCGCACTCGAAAATTTCCTGGACTCAGGTCGAAACCGGTTCCGCCATCACCTGGAAGTATCCGGGGGTGATTCTCCAGGGCGACTATTCGGTCGGCGAGTTCTACTCGGTCGCCCTGACGACCAACCACCAGCAGGCGGACACGGGCACCAAGATGATCCACATTGGCCGGCACACGCGCAGCACTATCCTCTCCAAGGGGATCTCAGCCGGCCATGGGCAGAACACCTACCGCGGCCTGGTGAAAATCCTGAAGGCCGCGACCGGCGCCCGCAACCATACGCAGTGCGACTCCCTGCTGCTGGGCAGCCAGTGTGGCGCGCACACCTTCCCCTATGTCGAGGTGAAGAACCCGAGCGCCCAGGTCGAACACGAAGCCTCCACCTCGAAGATCAGCGATGAGCAGCTCTTCTACTGCCGGCAGCGCGGCATCAGCGCTGAGGACGCGGTGCCGATGATCGTCAATGGCTTCTGCCGCGAGGTGTTCAAGGAACTGCCGATGGAGTTCGCGGTGGAGGCCCAGAAACTGCTGGGCGTGAGCCTGGAGGGCTGCGTGGGCTGAGGCCCGGGGTGGAGCATGCTCGAGATCAATAATCTGCACGCCAGCGTCGAGGGCCGTGAAATCCTGCGCGGTATCACGTTGCGGGTCGACGCCGGCGAGGTGCACGCGATCATGGGGCCTAACGGCTCGGGTAAAAGCACGCTGGCCCAAGTGCTGGCGGGCTTTGATACCTATGAGGTCAGCGGCGAGGTGCTCTACGAGGGCCAGGATCTGCTCGCCATGGCGCCGGAAGCGCGCGCGGTCGCCGGCATCTTCCTTGCGTTCCAGTACCCGGTCGAGATCCCTGGCGTCGGCAACCTCTACTTCCTGCGCACCGCCCTCAACGCCGTGCGCAAGCAGCGTGGACTCGAGGAACTCGACGCGCTGGATTTCCTCGCGCTCGCCAAGGAGCGCATGGCGCTGGTCGAGATGGACCAGAGCTTCATGAACCGCTCCGTCAACGTGGACTTTTCAGGTGGCGAGAAGAAGCGCAACGAGATCTTCCAGATGGCGATTCTGGAACCCAAACTGGCCATCCTCGACGAGACCGACTCGGGCCTCGACATCGACGCGCTGCGGATAGTCGCGGCCGGCGTCAACGCGCTGCGCAGCAAGGATCGCGCGCTGCTGGTCATCACCCACTACCAGCGATTGCTCGACTACATCGTCCCGGATCGCGTCCACGTCATGGCCAACGGCCGGATCGTGCAGTCCGGCGACAAGGCCCTGGCCGTCGAACTCGAGAAGCACGGTTATGGGAGCTTCGAGCAGGCACCGTCAGCACCCGGAGCCACGCGATGAATACTCCGGCGAGCGTAGCGTTTCTCGCGCGGCTTGAGCCCAGGGCCAACGACCGGCAGCCCGCCTGGCTGGGAGAATTGCGCAACGCAGCGTTCCAGTGGGTGGCCGAACACGGCTTTCCTGCGGCCAAGGACGAGGCCTGGAAGTACACACGCGTCGCGCCGATCCTGGAGACTCCTTTGCGGCCAGCCGAGCCGGGCGCGAGCGGGGGTCTGTCCGACGCCAGTATCGAGCAGCTCGTCGGCAACTATGGCGGCCCGCGGCTGGTCTTCGTCAATGGCTATTTCGCTGCCGAGTTTTCGGTGCTTGAGGCGCTACCTCCAGATACCCGGGTGACCCATTTCGCCAGGCTGCTGTCGGCCGACAGCGGGACGCTCGAAGCGCCGTTCTCCCATGCCTTCCGCACACGACCGCAGGCGTTCACCGCGCTCAATACGGCCCTCGCCGAGGACGGAGCCTTGGTGCAGATACCCGCTCATACGACGGTCGAAGAGCCGATCCATCTGGTGTTCCTCTCGGCCCCGGGCGTCACACCGCTGATGACCCAGCCGCGCGCCTTGGTGCTGATGGGAGCGGGGAGCCGCGCGACCCTGGTGGAAAGCCACGTCGGCAGCGGGGCAGAGGTCTACCTCAGCAATGCCGTCAGCGAAGTGGTACTCGACACGGATGCTGCGCTTGAGCATTACCGGGTGCAGAACGAGAGCACGGCGGCGTTCCATGTCGCGCTGCTCAATGTGCGTCAGGCCCAGGGCAGCCACTTTGCCGCGCACTCCTTTGCACTGGGTGCGGCGCTGGCACGGCAGGAGGTGCGGATCATGCTCGAGGGCCCCGGCGCGCATGTGGCCCTGAACGGCCTGTACCTGCCCCGGGGCGAGCAGCATCTGGACAACCAGACGACCATCGAGCACCTGGCACCGCGCTGCACCAGCCGCGAACTCTATAAGGGCGTGATCGATGGTCACGGGCATGGGGTCTTCGACGGGCGGATCATCGTGCGTCCGGGTGCGATGAAGACGGATGCCAGCCAGACCAACAAGAATCTTTTGTTGTCGGGGTTGGCCCAGGCCAACACCCAGCCACGGCTGGAGATCTTCGCCGATGACGTCAAGTGCGCCCACGGCGCCGCCATCGGCCAACTGGATGAGCAGGCTATTTTCTACCTGCGCTCGCGGGGGATTCCCCTGGCGGTGGCGCGGTCTATGGTGATCTATGCGTTCGTCAGCGAGATGCTGGAGCTCATTCACCTGGAGCCGCTGCGGGCCCATGTGGAGCGACTGGTCGCCGCGCAGCTGCGGGGCCTGGAGGTGTCGGCATGAATGACCTCGAAAACAATTTTCAGGGACGCTCGAAACCGCTCGACGTTGCGCCAGGCTATGACGTCGAGCGCGTGCGCCAGGCGTTTCCGATCCTCAAGCAACGGATCTATGGCAAGCCGCTGATCTACCTCGACAGCGCCGCGACCAGCCAGAAGCCGCAGGCGGTCATTGACGCGATGTCACGCTTCTTCCTGCAGGAGAACGCCAACGTGCACCGAGGCGTGCATTACCTCTCGGTGCGCGCCACCGAGGAGTACGAGAAGGCTCGGGCCAAGGTCCAGGGCTTCCTCAATGCCGAGCACGTCGAGGAGATTGTCTTCGTCCGTGGCACGACCGAAGCGGTCAATCTCGTGGCGCAAACCTATGGCAAGGCGCAGCTGCGCGCGGGCGACGAGGTGCTGATCAGCACCATGGAGCATCACTCCAATATCGTGCCCTGGCAGATGCTCTGCGAGCAGACCGGCGCCCGGTTGCGGGTGGCCCCGATCAACGACGCAGGCGAACTCCTGCTCGATGAGCTGGAACGGCTGATTGGGCCCCGGACCCGGCTGGTGGCCGTTACCCATGTCTCAAATGTGCTCGGCACCATCAACCCGATCCGGCGCATTGTCGAACTCGCCCATGCCCGAGGCGTGCGCGTGCTGGTCGACGGCGCCCAGGCGGCCCCCCACCTTAAGGTCGATGTGCGAGCGCTGGGTTGCGACTTCTACGCTCTGTCGGGGCACAAGATGTACGGGCCCACCGGTATAGGCGTGCTCTACGGTCGCCACGAGCTGCTCGAAGCCATGCCGCCCTACCAGGGCGGCGGCGACATGATCCTCTCGGTCAGCTTCGAGAAGACCCTCTACAACAAACCGCCGTACAGGTTCGAAGCAGGGACACCGAACATGGCCGGCGCGATTGGTCTCGGCGCGGCGGTTGACTTCCTGGGCCTGCTTGGGCCAGCGGCCATCGCCGCCCACGAGCAGGCGGTGCTGGCCTATGCACAGAAGGCGCTCGCGGCAGTGCCGGGCCTGCGGCTGATCGGCACCGCGGCGCAGAAAGTCGGCGTCCTCTCGTTCGTTCTGGACGGCATCCATCCGCACGATATCGGTACCATTCTGGACCGTGAAGGGGTCGCGATCCGCACCGGGCACCACTGCGCGCAGCCCTTGATGAACCGCTTCGGTCTGGCCGCCACCGCCCGCGCCTCGCTCGGCTGCTACAGCACCGAGCAAGATATCGATGCGCTGGTGGCAGGTCTGGCCAAGGTCCAGGAGGTGTTCCGGTGAGCAACGATGAACTGCGCGACCTCTACCAGGACGTGATCATCGACCACGGCAAGCGGCCGCGCAATTTCCGCGAGCTCCTGGACGCCACCTGTACGGCGGAAGGTTTCAATCCGCTGTGCGGCGATCAGCTCAGGATTTATATCAAGCTCGCGGACGGCGTGATCGAGGACATTGCCTTCCAGGGGGCCGGCTGCGCCATCTCCCAGGCCTCGGCATCCCTGATGACCCTTGCAGTCAAGGGGAAGAAGCCGCAGGAGGCACTGACACTTTTTGCCCATGTGCATGCGCTGCTCACCGAGGGGCCAAACGCCCGGGTGACGCCCGCGCAGCTTGGCAAGCTCGCGGTGCTTTCAGGGGTCTGGGAGTTCCCGGTGCGGGTCAAGTGCGCCACCCTGGCCTGGCACACGCTGCGCAGCGCCCTCGAAGGTGGCAGCTCACAGGTCACGACGGAGTAATAAGCCATGGCAGCCGATCTACCCATCCCCAGCATTCGTCTCAGCGACTCGGCGCGGCGAATCTTGCGCGACGCCCTGGAGGATGGGCGCGTGGACGGGGTGCGGCTCAATATCGACGAGCGCTTCGTGCATAAGTTGCTCTTCGAGCCCGGCGAGGAAGGCGATATGGCCGTCGAAACGGACGGCATCAGCCTGTTGCTCGATCCGGCGAGCGCACGGAGAGCCAATGGCCTGTCCATCGATTTCGTGCATGACCTGCGCGGCGCCGGTTTCCAGTTCGACAACCCGAACCAGCCAAGCCAGCCCCAGTGGATAGAGCTTGCGCGGGACTGCGCGGTGACCCTGATTCCGGGCGGGGAGCGGCTGCAGTTGGGGCGCGGCGAGCGCGTGGTGGTGACCCAGGCACTCGGTGGCAGCTTCACGGTTCAAATCTCCAGGGGCCGGCTGGCGCGGATCGCCGCCGCCGACGCCGATGCCCTGGGGCTGGATGCTCACCAGAGCGGGCAACCCCAAGCGAGCGCCCAGCCGGCGGCGAGCGGCGCCTTCGACATCCGGCAGGTGCTCGATATGCTGCGCACCGTCTACGACCCGGAGATTCCGGTCAATGTGGTCGATCTCGGGCTGATCTACCAATGCCAGGCCCGGCCGCTCGCCGACGGCGGTCAGCGAGTCGAGATCAAGATGTCCATGACCGCGCCCGGTTGCGGGATGGGCGACGTGCTGAAGGAGGAGGCGCGCACCAGGGTCGAAACCATCCCCGGGGTCAGCCAGGTCGAGGTCGAGATCGTCTGGGAGCCGCCCTGGGATCAAAGCCGCATGTCCGATGCAGCCCGCCTGCAGTTGGGTCTGTTGTGAGGAGTCAGTGATGAGCAATCGACTCGCCAGGGAAACTTCACCTTATCTGCGCCAGCACGCAGAGAACCCCGTCGATTGGTATCCCTGGGGCGAGGAGGCGTTCCGCCGCGCGCGCGACGAGGACAAGCCCATCCACCTGTCGCTGGGTTATGCCGCCTGCCACTGGTGTCACGTAATGGCCCATGAGTCGTTCGAGAACCCGGAGGTTGCGCGCCTGATGAATGAGCGCTTCATCAACATCAAGGTCGACCGCCAGGAGCGGCCTGACCTCGACGACATTTATCAAAAAGTCGTGCAGATGATGGGGCAGGGCGGCGGTTGGCCGCTAACGGTATTCCTCACGCCGGAGCGCGAGCCGTTCTTCGGCGGCACCTACTTCCCGCCGCAGGAAGGTTATGGCAGGCCTGGGTTCACCCAGCTCCTGCACGGTCTGAGCGCGGCCTGGCAGAACAACCGCGCGGCGATGCGCCAGAACGTCGAGCTGCTCCTCCAGGGCTACCGCGAGATGGAGACGCTGATGCTGGAGGGCGAGACGCCGCCGGAGCAAGACCCACCGGCCGTTGCTGCCCGACTGTTTGCGAAGAACACCGACCCTGTGCATGGTGGCCTGGGCAGCGCACCGAAGTTTCCCAACCCGGCCTGCCACGATCTGGTCCTGCGTCTCTATCAGCGCTTGCACGAGCCAGACTTGCTGCGCTCCCTTGCGCTGACCCTCGATGGCATGGCCGCCGGTGGACTCTACGATCACCTGGGCGGCGGCTTCGCTCGCTACTGCGTGGATGAGCGCTGGGCCGTACCGCATTTTGAAAAGATGCTCTACGACAACGGCCAGCTGGTGAAACTCTATGCCGACGCCTATCGCGCGACCGGCAAGCCTGCCTGGCGGCGCGTGTTCGAAGAGACGATCGACTACCTGCTGCGTGACATGACGCATCCTGAGGGCGGTTTCTACGCCAGCGAAGACGCTGACAGCGAGGGTGAAGAAGGCAAATTCTATGTGTGGACACCCGCGCAGGTGCAGGCCGTCCTCGGCGACCCGGACGCCGCGCTGGCCTGTCGGGCCTGGGGTGTGACCGCCAGCGGGAACTTCGAGCATGGCAGCACCGTGCTGCACCGCGCCGTCGCACTGGACGTGACGCAGGAAGCGCAACTGGCGGGCCTGCGCGACAAGCTGTTGGTGGCGCGTGCCCGGCGCGTTCGTCCGGGGCGCGACGAGAATATCCTCACCAGCTGGAACGCGCTGATGATCCAGGGTCTTTGCGCCGCCTATCAGGCGACCGGAACCGCAACCCACCTGGACGCCGCGAGACGCGCCGCCGATTTCATTCTGGACCGACTTTCGACGCCCGAGGATGGCCTGTACCGGGCTTGGCGAGAGGGCACGGCCAAGGTTCCGGGTTTTCTCGAGGACTACGCCTTCCTCGCCAACGCGTTGCTCGATCTCTACGAGTGCGACTTCGATCAGCGTTATCTCGAACGCGCCACGCGGTTGGTCGAGCTGATCCTCGAGAAGTTCTGGGAGGACGGGCTTTACTTCACGTCCAGTGATGGCGAGCCGCTGGTGCACAGGCCCCGCGCGCCGCACGACAATGCCTGGCCGTCGGGCACTTCGAGCAGCGTATTCGCGTTCTTGCGACTCTTTGAGCTGACTGGCCGCGAGCTATACCGCGAGCGTGCCGAGCAGGTGTTCACGATGTACCGCGCCGCAGCCGCCCGGAGTCCCTTCGACTTTGCCCATCTCCTGGCGGCGCAGGACTTCGTACAGCGTGGCCCGGTCAGCATCGTTATCGCTGGCGAACGTTGCGCCGCCAGTGCCTTGGTGGCGAGCCTGCGACGCCGCTACCTGCCGGCACGGGTCCTGGCCTTTGCCGAGGATGTGCCCATCGGCGTGGGCCGGCATGCGATCGCGGGGCAAGCCAGCGCCTATGTGTGCCGTAACCGTACCTGCGAAGCTCCAGTAGCCAGTGCCGCGGAGCTCGTAGAGCGCTGCCTGGGGTGAACGTCTATTCACATTCCCTTGGGCTAGTCGCTATTGCTGGAAGTTGTACATCGGTACTTTCTGTTTGCGGGTACTTTTTGTCCGCGCCCCCACGCTCTGGAATATCGACGGATAACACAACATGCCATGAGCAGGCTTATTAGCAGCCTGACAGAACATCCTCCTGCAAATGCTTGACGATCTGCTCAACGAACGCGCCGGCTCAGGGTGTTGGGCGGCATTCCCATGCGCCGCGCCAGCGAAACTGCCTGCCTGCACCACCTGAACAAATATCGAGATTTCGTTGAGGTCCAGCACCGTATTACTTCCAGAAATGGACGGGTTCAAGTCAATTATGCCTACTACTCAATCAATAGGCGTCTGGATACGCTGGGCTCAATTTCGTAAACCCTTTCAGGGAAAACGCTACATGACACTTTCAACGACGGCTTTGAACCGCATCGTCTGGGCCATTCGTATCTTCGTGGCCTTGCAGCTGCGGCAGGCCAATACCTCTGACGCCACTTCGAAAATGGAGAGAACATGAACATGAGTCCCGCCACCGCTCCCCAAAACAATGCCTCGCGCGACATCAGCCTGCGCACCCGCGGTCATGGGCACGGCCCCATTGTTCGACTCATGAGTCCTTCGGACCTGGGCCAGTTACTCAAGCCGTTTGTGTTTCTCGACCTGATCGACGCCGATACGTCGCTCATTGGCAGCATGCCGCTGCATCCCCATTCGGGGATCGCGACCATTACCGTGATCACTGAAGGCAACCTTCGCTTTGATGATCCGGATGCAGGTTTCGGACTCATCGGCTACGGCGGTGTCGAATGGATGCGCGCAGGCGGGGGTGTCTGGCATGGGAAAGAAATGTCTGCCGGCACCTCGGCGCGGATCCAGGGGTTTCAGCTGTGGATCGCGCTGCCCGCTGACCTGGAAAACGCGCCGGTCGACAGCCAGTACCTGGAAGCACAGGCCATCCCACAGGTAGGGCCGGCGCGCGTAATCGTCGGCGAATACCAGGGCATTCGCAGCCCCGTACGTGCCCCTTCGGGCCTGAACTATCTATTGGTGACACTGGCCGCGGGTCAAAGCTGGGAATACCAGCCACCGTCCGGGCATGAGGTGCTTTGGCTCAGTGTCAGTCGGGGAACGGTTCATACACCGCAGCTTGTCCAGGCGGGAGAACTCGTCGCCTTCGTGCCAGGTAACGGTGCGTTGAAACTCGAGGCTGGGGACAAGCAAGACGTGGTGTTTGTGCTCGGGTCGGCCATTGCTCACCCGCACGATCTGCATATGGGTAACTACTCCGTACACACCAGCCTGGAAGCGTTGAAAGTCGCAGAGGCAAAGATTACGGAGTTGGGCAAACGTCTACGGGCAGAGGCCGGGCAGCGGTCCGGATCGGTTTCAGTACCGATCTACAAATGACCCGGCTCCGCTGCTGAAAGCGTTTTGACTGATGCAGGTTCAGGGGGACTGTCAGAAAATTTGTGTTCGGGCATCACCACCGCTCGCTTCGACAGCCTGAGCAACCACCTGCATCTGGGCGTAAGCGAGCGGAGCCATGTAATGCCCCAAGAGGTCGACGCCGCCATCACGCGCTTGTCGCGTGCATGGAGTTGTTATGCAATGTATTCCAGTCTTGGCAAGTCAACCGGTACAAGCGCACCGGCCGACCATGAAATTCAAGAACGTCGAACTCGTTAAATCCAGCATGTTCAGCAACTCTGAGCGAGGCCACATGCTCCGGCTCGATTATTACGACGACGGATGCCAGTTGCCTGCGAGCAAAAGCGAAATCAAGAACTCCTTTGGCTGCTTCGCACGCAAGACCCTGGTTCCAGTACCTTCTGGCCAACCGATAACCCAAGTTAGCTTCTTCTACTCCGTCAACCAATTCTGGCCCAACACCACAAAATCCAACGAGTTCATTGGAAACCTTTTCCACCAGCGCCCATGGACCCATTCCGTGAGATGCATAGCATTCCAGACACCAGTCAATAAAATTACGCGTGGCATTCTCGTCGCAAACCCCACGAACAGAGTACTTCATCACCTCAGGATCGCTCAGAATCTCTGTAAGTGCGGGCAGATCCTGCCGCGATAATGGCCGCCCGATCAGCCTCTGTGTTTCAAATAAGTGCACTCGTTGCTCCTTGTGCATAACGCTAAATTAAGGGGCACGCCTTAGTGCGTCCCTCTTGAATGCAAGGTTAGTCGGCAGCATCCCGGCCACGTACAGACTCCGATTATGGCTAACTGTAATTAGATTCTGTACGAAAATTCGCTGAGTTAGACAATCCCGAATGTTTTCACGCAACCCAGGCCAAAAGTGAATGCTGTCAACCGCAGCTACTGGGGGCGGGGATTGAAGTCCTTCAACTCGCAGACATGCTGCGCAAGTTTTACCTTAAGTCTGCCCGTGTCAGTGGGAGTTCTTTGTTGTTATTGGGAATGATACTTAGATGTAATTCGGTCGATATTGGTCTGTTTGCGCATGCTTATTCACTGTTCGTGCGATCAACGGCACCGGTTGGGAAGCAGCCCTGCTGCTACGCGCATTAGAGAGAAGGATGCTGGCATTAGGCGGTAGCGTTAAGGTGTTAATTTGCCACCGTCTGTCGGCAGTACTGAACGATCAGGAGGTACCGGCCTCTGAACATCCAGCGGACAGCATCCTTGTGAACCTGATCTGCGTCAGTAGTAAAAAAGAAGTGGACGTTGAACCTCATGTGCATTGAATGCAAATGGGGCTTTTTTTACTCGGAATTTGGAGTAGCTGAATGCCAGGATCAGTAACTCGCTGGGCGAGCCGATTTTTTTTGTAATACCAAGTCTTTGATTTGGTTCCGTTTGTACGAGATTGATCATGGTTGTGATGAAGCAATTCATAAGCCTGTTAAGTGATCAGTTTGCACTATTGTATTAGGTGGGGGATTAACCGTGGCGTTAAATACAATTATCAGCCTTCTCGAGCAGAAAGAAACCATGGAGTTTTTGCGGTTAGGGCTTGTTTATGTTCATCTTGTGGCCTGTTGCGTAGCTATTGGTCTGGTATTTACCAGTGATGTTGCGATGGTCAATGATTTATTAAAGGGTCGTGTGTCGACCGAACACGATAATGCGCATATGCAGAGTCTTCAAAAGACTGTGGTTATTGCATTGGTATTTTTGTGGATCACAGGGGCGGCTGTGGTAGGTGTGGATTATCTTGATAAGGGAATGAGCTATTTTGCGAATCCGAAACTCCAGGCCAAAGTCATCATTGTCCTGCTACTGACGTTTAACGGTATGTTGTTGCATCGTGCCGTGCTGCCTGCGCTGCAAAAGGCCGGGTCGTTGTTCGATCTCACGTTTGGCGTTCGGATGCTGGCTATTTTCTCTGGCGCGCTGTCGGGCGTGTCCTGGATGTATGCCGCGATGCTGGGCGTTGGGCGCCCCCTTGCGTGGAAATATTCGCTGTTCGAGTTGCTGATGGCTTATCCGGTGCTGATTGTGCTTGGGTTCGCAATGATGCTGGCGCTGACCCAGTGGGCGCGGAAGCAGAGCATGGCAACGCGGGATGAGGAAGTTTCATGGCCGAAAACCAGTATGAATGCACGCTAGGTTTGTACGAAAACCCTTGAAACACCGAAATGGGTAAAATCGCCGCCATCAAAGGCTGGAGCCCCTGATGGCCAAGCGATACAAACTCAGCGATGCGTCCCGGGAAATGATCGACGGTCTATCAACTCGACAAGCCCAAGTCTCAAAAAGTTGGGTTTTCGCCGACCGTACCGGCGCTACTCTACGGTCCATCCGCCCCCTAGAGCGCGGAACGTGGCCACTGCGGCACGCGCATCGTTGGCATTGAGTTCTGCCATCTGGTCTCGTGTGCGGAGTAGTTCGCGGTCCTCGTTCAACACTTCGATCAGGCTCACCGCACCGCCTTGGTACGCCTCGCTCGCTGCTTGTCGCGCGGCTTGTCTGGAGGAGATTTCAAGGGCCAGATCCTGACGTTGGGCTTCTAGTTGAGTCAGGGTCACCACGGCATTTTCGACGTCTTCGCTGGCGCGCAGCATCGACTGGCGGTATTCAGCCAGCGCCTGGGCATTTGCGCCTTTGGCCTGGGCGACCTGCGCGTCGACACGGCCGAAATCAAACAGGCGCCAATGCAGCCCCAACAGCGCCTGTGGCTGGAATGCCTGTTCTGTAAAGAGTGAACCGCCATGCAGGCTGGAGAAACCCAGGAGGCCACCCAGCGAAACCTTCGGGTAAAACTCCGCAGTGGCTACGCCAATCCGCTCATTGCTGGCGGCCAAACGCCGCTCGGCCGCGATCACATCAGGGCGCCGGCGCAGCATTTGTCCTGGGGCGATGTCGGAAGGAATCTGTGGAATCTTGTAATCAAAAAAATCGGGCGGGGTACCGGCCAGATCGCGGGCATAAGTACCGGGCGCGGCGCCCATCAGCACGTCGAGGCGGTTGAGTTGCACCGCCAGTTCGGCTCGCAAGGGCGGCAGGGTGGTACGCGCCTGTTGCAGCACTGCCCGGGCCTGGGCGGTCTCGCGCTGGTTGCCCAGCCCTTGGGCCAGGCGTGTCTCGACCAGATCGAGCAAATCGCTTTGGTTTTTTACCTGCTGTTCGGATACCTGAATACGCTGCTGAGCACCGCGAATGCGCAAGTAAGCGTCAGCTGCTTCGGCGGCAACGGAAACGCGTACACCTGCCTGGCTGGCTTGCGCGGCCTGGGCGTCGTCCAGCGCTGCCTGCTCGCCGCGCTTGAGCCCCCCCGCCAGATCCAGCTCCCAGCTCGCGCCGGCGCCGATGTCGCTCAATGTCTGGTTGCGGTCATAGCCGGGCTGGCTGCTAGCCAATTGGCCCTGCGGGCTTTTCAATGACTGGCGTTGCCGCACGACCTGGCCATCGAGGCTTCCTTGAGGCAGGCGCGTCGCGCCGGCCTCTCGGGCGACGGCACGAGCCTGCTCCACGCGGGCCATGGCCACGGCCAGGTCAAGATTCTGCGCCAGAACCCTCTGAATCAACTGGGTCAGTTGCGGGTCTTCAAAGCCTTTCCACCAGTTTTCCAGCTCGGGTGCGGGGCGCCCGGCGTCGCGGCGCTGCAAGGCGTCCTGCGCCATGAACTGAGTGGCGGCCTGATCGGCGGGGCGCTGGTAGTCAGGACCCACTGTGCAGCCGGCCACCGTGATGGCCAGTGCAGCCAGCACAAAGCGCCCATAGGGAAGCATGCGATCAAGCAAAGTGTTCATCGAATAATCCTTCAAGCGTGATTAATGAGCGTCGGCGGACGGTTGTTTGGGCGGCTGAACTTTACGCATCAACGGCACCAGCAACGTGGCGACCACGAAGCAGGCCATGATCATCAGGAAAGCGTCGGCATAAGTTAGCGTTTGTGCCTCCCGCCAGGTCAGGGCCCACAGTTGATGCAGTGCGACCTGGCTGGCATCAATGCTGTTCTGCCCGAGCAGTTGTGCATTCACGGTCAGTTGGTCGAGCCAGGTATTCATGGCTTCGTTGCGGGTATTGAGGTGCTCGGCCAGTCTTAGAAAATGCAGGTTGGTCCGGTCGTTGAGCACGGTGGCGCAGGCGGCGATGCCAATGGCTCCGCCCAGGTTGCGCATCAGGTTGAACAACCCCGAGGCGAGCTTGAGGCGGTTAGGGGCCAAGGCGCCGAGGGTGAGGGTGACGACGGGCGGAACGGCCATTTGCTGGGCAAAGCCCCGTATTGCCTGCGGCAGCAGCAGCTCTTTGGCGCCCCAGTCATGGGTGATGGGGGAGAAGTCCCACATCGACAGGGCAAACAAGGACAGCCCCAGCATGAGAATCCAGCGCAGGTCGATGCGGTTGGCCAACATCGCATACACCGGGATCGCCAGCAGCTGGAACACGCCGGTGGAAAACACCGCCAGGCCGATGTCCAGCGAGCCGTATCCACGTACGCGCCCTAGAAACAGTGGCGTCAGGTAGATGGTGGCGAAAATGCCGATACCGGTGATAAAGGAAAACAGGCAGCCCAGGGCAAAATTGCGATCGCCCAGTGCGCGCAGGTCGACGATGGGTTCGGAAATTTCCAGGCAGCGCCATATGAACAATCCGCCACTAATGCCCGCAATCCAGGCGGTGGTAGCGATGGTGCTGTCGCTGAACCAGTTCCAGCGCGGCCCTTCCTCCAGGGTGTACTCCAGACAACCAAGAAACACAGCCATCAGGACCATGCCGATATAGTCAGCACCCTTGAGCAAGGCAGGGTTGGGCCGGTCAACCTTGACCAGCATCGGCACGACAAAAGTCACGAACAGGCCGGGTACCAGGTTGATATAGAACAGCCAGTGCCAGGATGAAATGTCGGTGATCCAGCCGCCCACTGCAGGGCCCAGGGTCGGGGCCAGCGAGGCGATGGCGCCGATGGTGGAGGCTGCGATCACCCGCTGCTTGCCGGTGAAATACATGAATGCCGTGGTGAACACCAACGGGATCATCGAGCCGCCGAGAAAGCCTTGCAAGGCGCGAAAAGCGATCATGCTCTCGATGTTCCAGGCCAACGCGCACAGCAGGCTGGTCAAGGTGAAACCGGCTGCCGACACGGCGAACAACCAGCGCGTGCTCATCACTCGCGAGAGCCAGCCGGACATGGGGATCACGATGATTTCCGCGATGAGGTAGGCTGTCTGCACCCAGACCGTATCGTCTGCGCCGGCCGACAGGCCGCCGCCGATGTCCTTGAGCGAGGCGGAGACGATCTGGATGTCGATCAGGGCGATGAACATGCCGACGCACATGGTGGCGAAGGCGGCGACTTTTTGTGCCATGGTCAGTGTGGGCAGTGGGCTGCTCATGGCTGGCCTGCCAATGCAGCGTCGTTGTGCTGCAACGCATCATGAGTGTTCACTTGAGCAACAACCGACAACCCGGGACGTAGTGCACCCAATTCGGCATCGGCGATGTCCAGACGTACCCGTACCGGCACTCGCTGGACGATCTTGGTGAAGTTGCCCGTGGCGTTTTCCGGTGGCAGCACGCTGAACTGCGCGCCAGTGGCCGGCGCCAGGCTTTCGATGTGACCGTGAAACTCGCGGCCGGGCAGGATATCGGCCCGGATGCTGACACCTTGGCCAACCTGCATGCGCGCCAGTTGGTCCTCCTTGAAGTTGGCGTCGATCCACAGCCCCTTCGCCGGCACGACCGAGATCAGTTGGCTACCAGCGGCGGCGTAGGTGCCGACCCTGGCGCGGCGGTTACCGACGTAAGCATCCACGGGCGCGCGCAACTCGGTATAGCCGATGTTCAGCTGGGCCTGTTCGCGCTCGGCTTGTGCTTGTTGCAGCGCTGCCCGGGCCTGGCCGCGTTGACTTTCGATCACCGCCAGTTGACGGCGTGCCGCCAGCAGTCCGGCGTCAGCCCGAGCGCGATCAGCTCGGGCGGTTTTCCAGGTGGCATCGACCCGCTGGGCACTCTCTACCGACACAGCCTGGCTGCGCACCAGATTCTGATAGCGCGTGCGATCATCTCCAGCCCGTTGCGCTTCGGCATCCGAGGCATCGATCTGTGCCTTGGCCTGGTCGATCACCGCCTGTTGCAGCTGTTCGGTCGCATCGAGATTGATCAGGCTGGCCTGCTGCGCCGCCACGGCGCCATCGGCCTTGGCCAATGCGGCGCGATAGTCGCGCACATCGATACGGGCAAGCAGATCGCCGGCTTTGACAAACTGGTTGTCCAGCACCGCCACCTCACTGATATAACCCGGCACTTTGGCGCTGATGACCGTGACATCGGCGCCCACGTAGGCGTCGTCGGTATCTTCGATGAAGCGGTCGACCAACCACCAATGGCTGCCATAGCCGACGGCGCCGATCACGGCGAGGGTCAGCAGCCCCAGGCGCAATGCTTTCTTGCGGCGGGCGGGGGCGGATGAGGCGGGGGTGTCTGCTTGTTTGGGCTCAGCGCTGACTTGAGCTTCCATGGCGAAATGACCTCTGCGGAAGGTTAATTGGGAAAGTGACTGACCAGAGCATCGGTCTGGCGGTAGGCCTGGCCGGTACGGACACGCCATTGAGTCAATTCATCGGCATCGTGCGACACATGTACTCGGTGGCCCTCATGGGTGATGGGCTTACCGGTATTGGCATCCATCAACGCCAGCGCCACGGGTTGTCCGGTTGTTTCGTCTGCCAGGAAAACTTTGTCTGAACCGCTGGAGTGGCGGGCGCCCCAGGCCATCAGCGTCAGGATGACCGGGCGTAGATCCCGGCCCGCTTCGGTGAGGTGGTACTCATGGCGTGGCGGGTTGTCCTGATAGGGGCGGCGCTCCAGCAAACCGGCTGCCACCAGATCATTCAGGCGGCGGGTCAGGGTGTTCGAGGCGATACCAAGGCTGTTGAGGAACTCGTCGAAACGGCGCAGGCCGTAGAAGGCATCGCGCAGGATCAGCAAGCTCCAGCCGTCACCAATGTGCTCGAGGGCATGGGCGACCGGACAAGGCATGGGTTGGAAACTGGCTCTTTTCATCGGGATTCTCCAGATCGGTGTTCGTTTATATTTCGGTCATAATATTACATAGTGAATTTCATAATGAAAGTTACTCTGACGAAGAATCGGTGCCGATCGTCGGCCAGCTCTCGGCGCCGGGCCGGTACGATTGCCTGCTCGCTCGATGGCGCAGGGGGAGGGAAGGATGCGAATGGATATGCGGGGCTTTGTTGGTCTTTTTTAGTCTGGGCTCAGCAGGCCTTTGGTGCCCCGTATTCCTTGAAAATCGCGTGGCTGGTCGCGCTTGGGTGACCAGGCAAGTCCTCGGCGGCGGGAGGCCGCGTACCGAACTACGATCAGGGGGGACGGTCAGGCCCGGTTAGTAGTCAGCGACAACAGATCTTCAGCATCTGAATGTGCTTTGACCGCGTCATTGCCTTGCATGAATGACGAACGGCCACGGCCTCCGCTGCCGATCATCCAGTCGCCCCCAGGGCGACACCCTGCGCGACTAATCTGAAGAGACAGGGGAAAGGTCCCGGCGAGGGTTCATCATGGTGGACAAGAGCAAGATCATGCTTGCCCTGGGCGAGGAGGTCATCGCCCTGCCGGCCTTGGTGAACACGGCGCTCGCCGCCAATGATCGGCTGAAATACCGATTCGCCCTCTTGCAGGCGGCTCGCTCCCGTGCGCGACGACCAGACTTGCCATTTTCCTCAATGCACGTCGAGCGCTTGGCCTGCGGTGTGGATAGCGTAGAGCTGGATACAGTGGTCGGCAGTGCCCTGCAGGAGAATGGCCGCTATCGCATCCCTTATGCAGAGGGACTGGTCTGCGGTATCGTCGAGGACATGCAGCAAATGCTGGTGCCGCTCGGTCTGTTGGCAAGCGGCGAAGAGGCGGAATTCACTACGCGACTGGCACGTCTGTCAGAACGGATCCAGCGCCCTGCCGACGACCTGCTCGACGACCAGGCCCTGGGCCTGCTGACCTCAGGCGACCGCGAAGCCGGTGACAGCTGGCATCTGCTGGTGATGGATGCGCACAAGGCGCTCAACCAGGTGCAAAGCCGGCTTGCTGCGGAGTATCTGGAAGGGGCGGCGGTCTACAACATCGACGAGGCGGATCGGGACGCAGTACGCGCGTTCATGGCCGGCCTCCACCAGACGGCGCCGCTCAAGTTCAACCATCCCGGCCTTGGCACCACGGCGACCCGTTCGGGCGACACCCTGATCATCCAGAACGACATCGGCACCACCGACGCCCATGTACTGGTGGTGCATGTGCGCGTGGACGAGGTGACCGTCACCTACACCGATGTCCACCTCCAGCGCTTGCAGTTCTTCCAAGGCTTGTTCGATGCCGTCGAAGTCGACTGGGAAGGCGCCCGTTCGCGCGAGGACCCGAGCATGGAGGATGGGCTCTATCGCCTGTGCATCGGTCGCTTCCGCTCCGCCCAGCGCGACAAGCTGCTGCAGTTCCTTGACCTGCTGGGCTCGCGGCTGGTGTTCCTGATCGACTGGAACAAGGCGCGCAAGCAGCTCAAGGCGTTCCTGCCGAACGAGGAGACGATCGCGCTGCTGTCCTGGGCGGCGAAGAACGGCTATGGACACATAGCTTTCCTGCTCTGTGGTGGCCAGCAGTTGCTATACGACACGCTCGAGTCTGCTGGCCACGGCAGCCTGCGCTATGGCGAACAACTCCAACAGATCATCGGCCTGCCGCAGGCGCGCCACCTGCTGCAGTTCGTGCTTGCCGCCTGCAGCAATGCACTGCTCGCCGGGCGCTCCCAGGCGTTGGTGCGCGACGAGGTGCAAGCCGAGTTCTTCAGCTACTTGCACAGTGCTGAACAGGACTTGTTCGACGCGGTGGTCGAACACGCGGCCTACACCGTCGAGATCGCCGAAAGCCTGCGCGACGCCTGGCTGCAACTGGGCATCGCCGATTTCAACCAGTGCCTGGCGGCCCGTGCCCTGCGCGCCAAGGACTGGGAGCGGCGCGCCGACGACCTGGTGCTGCGCGTGCGCGAGAGGAGCCCGCGCGTCGAATGCGGTGAATTCATGCTCCGGCTCGCCAGCCGTGCCGACGACGTCACCGATGAGCTGGAAGAGGCCGCCTTTCACTGCTCGCTGCTGCCGCGCAGTCCGTTGGCGCACCCGGCCGCTGCTCCGTTGGCGGCGCTGTTCGCGCTCGCCCTGTCGGCGACTCAGGAATACCTCAAGGCGCTGGTCGCGGCACAGGCGTTGGGGCGGGGAACGGCGCGCGAGGACATGCAGGATTTCCTCCAGGCGGCACACCGGGTAGTCGATCTGGAGAAGATGGCCGACGACACCCTGCGTCAGGTCCGCCATGCCTTGCTCGCCGAGGAGATCGAGGCGCGCGAGCTCTATGTGCTCGACGCCATCGCCGGCAATCTGGAGCGCGCGACCGATGCACTGAGGCACACCGTGCAGATGCTGCGGGATCAGACGCTGGCCCGCGCGGCCCTGTGAGGAGTACCTATGAGCGACCTGCCCCTCATTCAGCAGATCTTCCATATCGGTGCCGGCGAGGCGGCACCGGCGGCCGGCGCCGATCGGCTCGGGGTCAAGGCCTGGAACCTCGCGGGCATGGCCGCGGCCGGTCTGCGGGTGCCGCCAGCCTTCGTTCTCACCACCGACTGGTACCGGGCCTGGCATCAGGCAGGAGGCGCGCTGCCGACACTCGGCGGTGCGCTGGTAGATCACATGCGCTGGCTGGAACAGCGCAGCGGCACCAGCTTCGGCGGCCACCGCCGGCCGCTGCTGGTGTCGGTGCGTTCCGGCGCGCCGGTGTCCATGCCGGGCATGCTGGAGACCCTGCTCAATATAGGACTGTGCGACGCCACTACCGCAGGAGTGCTGCGCACCACCGGCAACCCGCGCCTGGTGTGGGACTCCTACCGGCGCCTGGTGAGAAGCTACGCGGAAGTGGTGCATGCCGCACCGGCGGGTCGCTTCGATGATCTGACCGCCCGGCATCTCGCCACCGCGGGGGTCGCCGCTCCGGCAGAGCTCGACTTCCACGCGCTGCGCGCGCTCACCCGGGAGAGCCTCGAGCTGTTCCGCGCGGTAACCGGCCATGAGTTCCCCCAGAATCCGCAGGACCAGCTGCAGGGCGCGGTACTGGCGATCCTCAGATCCTGGGACTCGGGCAAGGCGGCGACCTTCCGCCGGCTCAACGACATCCCGGAAGGCCTCGGCACTGCGGTCGCGGTGCAGGCGATGGTGTTTGGCAACAGCGGCGGCACCTCGGGCTCGGGGGTCGCCTTCAGCCGCGACCCCGCGACCGGCGAGAAGCACTTGTACGTCGACTTCCAGTTCAACAGTCAGGGCGAGGACCTTGTCTCCGGCCGCCACGCGCTGGGCGACCTGAACCTGTTCGAGCGCTGCATGCCGACGCTGGCGGCCGAGGTGCAGGAGGCCGCCACGGTGCTCGAGGCCGCATTCGGGGACATGCAGGAATTCGAATTCACCATCGAGGAAGGCGTGCTCTACCTGCTGCAGACCCGCTCGGGCAAGCGCACCCCTTGGGCGGCGGTGGTGGTGGCGGTCGAGCAGGTGCGCGAGGGCCGGATCGACCCGGCGCGCGCCCTGGAACGGCTCGCGGGTCTGGATCTGGAGGCTGTCGGCCGCCGCCACCTGGCGCTGCGCCCCGGTGATATGCCGCTGGCGCGTGCCCTGCCCGCCAGCCCTGGGGTCGCCAGCGGCTGCATCGCCCTTAGCCTGGCCGCGGCGCAAGCGCTGCACCGAGCCGGCAGGTCGGTAATCCTGGTAAGGACGGAGATGGCGACCCAGGACCTCGCCGGCATCGCCCTGGCCAACGGCGTGCTCAGTGTGCGCGGCGGGCGCACCGCCCATGCTGCGGTGGTGGCACGGCAGATGGACAAGGTCTGCCTGGTCGGCTGCAACAGCCTGCACGTCGAGGCCGAGCGCGGCTACCTACAGTTCGCCAGCGGCGAGGTGCTGGCCGAGGGCGACCTGATCACCCTGGACGGCGACAGCGGCGAAGTCTGGCGCGGCGAGTACGAGACGCTGATCGAGCGGCCGGAGGCCTGGCTGGCCGACCTGCGGCGCTGGCGCGACGGCCCGGGTTAGCGCAGCGCGAGTGGTCTAAAACGCTATCCTGCCAACTGACGGCATCAATAATCAGCAAGCCTGAAAGCCTGAAAGCCGCAAGATAGAGCCATCACATGGCGTTTGGCCACATGCTGTGAACAAGCTATCATCTGCTCCTTGTGTCATTTCCCTGAGGACTTTACGGATGAAAGTTGAGATAAAACCAGCACAGAGCAAGGCTGGGTGGGAGGTAACATTGGGTACCTGCGCTGTGAGTTTTGGCAGTCATGAGCAAGCAGAAGCCTTTGCCGAGCGACTGCAAGCTCGACTCGATGCTCCTCATTCCCTACCGACAAGCTGCAGTGAAATGCTGACGGAATTGTCATTGCCCGCGAGCGCTACGTGAGTGGCATTGCCGTGCATCGGCAGGTCTTTATTTTGTTTTTTGCCAGATCTTTGAGGTAAGCGCTTTTTCGTCGCCAGTAGCCGTAGCAGCTGTGCCAACTGAGCCTCTGCTTTCATGAGTGCAGTTTCGGCTGCTGCGTGCCACACCTGCGCAAGCGGCTGCAGGTCTTTTTCGTGTTTGGCTTTGAGGCACCACTGGAAATGGTCGTGCCAAGCGCCGAGGGCTGACTGTACTGCCTTGAGCGATGCTGCGGCTTCATCAGACAGGAGTGAAAGTTGAGGAAAAGCATCGTTCAGGTAGCGCGTACGTTTGACCAGAATTCTTAACTGATGGCGATCAAACTGCGGGTCTGCTAACGCAGTCTTGAGACGCTCGACCTGCTTGTGCAAGCGTTTGATGATCTGCTTTTTAATATTGCGTAATGCGCCTGCCCGCTCAGCACTTCGGAAAACCAGGGGCCACTCATCCAGTTGTGAAAAGAGCTGGTTGATCGCACGGTCTCTAACAATCCGGCCATAGCTGGCCTGTAAAGTAGCCTTTCTGACATTGGCCTGCTTTGTGAACCCTTGCGCCTCAAGCTCTTCGATCAATACCTCCAGATCACGCTCGGGGGTGGTCAGCCTGCCCACCTCGGCGGCTGCCTCATTCAGTGGTGCGATGCCTTCTAATTCGCGTAATGGCCGTAACAGACTTCTTATGCGCCGCAGATTGATTCTGAGGTCATGCAACGCTTCACTGTCCGTCCTGGCGTCCATTCGGGCGTGAGCATGGTAGAGCCCTACCTCGATCGCTACGATTTGGGCAACGAACAAGTCTACGAATGCCATCAAATTCCATCCAACTGCAGAGATGATGGAGCCAGATTAGCAGAGGAAGTTTGGGCTTAGAGGAAAGCTTTCCTCAGTGAAACACTGATCGGGTCAATACGCAGGGTGCCGGGCAATAAACAACGACCTTCTGCCCGGTACAGGCATGTGTTTCATGCCCTCACTCAGCAGAAGGTCGTCGTATTCAGAACATCTAACGTTCGTCTGGCTCACATAACAGAACGCTTGCGCTCTGAGTTTTTCGTCAGCTTAGCGTGCATTCGTACTGGTTAGCGGCCATGAAACTTCCTCATCCCGTGTTGCCATGCTCTGCTTTCGCGCCCACTCCACGAAGTGCCTGCATTGGAAGCTAGCTATGCCAACCTTCAGGACCACCTGGCCGATCTGCTGCGTGAAGCGGTGAAGCACTCCGGTCTGGCGGCTGCGCCTCACGAGGGGTGATGCTGCCACCGGCAGGCGCTCGATGTGCCCGCCGCCTTGAGCGCGTTATCACTTCTTTGACGATTTGCTGCTATTGGGTATATGCAGGTAAGACATCACGCTTTCGGTCAGTTCGGTTGCCAGCTTCACGGCTTCTTTGTTGCGCGCCATCACGCCCGCCACCAATCCTTCGATCAGCGCGAGTACGGCGATGTTGGAACTGGTCAGTACCGGGTGGTCGGCGGGGGCAAATAGCACGTGCTGGGCAATATTGGTCAATGGCGAGGCGGGTGAGTCGGTGATCGCCAGCACTGTAGCGCCACGTTCATGGGCAAAGCGTGAGAGCTGCAGGGTGTCGAGGGAATAGCGCGGAAGCGAGATCGCCAACAGGATGTCCTGATCGGTGATGGCGGCCAGGCGGTAAGCGGCGTTTTCGTTGCCGCCCTCCATGCTGATGGCGGTGGCGTCGGCACAGAAGGGCATCAGGGTCGAGGCTGCGAGTCCCGCCATGTAGACGCTGTTGCCGAATCCCAGTATGTAAATTTTGCGGGCCTTGGTCAGGCAGGTGACGAAAGCTTCAAAGGTATCTGCATGGTTGTTGGTGCCTGCGGTGCCGAGATTGCTGGTAGCGCTCTGGATTTGCTCATGCAGGCCAAACGCGCCACCGGTGCGGTGTGCCAGTTCGTTGCGCAGTTTGTCGACCGGGGACACCATTTGCTGCAAGGTCGCCACCAGCTCGGCCTTCATGCCGGTGTAGCCCCCCAGATTCAAGGCCTTGGCCAGGCGGTTGACCGCGGCTGGTGAGGTAGACGTTTCGTGAGCCAGTTCCTCGATGGTCAGCGTGGCTGCCTTGAGTGGGTGACGCAGGATAAAGTCCGCCACCTTGCGCAGTGAAGGCTGCAAATCGGAAACGATTTCCGCCAGTTTGCGCATCACCGGTGCGGCATAGACAGTCGTGTTTTTCGATGGGGTCGGCATATCCGGCTCAACATTTTTTGATGGTTAGAAGGGACTGTGCCTGGTGCCCTGGCATAAGGTTGGCTGAAGTGTATCCGAAGCCAACCGTTGGCGTGCAGCGCCGAGCCAACGGTTGGTGAGTGAGGGTGCCGGTTATTTCAAACTGCCGGCCAGGAACTGCTGGAGGCGCTCGGACTGTGGCTTGACCAGCACTTCGCGCGGGTTGCCGCGCTCTTCGACCAGGCCTTTGTGGAGGAACACCAGTTGGTTGGATACCTCGCGAGCGAAGCCCATTTCATGGGTCACAACCACCATGGTCCGACCTTCCAGGGCGAGGTCCTGCATGACTTTAAGCACTTCGCCGACCAGTTCAGGGTCGAGTGCTGAAGTCGGCTCATCGAAGAGCATCACTTCAGGTTCCATGGCCAACGCGCGGGCAATCGCCACGCGTTGCTGCTCGCCGCCGGACATGTGCGCCGGGTAGGCGTCCAGACGGTGCGCCACGCCGACTTTGTTCAGGTAGTGCTCGGCCTTTTCCCGGGCCTGTTGCTTGTCCATGCCCAGGACATGCACGGGGGCCTCCATGACGTTTTCAAGGGCGCTCATGTGCGACCAGAGGTTGAAGTGCTGAAACACCATTGCCAGCCGCGAACGCATGCGTTGTAACTGCTTGGGCTCGGCGGCCTTGAGCCCGCCGGATTTGTTGGTCACCAGTTTCAACTGTTCGCCGTTAAGCAGAATCTTGCCCGCGTTGGGCTGCTCCAGCAGGTTGATGCAACGCAGGAAGGTACTTTTGCCAGAGCCACTGGAGCCGATGATGCTGATCACGTCACCGGCTTGCGCCTCCAGGGACACGCCCTTGAGTACTTCATGTGTGCCGTAACTTTTGTGTAGATCCTGAATCTCGAGTTTGTACATGGTTTCCACTCTTTTGAATCAGTCGCTGAGCAAGCGACCCTGGCGAATAGGGGTAACGCCTGCGACCTTGGCCAGCCACAATCCGGGCTGGGCAAAGCGCAGACGTTCGCGGGCATAGAGGATGCCGTCGGTGCTGGCAAGCACCACGCTGTGGCGATCGGTCAGCGGATCAATCACTTCGAACAGCGGGTCGCCGACCTTGACCCAGGCACCCACCGGTTGCAGAAAACTCACCACACCCGGGTGCGGTGCATAGGCGTATTGCGCACCGGCGAACGGCGTGGCTTCACAGCAGGTCGGCGGAGCGGCCGGCCAGTCACCGCTGATCAGGCCTTGTTCGGCAAGAAAGCCAAGAATGGCGTCTGCGCTGTCGACGCATTGCTCGCGCTCGGTGTCGGCCATGCCGCGCAATTCAATGGTGGTGGCCACACACGCCAGCGGAATATTGGCGGCTGGGAAGCGTTCGGCCAGGCGTAGCCAGGGAATGGCGCAGGCTTCATCGAACGCACTGCCGCCAGCATCCTGCGCCAACAGCGCGGCGCGAGCATTCAGGCGCGCGGCCAACGAGCGCAAGCGCGGCCAGTTTTGCGGCATGGCGTAAAGCAGCATGATCGACTCGAAGTCGCAGTGCAGGTCCAGTACGAAATCGGCATCGCAAGCGTGCTGCATCAGCAGTCGGCGCAGGCCATCGAGTTCCGATGTCGGTGCGCTCATGTTGGTGAGGGCATCGCTCATGGCGCGGCGGATGAGTGCGACGTTGGCGTTGGCATCCTCGCCCAATTGACCTTCCAGGTGTGGTGCCACGGCGTCAGCCAACTCCGGGAAGTCGCGATTGAAGTTCTTCCCGCTGGAGAACTCGAAGCGGCCCTGGTGGGTGGCCTGGAACATCTGCGCGATACCGATCGGATTGGCCATCGGCACCAACTCGATCACGCCCGTCAGGCGGCCTTGCTCTTCCAGCTCGCGCAGGCGGCGTTTGAGTTCAACGGCGACGCGCATGCCCGGCAACTCGTCGGCATGCAGCGATGCCTGGATATAAGCCTTGCGCGGCCCGCTGCCAAAACGAAACAGCGACAGGTGTCGTTCAGTGCCCGAGGCACTCCACGGCAACAGGTATTGAATGTGCTTCATAAAGTTCCTTAGTGCTTGCGCGGTGCCAGATACGCCAGCCAGCGGCGCTCGGCCAGCTTGAACAGACGAACCAGGATGAAGGTCAGGACCAGGTAGATGAGGCCGGCGGTGATGAAGGCCTCGAACGGCAGATAGAACCGCGAACTGACCGTACGCGCGGCCCCGGTGATGTCGACCAGCGTGACGATGGACGCCAGGCTGGTGGTTTGCAGCATCATCAGCACTTCGTTGCTGTACTGCGGCAGCGCCCGGCGCAAGGCCGACGGCAGGAGAATGCGGCGGTACAGGGTAAAGCGCGACATGCCCATGGCCTTGGCCGCTTCGATCTCTCCGCAGGAAGTGGACTTCAAACTACCGGCCAGGAGTTCCGCGCTGTAGGCACTGGTATTGATCGCAAAGGCCAGGCAGGCACAAAAGGTCGCGCTGGACAGGTAAGGCCAGAGCACGCTTTGGCGTACCGCTTCAAACTGCGCGAGCCCGTAATAGATCAGGAACAATTGCACCAGCATTGGCGTGCCGCGAATCACATAGGTGTAAAGCCAGGCAGGGAAGTTGATCAGCGGTGATCTGGACACCCGCATCAGCGCCAACGGAATTGCCAGCACCAGTCCAAAGGCCAGGGAAATCAGCAGAACTTTCAGGGTCAGCAAGGCGCCATTGAAGTACAGCGGCAGGTTTTCCCAGATCAGGTTGTAGTCGAGGATCATGTTCGCTCCCAATCACAGTTCGGCGGCTTTGGTGCCGACCGAGTAGTGTTTTTCCAGATAGCGCAGCACCAGCAACGAGAGGCTGGTCAGCATCAGATAAAGAGCCGCCACCGCGAGGAAAAAGGTAAAGGGCTCATGGGTTGCATCCGCTGCGTTCTTGGCCTTGAACATCATGTCCTGCAAACCGATGACCGAGATCAGCGCGGTAGATTTGGTCAGTACCAACCAGTTGTTGGTGAAGCCGGGAATGGCGAAACGAATCATCTGTGGCACCAGAATCCGCCAGAACACCTGCGCGCCATTCATGCCGTAGGCTGCCCCGGCCTCGCCCTGACCTTTAGGGATCGCCATAAAGGCGCCGCGAAAGGTTTCCGAGAGATAGGCGCCGAAAATGAAGCCCATGGTGCAGACGCCGGCGATAAAGGGATTGATGTCGAAGTACCGGGTGTAACCGAGCGCAAGGGCAATGCGGTTCACCAGATCCTGGCCGCCGTAGAAGATCAGCAGAATCAACACCAGGTCCGGGATGCCGCGAATAACGGTTGTGTAACCTTCGCCCAGCGCCGCCAGCCATTTGATCGATGACAAGCGAAATGCTGCACCGATCAGACCCAGGGCAATGGCCAGGGTCATGGAGGTCAGGGCCAGATTAATAGTCAGCCAGGCGCCATCGAGAATGCTCGATCCGTAGCCGTGAAGCATGATGAAGTTCCTCAAACGAGCGCCGGGAGGCGCGCGGGACAAGCCAAAGGCGGCGCCTGCAACGGGCCGGCGCCGGAGTTACGGGTGGACGCTTATTCGCCGTAGATATCGAACGCGAAGTACTTGGCCATCACTTGCTGGTACTTGCCATTGGACCGGATAGCGTCAATCGCTGCACTCAGGCGTGCGGCGTTCGCGCTGTCACCTTTGCGCACGGCGATCCCGGCGCCTCTGCCGAAGTATTTCGGGTCGTTGATGTCCGGCCCTACCAAGGCGAAACCTTTCCCGGCAGGCGTTTTGATAAAGCTTTCATCGGTGTTGACGATGTCTGCGAGCGTAGCGTCCAGACGACCTGAAGCCAGATCAAGGAACGCTTCATTCTGTGCGGAGTAGCGCACGACCTCGACCCCGGCTTTCTCAAGCTGCTCAGTGGCAAAGCGGTCGTAAGTCGAGGAGCGTTGCACGCCGACTTTCTTGCCTTTGAGATCAACCAGAGGGTTGTTGATCACGCTGCCGTCCTTCATCGCGAACTTGCCCGGCGTGTGGTAGTACTTTTTGCTGAAGTCGACTGACTTCATGCGGTCATCGGTAATCGACATCGATGACAGCACAGCATCGATCTTGCGTACTTTCAGCGAGGGGATCATGCCGTCGAATTCCTGAATGACCCATTGGCATTTGACCTTCATCTCCTCGCATAGCGCGTTACCGATGTCGTAATCGAAACCGCTGACGTTGCCTTCCGGGGTCTTGAAAGAGAAGGGTGGGTAGGCGGCTTCGATACCGATACGCAGACTCTCTTCGTCGGCGTGGGCCAGGATGCTGAAGGCGCAAAGTGCCAGAGCACCTAGAAGTCCAGTCTTGTTCATATTGTTGACTCCTTTTGTAGGGTGTTTGGGTGGTTCGATACCCGCAAGTACCCGGCGTGGGCGCTTCTCGGGGAACTGCTGTGGCTGAGGTACTGCCTCAGTCGGCGTCGCGATCTGCCCTGAAAGGTGAGGGTGCTTGCCGTCCGGTCTGGCGAGGTGGGTCGGTATTGATGATCTTGTCGAGCCTATAAATGACACGTTTTATTTCATAAATCAAATTTATGAAAATAAAAACATCATTTCTGGTGAGTCTCCAGCCGGGTCGTCATTTCTGCAGATGGGTGCAAACCGGGGGGGCGTGGGCGTACCAGATCCGTCGCAATAACGAATTCACGCTGAGGTTGAAAGGGCGGAAGGGGGGAACAAGCGCAGCGTTGCATCGGGTGGGCAACGCTGGAGCGAAGGCCGCGCAGCCCCGTTACAGCACCGCTACGCGTATGTTGGCAACGATCTGCAGGATCTCTACGGCGTTGATCCCCTGCACATCGGAGAGGCAACGCGGGCAGCAGGGACGTTGCCTGGAGCGCCTTGTCGAGCCGGCTTAACCGGGTAGTTTGGCCGCAAGGACGTCAACCTGCTCGATTGACGGCGGTTTGGCAAACAGCTCGGGAGCCTTGGCCATAAGCGCCGCTGCGACCTTGCCCGAAAGATGGGCCTGCCGGCCTGCTTCATCCGGGAAGGCGTCAAAGATGCCAAAGGTGGACGGTCCCAAGCGGATTGCGAACCAGGCCGTGGTGGCTGGCTCTTGCTCCACGATTGGAAGGCCACCCAGGAGAAAGCTCTCTACCTCTTTCTCTTTCCCGGGTTTTGCTTGCAGACGAACGAACAACGCTACTTTGACCATGATGTGCCTCCTGTTGCTATGACTGCATCACCCTGCGTCACGCTTTCCAGCAAGCCCGACGCGATACTCTCCGATTCGGCATAGACACCCGCCACAACGGTACTGCCCAGCCGCCCAAGCGTTGCAATGTGGCCGTTGCCGCCGCCTCTGAGGGTGTTGCTTCAGACGCAGCATTGAGTCAGTGGGCTTCCAGGACTCGTGCCGAGTAAACCAGCATAGTTCTTTGAGTAAACTTCATTGGCGCTAAATTTTTGCTGATCGGCAGTTCCTGGCCGAAAGCGGTCAGTAGTGAATGGCCGCAATCGGCCAGGAGCGGTCAGCCATGATTGGCTCCATTTGCTCCGGCCAAACCATTGATTGAGGTCCAATTAGCCCTTGTTCATTGCTGTCAGCGCCGTCATCTAGACTCCATGCGTCCTCAACGGAATGTAATGCGCCGAAATCAGATCGAGATCGCAAAATCGGTTTGCCACCCAATGTCAGGCACAACTCTTCCTCGATCAGCAAGGATGTCGACGATGAGCCATGCGTTAAACGTATTTTCGGCTTCAATTTTTTCGCTGACCGTTTGCGTGCCGCTGAGCTAGGCGACAGAAAAGCCGCCGACCACGGATCCTAAGCACCGTAACGACTTTTCATGGCGGTTTCCGACGCGCATGATTTACGCTCGACTGCATTATAATTGCCCTAATACGCTTCTCTACCGTAATGCTGAAATGATGACCGAGCCGAATTCAACTCTATCAATATTTTGAGGTGTGACTTGAGGAAACAGGAACCATGTAGACTCTGCCAAAAAAATAATCACCTGTGTGATTCGCATATCATACCTAAAGGCTTGCTCAAAATATCTAAAGGCAAACACAAACAACTCATTGCATTAGACAGCAGCAAAAAAAACGGAACCGAGTCCGGAACTCCTTTTTTAGACAACGTTAACTGGAATGAAAAGCTTCTCTGTAGCGATTGCGAAAAACACATTAATCTTTCGTACGAAATCTCACAAATAGCTGTCTTGAAACAAAAAAAATTGAACACGCTACTCGCTTGACCATTACAGGATTCGACTACGAGCGCTTTTATATGTTCTGGCTTAGTATTTTATGGCGAGCCTCCAAATCATCACACTCTATGTTCAAGGCTGTGCAACTACCATCAGAATTGGACGAACTAATAAGACAGGCTTTAAGAAACGGCTCATTAGTCGGGGGTGCCGCCGGTCTGCAGGACTTTCTTCAAATAGGGGTTTCCAGGTGGTTTTGGGACGGAGCAGATACGAGATCCGTTATAAGCAGTTTTATATCAATCAACCACAAGGAAACCGTCTGCCTCACATTCTTAGTTAGCGGCCTCGCGATTATTTATCAGTTTTCGAGTGAGCCCTTTTACCCGCTTCCATCCGGCTTCAGTTTAATAAAAAAAACGTTTTCATTTCGAATGGAAAAGCTATCACCCGGACAGTCTCCTATTTTAGATGAAATACTTGCCGCCGCGAGAGAAGCAGCAATCGATATTCAAAACTCCAAAAATATTCGCAGCTGATAGCATGGGCCCCATTTCAACATTATTATTGGATGAAGTTAAAGAGGATGCCGTGGATAAGGAATCGAACCCCCGCTAGCAAATTCGTTGAGTATGCGCCGGGGATACTTCCACTCTTTGGAGCACTGTTGATGACGCATGAGCTGAGAGCCTATGGACGACAGCTTGCCAAGGATATGGAGAGTCTTTGGTCAATGAATGACATTCTTCGAGAGGATCTGCATACGTTGCTGGACGTTTTCAATGATGATCGGAGCAACCAGGTGCTGCGTCGCTCGCTGGTAAGGGCATCATGGGCCTATGTTGAAGGTCTGGTCTTCGGAGTTAAGAGAATGACATTAACAGCCGTCGACCTCGGAGCTGTGGAAGTGACACGCAAAGAGCGTCGATTCTTGACGGAGGAGCGATTCGACGTATCGGTTGATGGCAAGGTTAATGTCAGGGGAAATCGCGAGGGTGCGGTCGAGAACATCAAGCGGACTTTCAAAATAGCTGCCAAGCATTTTGCTCTAAATTGGGTACCGCAATTCGACGAATCAGATTTAGAACGTATTAACACATCTATCCAACTTAGAAACCGAATCGTACACCCTCAATCCGCTGCGGGACTCGTTATTGCCGATACCGAATTAGAAGGGCACAACGATGCTTTCGAGTGGTTCTCGACGATGTTCAAGGAGTTTTTTGAGGACATGTTGGCCTGTCATGGTGGGTAGTTGTATCCCACTTCCTCGCAGGTTTGCATTCCTATCAACCAGATAAATACATCGGTGCCGATCACCATTTTCGTCCGCGTTGACCAATGTACTGAATCGCCACTGTTTCCTATACTCACTCGAAAGTCCGCTTTGGCCGATTTCTGCCTGTCTCCACCGTCAGCTTTGGGTCGTAAGCAGCCGGCCGCGAACGACTGCTATTGGCCGTTTTCTGCCGGTCACGAAGGGCTACAATCGGCCAAAAGGAAACGGTCTTGAAAACCGTCGGCTGTAACAGGTCCATGAGTCTCAAAATCAGAATAACTAACTTCCTGGCTACTCATTTTTTTTCCCACATAAATAAACTCTTGAGAAGTTAGCCAGACACCAATAAATCAGCGCAAACCCATACCCCAAAAGCATAGAGATCCCAGAGGAATAGATCACTTGAATAAATTTTGACTCATAGATACACATCCTCATGCAATTCGGCTCTGCCGGAAGCGTAACATTCAAGAAAAATAGTCCAATGCAAATCATCACCAATCCCGGTAATGCTTTCAGATGACGCCTCCACCCGGTAAGCGAACCAACATACATTTCCCTATAGGGTTTCCATCGCGCGACAAGAAAGGCGTAATAAAAACTAAACAACCAAGCCAGTAAAAATATTAATTGTGTAGCCTCAGGAAATGACGATTTTCCGGCCCAAACGTTTATCGATGAGATATTGGCTCCGGCGATCGCGGCAAGCCCCGCCACCCATTGAACCCCCATAACGTCCTCACTATACCCGCCAAAAACTATTACAGACGTGAACAATAATGGAAGCCAAACTATCCACCTTCGATAAAAAGCATCACCAGCAATTTCCTGCACAAGCTTCGAAGTTGATGGATTACGCATACGCCCTCCTTAACACCGTCTAATTAACGTTCTCTCATACCTTTGATCAGATGTTTTTCTAACGGACTTGTCCTGCCTCGGTGGACCCCAGGTCACCACTGAGCCGGCGAGCATTGCCTGAAGATCGTCCAGGCTCAGGAATTGACGGGCGCGCAATTGACGCGGCTTCCACCAATCCGGCGCAACGAAATACAGCATCTTGTCGACGTCGAAGATCGAATTGATGAACTCGGACAGGACATTTCGACCGCGAGGGTCCACGGCCGTGTACTGTGTCTCTGTCATCAGCGAACTGATTAGGCTGAGGTAAACGACGATGCGCTCTTCTGCCACCTTGATGTACGACTCCTGTGTCTTGCGGGCGTTTTCGTTCGAGGCCGCGATGCCGGTCGCCCTGATTTACAGTCTATTTCGGGATGTATTTGGACAGGGTTGCCTTAAGCGCCTCGGTGACAAGAGCAATCAGAATTGGCTGGGAACTCAACTGCATATCTCTACCAATTTCGGATTGTTGTTCTTTCACTTTTCCCGCGTATTTTGATGCGCGGCCTTCAGATACGAGTGATGACAACTCTTCTTGAGAGAATGACTTCTCATAGGCTGCTGCAAGGTTTTCATTCCACTTAGGCTGATACTGCGGCAGCAATGCATTGATTTCATCAGACACGGCACTGCTTGCATCTGCACTTCCCAGCTTTGTGGCGATCATCGCGTAGGTGTTCGTTCTTTTCGCTGCCAAAAGTGCAAGGGTAGAGAGGTTACTACCTATCTGTGCCTGGGCAACGAATGTGCGAGCATCCTTATGAGAGGGTGTTTCAGCAGACACTGTATTTGAAAACGCGACGAGCACTGTGAACACGATAGTGGCAGAAAAAATCCTTTTCATTTTCCAGCTCCATAGGAGGGAAATAAGTGTTTCATCAGCGTAGTTTCATCCCGGAGGTTGTGCCACTTAGTGACCACTGTTGCGGCAGGTGGTTTGAGCGCGCCGAGACTTTGAATAGCCTCGTTGAGGAAACTCGAATCACACCGGCTTTTTAGGCGCCACGACGGACTGCTTTTGGCCGGTTGCAGTCAGTCACCACTGGCAGAGAACGACCCGAAACAGCGGCTACTGTCTGGACCCATCTCGGCCGGGTGTCACTGAGTAACTCCAGCAAGCCGAATAGAAGGCATATTGCTGGCCCCCAAGCCTGAAAGTTATCGCCAAAATTACTTTATTTTCAGGTGGTTAGGCGGAATGCAAATGCGGAATGTATTGATCGCGCTCATCTCGTTGGCCCTGGCGAGCGTTGCAGTCTCTGCCCAGGCCAGGGAGCTGATGTCGAATGATCGGTTTATGTGCAGCTGGGGAGCGGGTACCGCGCAACGAGCCCAGGAACTCAAGCTGTCGGGGGTTTCACTGTATGCCGCTCGCCAGAAGATACAGGCTTACAAGTTTAGCAAGGGGTGGATGCGAATGATGGCCTTGGGCATTACCGAGCAAACCTACGACAGTAAATCCCGATTCAAGCCCGCTGCCGTCCGGCAGAGCTTCTATGAAGAGTGCGTCAGGTATAAGTTGGCGCGTAAATGACGATGTGGCATGGAGGCCTTGGCGCTGGTGCAGATTGCCGCACACAAGAGAAGCGCCAGGAAGTGATTCACCTTTGTAATGGCAGGGCTCCTGATCGGGCGCGGCGACGCTGCCACGGCGAGGAGGAATTTGCCACACGCAAAGAACACGCAATAGCCGAATAAAGTCGACGCTAATGGTCGAAAAACTGGAGTGATCGGTGCTTTACTCGTGTTGCTGTGCGAAGCGCTCGATCAGCCATTTTGCCGCCGGACCGGGCGGTGTATCCGTGCGATAGATGGCATCGAAGCTGTAGACACCGCTTTTGAGGTCCGGCATGTCGAGTTGCACAAGGCGGCCTGCCGCCAAGTCATCCCTGACCATGGACAACGGCATGTTGCCCCAGCCGATCCCTTCCCTGAGCAGCATGTGTTTGGCCCCCAGATCTGCCAGGCGCCAGGTCCTCGTGCCGATGACGGCGAAGTCCTTGCCTTGGGTCAAGGGTGAACGATCCGACAGCACCAACTGGACGTGCTCGCGTCCAGCGCCTGGGGCGTTCAGCCGAGTCGTTGCCAGCGGGTGGCTGGGCGCTGCGACCGGCACCAGTTCGACGCTACCGATGCCGATGCGCTCGATTCCATCGATGATGTTATCGAGTTGGCCACCCACACCGATGCTGGCCTTGCGATTGAGCACGAGCTGAGTGACGGCGCCCAGGGCTTCCATATGAAGGTGCAGGGATACGGTCGGAAAAGTCTCCTGGAATGATTTGAGCGCATCGACCACGCGCTCGGCAGGCAACAGCACATCGAGCACCAGGTGGATCTCTGCCTCCAGGCCTTGCAGCAGCCCCTTTACCTTGGCCCGCAACCCATTGACCCCATTGGTGATGGTGCGTGCTTCGGCGAGCACGGTACGTCCCGCATCGGTCAGCTGGGGTTTGCGGGTGGTGTTTCTATCGAACAGAACAACGCCGAGTTGCATCTCCAGATTGGAAATCGAGTAGCTGATGACAGAAGTGGCCCTGCTCAGTTTTCGTGCCGCCGCGGCAAAACTGCCGACCTCGACAACCGTCAGGAATACACGCAGTTGATCGAGAGTGGGGGTGCCTGGGTCTGAGATCATTTCGATTTCCTTGAACACTTGCGGGGGTATTTATGTTGATTTCACGTGCAGTAGTGCCGCAAGAACCAGAAGAGCAGGGCGCCATTACATTTCGAAAAACTAGAACGTAATCGTCGAAATTAGTCGGCTATTGCGATTGTAGAGTGGGTGGCAGACTTTCCTCAATGCGGCGCTCCATGGTGGATGTGCCCTATTTGATGGAAGAACAACCCATGTCTCAATCTACAGCAACTACCTCCCGCGATACCCATGAACTGTCCGGCTCTGTCGCTACCACCGCCACGGCTGCTCTGGTCGGCCGTGTGTTCCTCAGCGCCATCTTCATCCTCTCGGGCGTCTCCAAACTGAGCGCCCCGGCGATGATGATCGGCTACATCGGTTCGGTTGGTCTGCCGTTCCCGCAGCTCGCTCTGGCATTGGCCATCATCATCGAAATCGGCGGCGGTATTGCTCTGATCGCTGGCTACCGCACTCGTACTGTTGCGCTGGTGCTTGCCCTGTTCAGCGTGTTCACCGCCCTGGCATTCCATAACGGTCTGAGCGACCAGAACCAGTTCATCCACTTCTTCAAGAACATCGCCATGGCGGGCGGCCTGTTGCAGGTCGTCGCGTTCGGCGCCGGTCGCTTCAGCCTCGATGCCCGTCGTCGCTGAGCCAATGGCGCCGCAGTGAATGAACGCTTGCGGCGCCTCCCGGGTTTCATCTTTCGAAATCATCCGAGGATTCACCATGAAAGCCATACGTGTGCATGAATACGGCAGCCCAGATGTGCTGCGCCTGGAAGACATCGCCGACCCGCTTGCGGGGGAGGGCGAGGTGCTGATCGACGTGGAAGGTGCCGCGGTCAACCCGATCGATTGGAAGATTCTTTCCGGCTCCATGAAAGCCTTCATCCCGTTGCCGTTGCCCTACACGCCGGGCACCGAAGTGGCGGGAACGATTTCCGCGATTGGCAAGGGTGTGAGTGGTTTTGCGGTCGGCGATAAGGTATTTGGTTTTATCGGTATCGTCGGCGGATATGCCACAAAGGCTGCCGTACCAGCAGATCGCCTGGCGCTCAGGCCGCGCAGTCTTTCTGCCCTGCAGGCCAGTGGTGTGGCAACGGCGGCACTGACGGCCTGGCAAGCGTTGCATGAGCATGCGGGCATCAAGGCGGGTCAGCGAGTGCTGATTCACGGTGCCGCCGGCGGAGTCGGCAGCATGGCCGTGCAGATAGCCAGGCATGCCGGTGCCACGGTCATTGCCACCGCTTCGAGCGGAAACCATGACTATCTGGAAAAAATCGGCGCGAATCAGCTGATCGACTACCGTAGCCAGGCCTTCGAGGAGGTGGTGGCGGATGTGGATATCGTGCTTGACCTGATTGGCGGCGAAACCCAGCTACATTCCTGGAAGGTATTGAAGCGGGGCGGGGTCCTGGTGTCGCCGGTCAGTGCGCCGAACGCAGAGTTGGCGAAGGTGCACGGCGTTTCAGCGAAAAACTTCGCCACTCGGCCGGATGGCAGGCAACTCACGGCCATCGCCGAGTTGTTCGATGCCGGCCAACTCTCTATAGAGGTCGAAGTGTTCCCGATCTCGCAGGTGAAGCAGGCCGTAGGAAAAAGTATGGCCGGACATACACGTGGCAAGATCGTACTCAATCTTGGCCAATAAAAATCAGGCAATAAAAGACCGCAAGCATGCAGGCGATCGCTTGATTGCATCGCCTGATTTGTTGACGAGGTGCAAAAGCTTTAGCAGTTGGAATCAGAGCTTATGACTGGCGGAGGAAATGAGCGTCAGTTTTGGGGCGGTCTGCGTCGTGAGTACTGTGAAAACGCGTCGGCCATGGGCTTGATCCAATGTGTGAATACAATCCACTCGATCGGCGCCGTGGGGGACGATCGCGCATGCGCACTACCCCATGGTAGGCAAGTTGCCGAAGTGGTCAGGCTGGCTGCGCGGCTAGAATGAAGGTGTCAGTCCCGATTTTGGAGAACCAAGATGGTCAGCAAGAACACGATTTGTCTCTTGTTCGACGGGGACGCGTTGGACGCTGCGAAGTTCTACGCCGAGACGTTCCCGGACAGCGCGGTGGGAGCTGTCCTTCGTGCGCCTGGCGACTATCCGGCGGGCAAGCAGGGCGATGTCTTGACGGTCGAGTTCACGGTGATGGGCATCCCTTGTCTCGGGCTGAACGCGGGGGCGGCGTTCAAGCACAACGAGGCTTTCTCGTTCCAGGTTGCGACCGACGACCAAGCCGAAACGGACCGCTTGTGGGACGCGATTGTCGGAAACGGCGGCCAGGAAAGCGTATGCGGCTGGTGCAAGGACAAGTGGGGACTGTCGTGGCAGATCACACCACGCGTCCTGACGGCCGCGATAGCCGATCCCGATCGAGCGACGGCCAAGCGCGCGTTCGAAGCCATGATGGGGATGAGAAAGATCGACATCGCTGCGATCGAAGCGGCTCTTGAGCGTTAACCCGCGCGGCTTGGGGCTGGGCGCTGTCGGATGCTGGCCGGTGCTCAAGCCAAGCGCTGGACAAGGCGTCATCCGGGCATCGCACTGTCGATTTCGCAGAGCCTCGTTCGACTATCCGTCAGGGAATGAATCTGATTGGTCGCAGTGATCGTAGGCGTTCCCTGTATGAGAACTTTCACGAGGACGAACCAGGAGAAGAGTATGCGCAAGCTCACCGTTGCCGCTTTCATGAGTCTGGATGGCGTTATTCAAGCGCCCGGCGGGTCTGAAGAAGATCCCGGCGGCGAATTCCGCCTCGGTGGCTGGATAGTGCCCTACGCCGACGAAGCCTTTGGCCAGGCCATACAGGACCTGTTCGCGCAGCCGTTCGAGTTGTTGCTGGGGCGTCGCACCTACGACATATTCGCGGCGTATTGGCCGCACAGACGGGCCGATTCAAAAAACCGCGTCATCGCTAACCTGTTCAACAGCGTGCCCAAGCACGTGGCCACGCATCGATCCGATACGCTTGATTGGCAGAACAGTCATGCGTTGGAGGGAAACCTTGCTGACGCGATACGCGCGCTCAAGCACCAGGACGGCGCCCACCTATTGACGCAGGGCAGCGGCGATATGGTGCGCCAACTGCTTGCAGCCGGGTTGGTGGACGAGCTTCGGCTTATGATTTTTCCCATCGTACTTGGGCGCGGCAAGCGCCTGTTTGGCGACAACGCACAAGCGTCGGCCTTCACTTTGGCGCACTCGATCAGCACGCCTGGCGGTGTGCTGATCACCCATTACGTGCGCAGCGGCGACGTGCGCACAGGAGCGTTTGAAGAGTAGGAAAAGCCCGTGACGCCTGACAACTCGTTGAAGGCCGACGTCCCTGACGGGCCACGGCCTTCACGGGAGCAGGCGCATGGTCGAGCAAACACACCTGCCTCTGCGACCAATCAGATTCATTCCCTAACTGCCCGCATTGAATGAAATCAATGCGGGTTCTCTTGAGGTCGGTTGTCAGGCTCACGAAAAGCGGTCGACAGCTGCGCGAAAAAGCCCTGACTATGAGTCTCTCTGAGGCGACTGGCCTCGCGCCAGACGAGTTCGCTAAAGTGCAAAAGGCGATCGTGGCGCTGCGGAACAATCTTATCAAGTCAGTCCGAAACGGCGAATGAGCGATTAACGGTCGTATTGTCGCTATCCCTTTCCGGTCTTGACACATCGAGGGCTCGGCGGTCTCAGTCGCAGAGCGCGAGCGCAGATGGTGTGTGGTGTGGCTTTGCAGAAAAGGTCGATAGGCGGTGCAATGATTCGTTACGCGATTGCAGCCTTGTTTCCACCGGATCTCACGCGCGGGGCGAACCAGCGCGCATGCGATTCATCATTCGAAAGGAAAGGTTATGAAAATCAAAGGTGCTGTCATTTTCGTGACGGGCGCGAACCGCGGGCTTGGCCTCGAGTTCGCGAAGCAGGCGCTCGATAGAGGGGCGCGGAAGGTTTATGCGGGCGCGCGCGATCCAGCCAGCGTGACGCTGCCGGGTGTCGTGCCCGTGAAGCTAGACGTGACCGATCCGGCGGCAGTGGCCGCGGCCGCCGACGCGGCGCGTGACGTCACGCTGCTGATCAACAACGCGGGCATCGCACGGCTCGGCAGCCTGATGGACGACGGCGCGCTCGACGCGTTGCGCGATCACTTCGAAACCAACGTGCTCGGGATGTTGGCGATGTCGCGGGCGTTCGCGGCGAGCCTCGCCGGCAACGGCGGCGGCGGCGCAATCCTGAACGTGCTGTCCGTCGCGAGCTGGGTGAACCGGCCGATCCTGTCGAGCTACGGCGTGTCGAAGTCGGCCGCGTGGGCGCTGACCAACGGCCTGCGCCATTCGCTGCGCGAGCAGCGCACGCAGGTCGTCGGGCTGCATGCCGGCTTTATCGATACGGAGCTGACGCGCGGGCTGGAAGTACCGAAGGCGACGCCGGCCGATGTCGTGCGCCAAGCGTACGACGCGATCGAGGCGGGCGCGGAGGAAGTGTGCACTGACGAGCTCACGCGGCAGGTGAAGGCCGGACTGTCGGCGGGCGTCTATCTGAATGAGGCGACGCCGCACTGACGGCGCCGGAGCGGTCGCCTGTCGGGTCAGGCCGTGACCTCAATGATGCCCGGGATCTTCACGTCCGGGTTCACGTCAGCTTTGTAGTCGACGTCGGCGATCTCGGAGCCGAACAGACGCGGGGAGTCGGTCCTGTAGCTGGCGAAGTCGGTTGGCTCGTACAGGTTCTCGTTCGTGACCTGGTCCATATGTCGGCAAAGACCGACAAGCGCCAGGCGATCCCACGTGGGCGAATGGCCGTTAGACTTTGAGTATGGCCGTTGCCGAGCTGCGATCTGAATGACGGCAACGGGTCGATTGTGTTGAAAAAGTCGACCCGGCCTGGCTACCCATGTATTAAGCGGTGAAAGCGCGTTTTCAGCGCGCTGCTACGTAAAATCTGAGTCATGAACCTTCTGCGCAAAACTCGGATTTCAATCTCAGACGCGTACTTTTCTGTCGCGGAAACTGAAGCCGACTTTTTCAACAGAATCGGCCAGAAGCCGACAGTCGACGGGCCTACTCAGATCGCAAACAATAGCCGCTGGTTCGACGCCCAAAAGTGCTCAACAGTTTCAATATGCCCCAGGCATTGCTACCCAGGCCCCAAGCGGTCCTACGTTGATTCGATACTCGATTGGTCAAGTTTGCTGCAATAAATTGCGGACTCCATAAGCAAGGTCAGAGCGATATCGGGGGCCAACACTTGTTTCACATCCTGGATAGGGCGATTCGAGGCTTGTGCTGCGATGGCCGACCACCATGCGACAGGCGCGGCTCCAAATTCGCGCTTGGCACCAGGAATTTTTCCTGAAAGACAGGTGAGTGCTAAAGGCCACACTAGTTTCAGCAGATCTCGTGCAGCAAGGTGAGCTTGATGCTGAGCAGGAACTGAAGATCGACCTTCATTTGCTCCGCCAATCGTCGTCACGACGTGTTTAAACATCGCATCGAGATTGGGTAATTGCTGAGGCTGCAGGCCAGCACCTAATGCGCCGCCGGCCGCCAACGACCAAAGGCAGCGATTCCCATCGGCTTCCGCTTTGGGCATGAGCATATTGTTCAGTGCATCGCCAAACCAGTACTGTTCGCCAGACTTCATGCCTATGCGATGAATGTTGTGCCCGACAACCGGCGGCGTTTCGGCGAACAGCGTGCGCTGCGCAGCGTAGCCCGCAATTGCCCCGATCGCCGCAATATAGGTTTCAGCATGGACGCGGCCATTGACCTGCAATCGCGGCTTGAGGTTCATAAGAAGATGACCCATCGCAAGATTGCACTCCATCTCATATGGGGTATTTTTCCAGGGAAGTACGTTCGGCGTGGAGTTCATTTGGTCTTCCTTGATATTGGCTGGATATGATTTCTTAGCGGCCCACAGTTCAAGAAAGTCTATTGCATCCACATGATTGTAGGATAACTGGTCGAGTCGAGCGTCCGATGTGGAGAAAACGGACGGACTATCTACACCGGGTCGGACAGCGACGGTCTAACCTCGACCGTCGCAGTGGAAAGTCAGACTTCCGTCTGTTCCGCCATTTCAAGTGTGTCATCTACCTCAATTCCCAGGTACCTGACGGTGCTTTCAAGCTTTGTATGACCAAGCAGGAGTTGCACAGCTCTCAGGTTCTTCGTCCTCCGATAGATCAGCGATGTCTTGGTTCGCCGTAGCGTATGAGTACCGTACATAGTTGGATCGAGGCCAATGGCGGTCACCCACGCTTTGACTATTCGAGCGTATTGCCTGGTTGAGAGATGATCGGAGAAGTGCAACCGACTCGGAAACAAGAAGTTTTCGCTGCGAAGATGAGCCTGTTGCATCCAAGCTTCCAGGACCGTTCGGGTCTGCTCGGTGATTTCAAATTGCACTGGGTGCTGGGTTTTCTACTGCATCACGATGGCCCGTGACGGAACATGCTCCCCATGGGCTATGTCTCGTACTCGCAGTTTGGTTAAATCACAGGCACGCAGCTTGCTGTCGATGGCCAAGTTGAAGAGCGCCAAATCACGTGTCTTCTCCGCGAGCTGGAGTCTGACCCGGATGGCCCAGATATCTCTGACTCGGAGCGGGGCTTTCTGCCCGACAAGCTTTCCCTTGTTCCAAGGCTGTTGGTTATATGTAGCAATAGTGTTCATGGCTCGTCCTCCACGTTGAGGGAGGACAAGGGTGGATCAGCCACAACGAGTGGTGGTCGCTATTCGACCCACAGCAGTCATTGGATTGATCGCAAGAAACGGCGTTCAAATAGCTTACAAGCGGTATGGAACCACATCTTGCGCAAATTACATTGCAGGCACTGGCTGTTTCGCACAACCAGTGCCGCAGATTGCCTGCTGATGACGGCCAAGAGCCGATCTCGGTGCCAAACTCAGGGGCGTGCGCGACGGGCCTCAGTGGCCCTGTCAGCGTTAGCAGTCAGCAGTAAACCCGCCGGGAAAATTATGGTAGCGACGTCTGTTCAACCGGGGCTTACTCGTGTTGAGCCAAAGGGAAATTATATGGACGTCTTAACTGGTTATACCGATCACAGTGCTAGACTCAAAAAACTTGCCATGCAAAATGCGCGATTAAGCTGAATAGTCTTATTTGGAAACCACTATCAGAGGGGAATAAATATGAGCGCAACGAAAAACAATATTATCTCAGCTATAAGAATTGTTGTTATATTCACCATCTCGACAAGCGGAACGTATGTGGCTCTCATTCCAGTGTTTGCTCCAGACTACAAAACACCTTCTATTTTGGCAATTGGAGTCGTAACATCTGCTTTGATAAATGGATATATCGGCTATAAAGTTGCAGCGGACGACATATTGCTTATCAAAATCGGCTTTAGCTTTTGTTATGCAATAGTAACAGCCATTCTTGTGTTTTTATTCTCACTATTTATAGTTCTCAACATTCGTGGATCATGACTTTTCTCGGTGCAATAACGTTAGTTTGGGCGACTGTGGCGAAAAGTAAAATGGCAATAGGGGGGGAGATTGATGCTAGGTGGTGAGATTGGCGAGGAAGCTTTTGCTAGACAAACGAATACTGCTCCTAGACCTGTTGGGCATTTATGATGACGAACATGAAAATGGTTATTTTTGCTTCTAAATTTTTGGCTGGGTTTTCTGGTGTCTTACTGTTTTTCTATCGAAATAGCTTGTTTGTTCGATATGCGGAGGAAGGCACGAAAAGCTCAGACGCGACGCATCAAATTTTGATCAATAATCACGGGGCCTATTCATATATAACCTCGACGCAATCCGACCATCTTTATATGTTGTCTTTGGGTGTTGCGGCTTTAATATCAGTAATGATCGCCGTCGATCTTTTACAGCGAAAATACCTTAATTAAATTAAGGAGTTAATATTCGTGGATGCGGTGAATATTGGCGCCGATGAACGGCTGCCTATGGGCTAGAGGTAGGATTAATAAGCCAAGCATACTGCGCCAGCAGTGCTGCAACCAAACCTATGCCTCCTTGAATGAGCACCCATCGAACAGCAGCTTTACTACTAAGAGACTCGCTTGTAATACCAAACATGGTTTTCATGTACCACATCCAGATGCGACTTCGCTTTATACAGTCGAGCACCCGCTCTGGCACAAACGCCATTGCAGCTGATATAAATATGTACCACAACATCATCAGTTGTAAAGTTAATCTAAGCATACACCCTCCTATTGCAGGTCCACTACCTGATGACCACGACTCAGACCCTATCTTCCGTTTTGTCAGTAAAACCCAGTTGCCTTAATTAATTTCGGCCTCCAGTCAGGTGTACTATTGCTGTCAACAAAAAACAAATGGCTCCACCAACCATCAAGCTATACAGGAAAAAATGCTCACTCGATGTTATGTATACGATGGATCCATGAGTATTTAGAGGGTAAACTTTCTCGCTGCCAGGCCTATATGTTGACTCTCGATGAGTGGCATAATAGTCCCATACGAAAAATGATGAGAACCATAATGTTAGTGCTAGCACTCCTAAAGCTCGCTTAATATATTTAAACATTTCAGCTCCTTATATATTTAATGCATATTAAATTTATTAAGGCGGCGCTTGGGTTGTCGCGCGCCTACTTCAGAGTGAAAGTTGTTTTTAGTGGCAGGACAACCTTGCGCAAGTTGTCTTTAAGAATGATATCTACCGTCCAGATACCTGTGGGGTCGCCTGGCTCTCCGATGAAATCGATCACGGGGGCGGCGAGGTACAGGTTGTTCGGCTTCCCCTTGAGGCGTCGTTGAAAACAAACGGTATCTTTCTGATTGATCGATTCAGTACCGTCCGGCCTGATGACTTTCAGATCGCACGTTATGTTTGCTTCGTGATTGGCATCCAGCTTCGGGTTTGCAAAAAAAATCAACGTGAAGATTCTTTTACCTTGGGTAACAATCTTTGCTTCGTTAAATACGGGAATGGTTTCGGGCGAAGTACTCCACTTTTTTTCCCAGTCGAGATCGGAAGTGATTAATAGTGAGCCACCAAACTCGCCGATGGATCGTCTTGATTCGGTGTCTGGGGATGGATTGCCATTTGAATCCTTCCAGTAACCGGCATGCACACTTGACCATGAAAGAGACATCGCGATGAAAACGGTGAGCAATCGACGGTTCATGAGCGACTCACTATAAGTAGGTGATATAGATGGCGTAATGTTTTGCGCCACTTTTGTCTTATAACGCGCCTTGTCCATATGTAATGCCTTGTTCCGCTTGAGTGTAGCGGCAGAAAACGCGACACAGAGTCAAGAGAACGAATGACGTGGTTTTTGAGCACGTACAGTGTCTTGAGCATGGTGCTCACGGTCCGCCCCTGGCCGTTAGCTGTCCATTACGAATGGCAAGAAGCGCCCCGAATCTGTCTATCAGACATCTTCCTGTGTCCAGGGAGGCTGGGGCGATAAACTTCCTGGTGGACTCCATTCAAGGCTTCTGGCTATTCATAATTCCCATCCCTCCTTTGCAGCCCTGCGGATCCCCTCCAGTAACATCGCGAACGCCGGATTGTCATTGTTTTCGCGCCAGATCAAATGCAACTCGCTCTGCACTCCATCTCCCAAATCGATATCGCGAAACACCACGTTCTTGAACACGACGCCGGTGGCGCAGCGAGGGACCAGGGCCAGGCCCATTCCGGCGTTGACCATGGCCAGGATGGTCAATGATGAGCCAAGCCATTGCACATACTCCGGGGCCACGCGGGCGGAGCGGAGCGTGCCGGTCAGCAGCTCGTTGAACGGTGGGTAGGCGGAATGGGCGTACATCAGGAAGGGTTGTGCGTCGAGGTCTTTGACGGACACGGTTTCGGCACTGGCCAGCCGGTGGTTGCCGGGAGCGGCGAGTACGAACGGCTCGCGCACCAGGCATTCGGTGGCGTAACCCGGCTCCAGCAAGGGCGCGCGGACGATGCCCAGGTCGATACGGCGGGCGCGCAGGGCTTCGTGCTGCTGGCAGGTGTTCATCTCCGACAGGTCGATTTGACATGGGGCTGTTTGAGCCGTGCTTCAGCGATGACTTTGGGCAGACATTCGTACCCGGCGCTGCCGACGAAGCTGATATTGACCGAGCCGATGTCCCCCTCGGCGAAGCGTCGGGCGGTCACTGCGGCTTGCTGGGCGCGCTCCAGCAGGTTCTGCGCTTCGACGAAGAAGGCGCGGCCGGCGGCGTTGAGGGCGACGCTACGGGTGCTGCGGGTGAACAACTCGACGCCCAGGTGGTATTCCAACAGTTGGATCTAAGGCGGCAAGCTGCCCATCGTCGATGGCTGCGTGAAGATCTCCCGTGCGCCCGGGCTGGGTTTTGAACTGGATCACGATCAGTTGGGCAAACTGCACGACCAATACCTGACCTGCGGCATTCGACAGCGCGATGACGTGAAACAGATGCAACGTTACAAGCCGGAGTGGAAGACCATCAAACCGCGTTTTTGAGCCCGTCCGGTACTTGGCCTGATGGGGCGCAAGCCCGTCGGGGCAGGGCGGTGGGCAGGGCGCGCCGAACTGTGTCAGCGCGAAGACGGGTTTTGATGACCTGACTTGCGCTGATCCTTGGCGTGGCGGGGGGGCATCCCCCCCTTGAGGACATGGACCTGCTGGCCGGCGTCTGCCGTCCGCGCCGCTGTAACACACTGTATCTCGCGGCTGTGTGTTGCAACTGCCTTACAAAACCCCTCGCGCCGGGATACACCGGTGATACATCCATCCCTCGAAATGGCCACACCCGAACACGGCGGGCCATGCGAGGTGAGGATCCGGCAAATGCCACCTCCCGCTGACCTCAACCTGTTCGAGCCATGACCTTGCGACGCGCCGCCCCGGCGGGCAGCGCAAACCCTACGGCGCTGCCGTAATCCATACCGGAGAATTACCATGTCTCGTACCCACTGCACCCTTGGCCTGATCGGCGCCGCCCTGGTCGGCGGAATGTTCCTCAGCGGTTCTGCTTTCGCGGTGGACCCCCTGGCCCAGGGCTACCAACTGGCCTCGGCAAAAACCGCCGGCGAAGGCAAATGCGGTGAAGGCAAATGCGGCGCCGGCACCAAGGTGAGCCAGGCCGAAGGCAAATGCGGGGAGGGCAAGTGCGGCGATGCGTCCTTCTCACGCACCGACAGCAACCATGATGGCAAGGTCTCGCGCGACGAGTTTCTGGTCGTGGCCAAGGACCGCGCCGCCGACTTCGACAAGATCGACAGCAACCACGACGGCTTCATTTCTGAACGCGAGGCCTACGACCATCTGAAGGCCATCTACCAGGCCAACGGCAAGCCGATGCCCGACGGCCTGTTCAGCCACCTGCAGAACGACAAGTCCTGACCTGCCCACTTGCGCCGCGCCCCTCCTGTCTGACAGGTGGGGCATCGTGCGTTTTTCCGGAGCCACACCATGAGCATGATCGATAACCCAATCCAGGCCGGACTCGGCCTGCGCCGTGGGCTGCTACCCGCGCTGCTGGCGATGGAGGACGGCGCGGTGGACTTCCTCGAATGCGCGCCGGAGAACTGGATCGGTGTCGGCGGCGCCTTTGGCGAGGGGCTGGCCAGCCTGGCCGAACGCTTTCCTGTCGCCTGCCACGGGCTGTCGCTGTCACTGGGTGGCAGCGAGCCGTTGGACCGGGACTTTCTCGTCCGCACGCGACAGTTTCTCGAACGCTACCAGGTCAGCCTGTATAGCGAGCACCTGAGCTATTGCACCGATGACGGCCACCTCTACGACCTGATGCCGATCCCCTTTACCGACGAGGCCATCCAGCATGTCGCCGCGCGCATCCGCGAAACCCAGGAGCGCCTCGGCCGGCGCATCGCGGTGGAGAACATTAGCTACTATGCCGCACCGTACCAGGCACTGAGCGAGATCGACTTCATCACAGCGGTGCTGGAAGAGGCCGATTGCGACCTGCTGCTGGACGTCAACAACCTGTTCGTCAACGCCTGCAACCACGGTTACGATGCCTTGGCATTCCTCCACGCGCTACCGCTGCAACGGGTGACCAGCCTGCATGTCGCCGGCCACTACGACGAAGCCGCGGACCTGAAGATCGACACCCACGGCGCTACAGTGAGGGACGGCGTGTGGACGCTGCTGGCCGCCGCTTACCAGCGTTTCGGCGTGCACCCCACGGTGCTGGAACGCGATTTCAACTACCCGCCGCTGGCCGACCTGCTGGAAGAAACCGGGCGCATCCGAGCCATCCAGCAGGCCTGTCTTGGCGCGCTTGCCAACAGCAGTGCCGCTCATGTCTGAAGCCCTGCGCGAGCAACAATTCACCCTGGCCCGCCACCTGCGCGACCCGACCCGTCAGGCGCCGCCGCCGGGCATCGAGGCGCGGCGCCTGAAGGTCTATCGCGAGCTGTTCTACAACGCCATCGAAGGGCTGCTGGCCGGCAGCTTCCCGGTGCTGCGGTCCACCCTCGGGGATGCACGCTGGCATGCCCGGGTGCGCGACTTCTATGCCGGGCATCGCAGCCAGACGCCACTGTTCACGGGCATCGCCGAAGAGTTCGTCGCCTACCTGCAACAGCGGCAGGCGGATACCGACCCGGCCGCGCCCTGGCAGGTGGAGCTGGCCCACTACGAGTGGGTCGAGTCGCAGTTGTACCTGAGTGACGCCCAGGACCCGCCGCACCAGCAGGACGCTGACCTGCTGGCCGGTGTCCCGCTGCTGTCCTGCCTGGCCATGCCGCTGGCGTACCGCTGGCCGGTGACCCGCATCGCTGCGGACCATCAACCCACCGAGGCAGCGCAAGTGCCGACCTTGCTGCTGGTGCACCGCGATGCCGGGCACCAGGTGCATTTTGCCCGGTTGGCGCCTCTGGCATATCACTTGCTGGCCTCGCTGGCCGCTCACCCGCGCAGTGGGCGGGAGCACCTGCAGGCCCTGGCCGCAGCGGCCGGCGGCGATGCCCAGGCCATCCAGCACCAGGGCCTGGCGCTGCTAGAGTCGCTGCGCGCCCAGGGCATCGTGATCGGCACCCAGGTCCACCTCTGAATCCCCACTGCCGCTTCCACACCGGGGGCGGCGTGATCCACGACCGAAAATTTAAAAGTCAGCGTGTAATCGCGCCGACTGCGTTTTGTCCCAGTATCCATCGTACCTTCCTGATAAGAAGCCAGAAGGTGTAAACCTTATTCAGGACGAGTCAGCGCCCAAGAAAAAGCCCGTCGCTAGACGCAATGCCAGTCAGTTAAGGGTATGTAGGAGCGAGCTTGCTCGCGATGGACGTTAACGATAACGCGTATTTTCTGGATAAACGCGTCGCCCTCAGGTCCATCGTCGGAACGCCGCCCGGACCAAGCTCGCTCCTACAGATTTACTTAACTGACTGGCATTAGTCGCAAGACGGGCTTTTCTTGCGGGCTCAGGCCCGTTGCCGGCGCCAGTGCTGGAGCAGGTTGTCCAGGCTCAGTTTGCCCGGTCCGTTCAGCAGCAGCGGCAACAGCGCTACCAGGTAGATGGCCGGCAGTTTGTAGTTGCCAAAACCCTGGTTGCTGATGGCGTAACCCCGGGCCAGTTCGGCGAGGCTCGACCACTGCGCCGGCCAGTGCACGGCGGCGATCGCCACGACCGTTACCACCATCAGTACCAGCGCCGACAGCCGCGTACCCAGGCCCAGCAGCAGGAAGAGGGCGCCGAGCAGTTCGGTCCACATCGACAGTTCCCAGTTGAGGGTGGCGGGCAGGTGGTTGAAGGGGAAGGGGAAGGCAGACTGGATCTGCGCGAACCAGTTTTCGCCGTTCCATTTTTCCCTGCCGGATTCGAAGAACTCCCAGGCGAGGAACACCCGCAGGGCGAGGTCGGCGCTCCAGGCGCCCAGTTGGTTCAGCGGTGCGAGGATGCCGAACAGTTTCCAGCCCGATGGCAAGGCGATGGTTCTCATGGAGAGCTCCTGATTCAACCGGCGACAGCGGGGTGCCGTCGCTTATTGTGTTCAGGATTCTTGCAACCGGTCTTATCGGCAGTGTGTCCGCCGCAGGCCGTTGTGTATCCCAGTGTAGAGGCGGCCCTCAGGCCGCTGGACCGCACAGCTCGATCTGCGCGCACAAGCCGCCGCCGTCGCGGTTGGACAGGGTGAGGGTGCCACCGATGGCCTGGGTCAATTGATGTGCGATGGCCAGCCCAAGGCCGGTGCCGCCGGTACTGCGGTTACGTGAGGTTTCCAGGCGGTAGAAGGGTTTGAGCACTTCTTCCAATTCCTCGACGGGGATGCCGGGGCCGTTGTCCAGCACTCGGATCAGTGTCGTATGGCCTGCGCCGGAACGGACTTCCAGCTGCGCGGCGCCGGTGAACTTGAGGGCGTTGTCGATCAGGTTCACCAGCACCCGGCGCAAGGCATGGGGCCGGGTTTCGATCACTGCACCATTCTTCGCGCACAGGTCCACCTGCTGGCCGCTGTCCTGGTAGTCGAACACCAGGCTGTCGAGGAAGGCGTCAAGGTTCACCCGGCAACTGGCCTCGGTGCTGCCCTCCACGCTACGGGCATAGGCCACGCCTTCGCGCACCAGATGTTCCATGGCTTCGAGGTCGTTCCACAGCTTGTCCTTCTCGGCGGACGTGTCCATGAACTCGACCCGCAGCTTCATGCGCGTGATGGGCGTCTGCAGGTCGTGGGAGATGGCGGCCAGCAGTTGCATGCGTTCTTTCAGGTAGGCAGCGATGCGCGCCTGCATGGCATTGAAGGCCACCGCCGCGTAGACAACTTCCCGTGGCCCGGTTTCATCCAGGTGCGGCCCGGGGGCGTTGGGGTCGAGGCGGTCCACCGCCTGGGCCAGGCGCGTCAGCGGGCGAATCGCGGTTTTCACGGCCAGCCAGGTGCACAGCAACAACACGGCGAGCTGGATCAGCAGCACGACCGGCAGCCAGGTCGACAGGGGCACCGGTGCCGGGGTCACGTCAACGGTCAGCGGTTTGCCGTCGGCCATGCGCAGATGGACCTGGAAGTGGGGGACCGGCCCGGGGATGGTCTGGAAGTCCAGCGCGTACTGGCGACCGATGGCCTTGTCGAGGGACCGTGCCGCAATGGGCGCCTCGTCCAGGTCCAGCGCCTGGCCCGGTTCGCCTTCGTCGAGGCGGTAGCGGTAGGTGTGCCGCTCCAGCCGTGGCAGCCAGTCCGCGCGTTCCGCCGCTGGCAGGCGGTCGAGGATCGCCACCGAGGTGGACACGTCCTGTTCCAGGTTGCCCAGCATCATCGAGCGCGCGCTCTGGTAGCGCTCGTAGAACTGGAAACCGAAGGACAACCCGTAGGCCAGTACCAGCCCGCTGAAGAAGATCAGCGCGAGGCGCGAGGCGAGGGTGCGCGGCCAGTGCGGCAGGCTCTTCACGATTGTGGCTCGACCAGTTGCACGGGCAGGGAGAACACATAACCTTCGCTGCGTACTGTCTTGATGCAGGCCGGCTCGCGGGCGTCGTCCTGCAAACGCTGGCGCAGGCGGCTGACAAGCAGGTCGATGGAGCGGTCGAAGATATCCGCCTCGCGGCCCTGGGTGAGATTGAGCAACTGCTCGCGGCTGAGCACCCGTTGCGGGTGGTCGAGGAACACTCGCAGCAGACGGTACTCGGCGCCGCTCAACGCGACCAGGGTGTTGTCGCCGTCCAGCAGGTGACGCGCGGTGGTGTCCAGGCGCCACTGGCCGAAGCCGATCAGCCGGCTGCTTTCGCTGATGGTCATGTTCGGCGGCAGCATGCGCGTGCGGCGCAGCACGGCATTGATGCGCGCCAGCAGCTCGCGCGCAGAGAAGGGTTTGGTCAGGTAGTCGTCGGCGCCCATTTCCAGGCCGATGATGCGGTCGGTTTCGTCGTTGCGTGCGGTCAGCATCAGCACCGGCGTGGCCTTGTGCTTGCCGGCGCGCAGCTCGCGACACAGCAGCAGGCCGTCGTCGCCGGGCATCATGATGTCCAGCACGATCAGGTCGACCGCGTTGGATTCGAGGAAGGCGCGCATCTGCCGGCCGTCGGCAACGATGGTGGTGCGCAGTCCGTTCTTCTTCAGGTAGTTGCCTACCAGTTCCCTGATCTCGCGATCATCGTCAACGATCAGGATGTGATCGACATGCTCCATCGCCCGGCACCTGTTCTGTGGTTGTGCCCTGAAGTGTACAGAGCCCGATGGCACTTGCCTGCCGCGCTTTGTATTGCAGTGTATCCAGTGCGCCGGCAGATACGTGGCGAGGCAACCGGCCCCCGTCACGGACACATCCGCAACAACTCCCGAGCCTGAAATGAATGCCAACGGGGAAGGGGCTTCCTCCTCGCAGTGAAGCGAATCACTCAACAGACCGGTCCGTTGCACTGATCCGTGTTTTTCTTCGCTACCTGCATCTGTATCGAAACCAGCGTCCGTCGGACAATGATCCTCCCGGCGGGCCTCACCAGTTGAGCCTGATGGGAGAGTCGCTATGTGACTCGATTTTCGCTGTACCGCAAACCTCTCATTCAGGAGGCCTAATGGCTAAGCTTGCAATTTTCTTGGGCGGATTTTTAGCGTTAACGATCGTGATCGGTATTCTTGCGACAATCTCTCCGACATAAGGAGAGGCTAGTCATGCCGCTGTTGCCCACCGGCAAGCGCCTTGCGAGATAAGCTGCAAGTTCGCTTGCCAGTTCATTGGCGCTTTTATCGCGAATAAATTCGCTGCTGCAACTATCTATTCAAATCCGCGCCAGCGCCTGGGCCAGGTCGGCGCGCAGGTCTCCGACATCCTCGACACCCACTGACAAACGCACCAGCGCATCGCCGATGCCGAGCTGCGCACGGGTCTCTGCGGGGATGCTGGCGTGGGTCATGATCGCCGGGTGCTCGATCAGACTTTCCACCCCGCCCAGGCTCTCGGCCAAGGCGAAGATCCGCATGCTTTCGAGGAAACGCTTGGTGCCGGCCAGGTCGCTGTTCAGGTCGAGGGAAATCATCCCGCCGAAACCGCGCATCTGCCGCTGCGCCAGTTCGTGCTGCGGGTGCGACGGCAGGCCCGGATAATAGACGCGCGCCACCTGCGGCTGACGCGCAAGCCATTGCGCCAGCTCCAGCGCGTTGCTGCAGTGGCGTTCCATGCGTAGCGCCAGAGTCTTCACGCCGCGCAGGGTGAGAAAAGCGTCGAACGGCCCGGCGATAGCACCCACCGCGTTCTGCAGGAAGCCCAGGCGCTCGGCCAGTTCGGCGTTCTGCCCGACCACCGCGATGCCGCCGATCACGTCGGAGTGGCCGTTCAGATACTTGGTCGTCGAGTGCAGCACGATATCGAAACCCAGCTCCAGCGGGCGCTGTATCCACGGGCTGGCAAAGGTGTTGTCGGCCACACAGATGATGCCTCGCTCGCGACAGATGCGCGCGATGGCGGCGAGGTCAGTGAGGCGCAGCAACGGATTGCTCGGCGTCTCGACCATGACCATCCGTGTGTCGTCCTGTAGCGCCGCTTCGAAGGCCGCCAGGTCAGTCAGATCGACGAAGCTGAAGCGATGCCCGGCGCTGCGCCGGCGCACCTTGTCGAACAGTCGGAAAGTACCGCCGTACAGGTCGTTGCCGGAGACGATGTGCGCGCCAGTGTCGAGCAGTTCGAGCACGGTGGAGATCGCGGCCAGCCCGGAGGCGAAGGCGAATGCACGGGTACCGCCTTCGAGGTCTGCCACGCAACGCTCCAGCGCCCAGCGCGTGGGGTTGTGCGAGCGCCCGTAGTCGAGGCCCTTGTGTACACCGGGGCTCTGCTGCGCATAGGTGGAGTTGGCGTAAATCGGTGGCATTAGCGCCCCGGTGGAAGGGTCCGGCGCCTGTCCGGCATGGATCACCCGGGTGGCGAAGGCGCGTGGCGCGGCGGTTTCATCGTGCTGACTCATGGCAGGGATCTCCGCAAGTGATTGAGCAGGTCGACGCGGGTAATCAGGCCGTGGAAGCCCGAGGCGTCTTTGATGATCGCCACCAGCCCACGGTCGAGCTCCGCCTGCAGTTCAGCCAGACTGGCGCCAGGAGGCAGCGTTTCCAGCTTGTCGGTCATCGCGCTGGTGACGGTCATACGGAAGTGCGAAGCGTCTTCGTACACGCCAAGCAGAATATCGGACTCGTCGATCACGCCGACCAGCCGCTGTCCGTCCACCAGCACCGGCAGTTGCGACACATCAGCCAGGCGCATGCGCTGGAAGGCGGTAAGCAGCGTGTCGTCCGGGCCCACGCTGATCACCCGGCCATCCTCGAAGCGCCGCGCGATCAAGTCGCGCAGATCACCGTAGTGCTTACGCTGCATCAGGCCCTGATCGGTCATCCACTGGTCGTTGTAGACCTTCGACAGGTAGCGGGTGCCGGTGTCGCAGACGAAGCTGACCACCCGCTTCGGCTCGGTTTGCTCGCGGCAGTAGCGCAGTGCCGCCGCCAGCAACGTGCCGGTCGAAGAGCCGCCGAGAATGCCTTCGGCGCGCAGCAGTTGGCGGGCATGATCGAAGCTTTCCTCGTCGCTGATCGAATAGGCCTGGCGCACGCTGGAAAGGTCGGCAATCGACGGAATGAAGTCTTCGCCGATGCCTTCCACCGCCCAGGAGCCGGGCGTACCGAGGGTGCCGCTGCGGCTGTATTCGGCGACCACCGAGCCGACGGGGTCGGCCAGCACCATGGCCAGGTCCGGCTGCACGCGGCGAAAGAAGCGGGTCAGCCCGGTCAGCGTGCCGGCCGAACCGACGCCGACGACGATGGCATCCAGATCATGCTGAGTCTGCGCCCAGATCTCTGGAGCGGTGCTGCACTCGTGGGCCAGCGGGTTGGCCGGGTTGTTGAACTGATCGGCGAAGAAGGCGTCGGGAATCTCCTGCGTCAGCCGCGCGGCAACGTCCTGGTAGTAGTCGGGATGGCCCTTGCCGACGTCGGAGCGGGTGATGTGCACCTCGGCGCCCATCGCCTTGAGGTGCAGGACCTTCTCGGTGGACATCTTGTCCGGCACCACCAACACCACCCGGTAACCCTTGGCGCGGCCGACCAGGGCCAGGCCGAGGCCGGTGTTGCCGGCGGTGGCTTCGACTATGGTGCCGCCGGGTCGCAGGCGGCCATCGCGCTCGGCGGCGTCGATCATCGCCAGGCCGATGCGATCCTTGATCGAACCACCGGGGTTCTGCGATTCGAGCTTGAGGAACAGCGTACACGGACCGGTATCGAAGCGGCTGACACGCACCAGCGGCGTATTGCCGATCAGTTCGAGCACGGCGGGGCGGGAGTCGTTCGGCATGTCGTCACCTCGCTGCAGCAATCGGCACTGGATGGACAGCAACCTGCGGCGAGTTATCGTGCGTCAGTCGCTGGCAATGTCTCGCTTGGAACATAGGCCGGGATTGCGCCGCCCGCAACCTTGCGCAGCCAGTCGGTAGCGTCGCCGCCTGAACGACAACCAACCGGATGAACACCATTGCAGTGCGCTTAACCTCTGCGCACATTTACGCCTACGCCAGCCAGAGCCGCGTCATCGCCTTCATTGCACAGGCGGCGTAGTCGGTCTGTCTGGAGTGCAAGAAGATGGTGTTGGCTTTGGTGACGTGCGAGCGCCGGTTCTCGATGACGAATTTATTGCTGCATCGAAGACGGCTCCTTAAGACAGCTCTGCTACAGGTCTGTTTATGCTGATAGGCAAGGGATGCGATGCGTTTATGCGGTCTTCCAGTCTTTTCACGAATGCTTCGGCTTCTGCATAGCTGCGAAATTTGACGCACCACGCGTTCATCCAGACAACCCAGCCTTCGGGCGTGTTCGTTTCCTCGATTCTGATCAGCATCACTGGAGCCCTTTCTTCGTGAGGTGGTGCAGGTCAATTACGAGCCCAGGCAAAAAAGCTCGTACCATTTCGAGATCTCGATAGCGACGCGCAAGCGGCGCAGGTAACTGGTTGACGGGTTTCATCTGAGGTTTTTTCTCAGCGACTCAATTCCCTTTCTGACGGACTCGGCGTTCAAGTCGAGTGTGGCGACAGCTCCAAGAGCGGTGCTGGAAACGCCAGTGGATCCCCTCTGATCGATCCACATCGCTATCGACTCAATGGCGTCGGCAAGCGCGAGCTGGTTTTCGTGAAGGGTTTCGAGTATGTCCGGCAGTTGGGGCGTTGCTGGCATGGCGACATTTCCTCAGAGTGAACTGAAAAGCCTAGCAGCGTCATGGCTAGTGTGCCGGAGCATCACGGTTATCCAGGTAGATTGGCCGGGTGTCTGTTCATTTGAAAAGGTTAGAGGGTGTCATCTTGGCGTCATCGAACTAATGGCAAGATCCTCGCAAACCGTCTTGAGCGCACAGCAGGCATCCGCCTGCTGGTTGATGAATTTGCAAGGAATCCCCCATGAAAGGCGACGCCTCCCTGTTTGCGGCCATTGACCTGGGTTCCAATGCGTTTCGCATGATGATTGGTCAGTCGGTCAAACGGAACCAGCAGTTCGTGATCCAGGAGGTGAAAACCCTGCGTGAGCCCGTCCGTCTGGCAGAGGGATTTCAAGGCGGGGATCTGGATGAGTTGGCACTGGATCGGGGATGGCAAGCGCTCGCGCGATTTGGCAAAAAATTACGCGGCTTTGAGGCGGGTCGTGTGCGGGCAGTGGCGACCAGTGCCGTGCGCGAAGCTGATAATGCTCAACTGTTTCTGGGCAGCGCGGAGCGGCACCTGGGTTTTCGTATTGACGTCATCTCCGGGCATGAAGAGGCGCAACTGGTGTATGCCGGTGTTGCCCACAGGATACCTGGTGCAGAGAGCATGCGACTGGTCGTGGATATCGGCGGCGGCTCCACAGAATTGATTCTCGGGAGGGGCGCTCAGCCCCTTGTCACCGAAAGTATTGCCATTGGCAGCGGCACCATTGGTGCGCGTTACTTTCAAGGGGGGCGTATCACGGCCCAGGCGCTCCTGGAGGCTGAGCGTGTGGCCACTCTACAGTTTGAAAAAGTAGTGCGCCGTTATCGCGCGCGGGGTTGGCAGCAGACTATCGGCTCTTCAGGTACCGCACGGATGCTGGCCAAAGTGCTCAAGGCCAACGGATTGAACGACTATGACCAAGGTGGTATCACCTACGGCGGTCTGTTGCGCCTGTCGTTACGTCTGCTCGAAGTGGGGCATGTCAAACAACTCAAATTGGCGGGCTTGCAAAGCCATCGCCTCAGCATCCTGCCTGGCGGTCTGGTGGTCATGCTGGCGGCGTTCAAGGTATTTGGCATCCCGCATATGACGCCATCCGAGCCAGGCTTAAGGTTCGGGGTTCTTCATGGTCTGATGTGTAAACACTAATCACGGACAGCTACCTACTGGCCCGCCAGCGATATCTGAGTCTAAGTCTCAAGTGCCCGGGCGCTCTACGAGCGCTCGGAGTAGCAAAGAAATCCTCTCTCGACATCCAATCGCATGTCCTTGATGCCCTTCGCGCAGATATCCACGCGTATCGGGGGGGGCTTCAACCGTCATCCTGGCCACCTTACTGCTCAGAATGTTTGCCTGATCTCAGGTAAGGACAGAGTCCCGCTCACGACCCGGCGGGCGAATTCACTGAATCAGGCAATAGAAGAAACAGATCCGGCAACTCGCTCCGGGCACTGCACCACATACTTCGAGCACCACGATTCATCGCCGATGACTCATCCGGATCGGCTGGTGTTTCGTGCTGTCTGCCATTCAAATCCATGGAAATTCATACGATGAAGAAGCTCGTCATAGGTGGTGTTGCTGCGATCATCCTGGCGCTTGCCACCATCAGCCAGGCACAGGATGCGCAACCGCACGGCTACATGATCGCCAACTACGAAATCAAGGATCAGGCAACGTTCCAGAAGTACATGGAAGCGGCCGGGCCGCTCGCGCCGAAATACGGCGGCAAGGTGATCGTTTTCAACCTCAACGCACCGGTAGTCGAAGGCAAGCCAAAGTCGGTGATGGCTATCGCTGAGTTCCCAAGTCTTGCCGACGCTCAGCGCTTCTACAACTCTGCTGAATACACCGCGGCGAAGAAACTTCGCATCGCGGCCACCCAAGGCTCGGTCGTGATCACTGAAGGATTGGTGCCTGCGCAGCAGTAGTGGGGGGCGATGCACAAGGGGCGTTCTGTTCCCCCAACACTCAGCTGAATCGACTTCTCAACGGTAATCAGGAGCTTGATATGGGCAACCCCCGTGACATCACCGTTCAGCCGCAGAGTGTCCCTGCTCACGGCCGTCGACAAATTCTGAAAGCAGGCGCGGCCCTCGCCGCGCTGCCGATTGTGGCCGCCACACTCGGAGCCGTTCAGGCTGCGGACAAGCAAACCAGCACAGGTATCAAAATGCCCGAAGTTAAATCCGACGAGTTCATCAATGGTCTGGCCGACTTGATGGCGCATTCGACGCGTACGCCCATCTTGAGATGGCCGAATGAGTACGACATGGAGTACGAGGAGATCTTCTTTCCGGCAATGGATGGCGTGACGATCGAGGGCTGGTTCATTCCAGGCAAATCAGACCGGCTCATCATCTGCAACCATCCGATGCCCTGCAACCGCTACGGCTACCCGGGGCACCTGGAACCCTGGACCAATTTTGGTGGCTTCGAGGTGAACTTCCTGCCGGAGTACAAAATTCTGCACGAGGCGGGCTACACCATTATTGCCTACGACATGCGCAACCATGGCCGCAGTGGAACGGGCAGCGGTGGGGTCAATGGCCACGGTGTGCTGGAGTACCGTGACGTGATTGGCTCCTTGCGCTATGCGAAATCCCGGTCCGACACCAAGGACATGAAGACCGCGCTGTACAGCCGCTGCCTGGGTGCCAATGCCACCATCGTGGGGATGAAAAAGCACCCGCAAGAGTTCCAGCACATCAACGCGATGATTGCGCTGCAACCGGTGACGCCGCGAGTCTTCGTCGAAACCGCCATGCAAACGCAAAAAATCGCCAATGGTGTTGAAAGATTCGACGTGGCCTTCCACACGCGCACGGGCTATCGCCTGGCCGACGTCTGGCCGATGGAATATGCCAGGGCCGTGACCGTTCCGACCCTGGTCGCCCAGGTCCGTAACGATTTTCTGACCAAGCCGTCGAACGTGCAGGAGATCTTCGATACCCTCTCTTCGCGCGACAAGAAACTGTTCTGGATTGAGGGGACGGACCAGCGTTTTCAGGGTTACAACTACTTCGGGACTCATCCTGAACTGATGCTGGAGTGGTTTGATTCCCACTTTGCATGACCCACAAACGGGCTTGCTGAATCGAGCCGGCACAGTGGGCCGCAAGCCTGTTGACTGAGCCGCGGATGACTGCGACGGTTAACGCCAGGGTTGGATCAAGGAGAGTATCCAGCCATCCACCATTTTACTGCCTGAAATGAAGGCGTCAGGTCAGGCAGCGAATTTGCGACTGCACAGAGCGCTATGCTTTGAGCATTGAGTCAAACGCTTGGAGTTGACAGTGCGTCCCGAAGATAAAGTAAATACGCCCAGCGCCGTAGATACCAGCGCGCTTGCTCGCGCAATTGCCCGAATTGCCCCGACTGATGGCGATTACAACACCGCGCTTCCTGCACTCACTGTTCATCGGCGCAAGGCCGCGACGGCGCCGATGCACTGCCTCTACGGGCTTGGGCTAGGGGTGACGGTCCAGGGCGCAAAGCAGGTGATGGTGGCGGACGAAGTGCTGTCCTATGCTGCGGGCCAATCGATGCTCAGCACCGTTGACCTGCCCGTGGTTTCTCATGTGACGCGGGCCAGCGTTTCGCAGCCTTTTCTCGGCTTGATGCTGTTATTGAACAGTACAACGATCATGCGCATTGCCGCCGAGATGCAATTACCGCAGCCGCCCAAGGACTGTGTTTATCGACCGATCACGGTGCAGACGCTGGATGCGGCCACCCTCGATGCCCTGGTCAGGCTGGTTGACCTGCTGGACGAAGCGGTGTTGCTGCCGCAACTGGCGCCGCTGATTCAGGACGAAATCATCGTGCGGCTGCTGACCGGTCCCCACGGTCCGCAGTTGCGCCACATCGTCACCGCCGGTTCGCCCAGCCAGCAGATCGCCAAGGCGGTGGCCTGGCTCAAGCTGAATTTCTGTCTGCCGCTGCGCATGGATGAACTGGCTTCCCGGGCGCACATGAGCCCCTCAACGTTCCGTCAGCACTTTCGCGCCGTCACCGGCATCAGCCCGCTGCAATACCAGAAACAGTTACGGTTGCAGCAGGCCAGGCAATTGATGCTTAGCGAAAACGTCGATGCCGGCAGCGCGGGCGACCGGGTGGGCTACGTCAGCCCATCCCAGTTCAGCCGCGAATACAGCCGGTTGTTTGGCGAGCCGCCGCAGCGGGACATCAAGCGCATGCGTGTGCATTGATGGCAGGCCATTGCTGATCCTAGCGGTGTTGGCGACGACGATCGGGATCAGCATTGGCCTCCTCATCATTCCGCGCGTCGTGGTTTCATCGGTTCTGTCAGTCGTAGGCGAGGGAGCAAGACAGCGCTCGGTAGGCGTCGGCCTGGGCGCGCAGATCGTTGGCCTTGGCCTCGAAGGTCTGTACGGCATCGGCACCGGCGGCGAAACGGGCAGGGGGCTTCTCGAGCCCGGCCAACTGCACGAGAGCGGTGGCGAGCCTGGCGGGATCACCGCCCTGCTTACCGTCCATGCTGTTCCAGGCCGCGATGGTCTCCCTGGTGCGTTGCACGTAGTCGTCAATGTTGGGCGTGGCGTAGGTGGTCGAGCTGGTGGTGAGCAGCTCGGTGCGAAAGAAACCGGGCTCGACCAGCATCGTCTGAATACCGAAGGGGGCGATCTCCGGGGTGAGCGATTCCATCCAGCCTTCGATCCCGAATTTTGCGGCGGCGTACGCTGAGCAAAACAGTCCACCGGTGATGCCGGCCGTGGAGGAGAGGGTGAGCAGCAGGCCGCAGCGCTGTTTGCGCATCACCGGCAACACGGCGCGCGTGATGTTCATCGGGCCAAACAGCAGCGTCTCGATCTGATCGCGGACCTGCTCGGGGCTGAGCTCTTCGAAGAAGCCCGCGTAAAAATTGCCTGCGTTGTTGACGAGCACATCGATGCGACCGAACTTTTCGACAGCCGCCTTGGCCGCGGCCTGGGCGTCCTCAAGGCGGGTGATGTCGAGCTTGATGGTCAACAGGTCAGCGTGGGCGCCAAGTGCTGCCGCGACCTTCTCGGGATTGCGACCGGTGGCGACGACTGCGTGGCCGGCGGCCAGCGCCGCCTTGGCGATGTCTACGCCCAGCCCGCGACCTGCGCCGGTGATCATCCAGACTTTTTTCTCAGTCATGTGCTGTTCCTCATTTCTCGTTGTGTGCATGCTGCTCGGGAGGCGGGTTTCAACGGTGGCTGGTCATGCTTCACGAATGAAGGTGAGCAAGTGGCAAGCGTAAAGCGTTTGTTCCCGCTGCCATTGTCTGCGGCCCGCTGTGAAACAGCTTGCATGGATCGGTGCATTTCTTGCCTGAAATGACGGAATTGCATCAGAAACGCTCGATGGATTTTTCTCGATATCGGGGGGATTCGGCGCTCGGAGTAGACGATTCAATCGGATCGCAAGCGCGTAGCTGGATCACCCCGTCGGCCTGATGGGCATACACCAGCACGGCAAACGCCCATCTGCTTGCCTTCCGGGTTTTCGAGCTAATTCACGAACGGCCCGACGATGGCACTGTAAACTGGCCGCGCAAAAGGCGTTGCTTCATTGAATGCCCCAGCGGACTTGGCGGACCGAGCCCGCTGACGATGTCGGGCCCACCGCCCATACACGACCGCCCCTTTACCACCTCAAGCAAGAGATCCCCATGGCAAACCACGACCTCACCTTTATCCCCGACCCCGACCCGGAATCCATCTCATCCGACGTCGCCGGTTTTGGCGGCCTGCTGGTCTCCACTCAGATCCCCACCCGCGCCGATGGCAGCCTGGAGGTGGGCGACATCGCCCTGCAGAGCGAGTGCACCCTGCAGGCGCTCAAAGTAGCGCTGGAGCGCGCCGGCAGTTCCATGGACCGGGTCCTGCATTTGACCATCTACCTCACCGACATGGCCGACCGCGCCGCCTTCAACGAGGTCTACCAGCGCTTCTTCGCCAGGCCATGGCCGGTTCGCGCCGCCGTTGGCGTGGCCGCGCTGGCGGTCGAAGGCATGCGCGTGGAAGTCACCGCGATGGCGGCCCGGAGCTGAACCCGCGGGCTTATCCTGTGAGCTTATCCGGCGGCCCCGCTCAGCGAGCGGCCGCCACCGGGCAGCACACGGGTGCCGGTCAAGCGTTTCGCCGCTACAATGCGTGCCTTGACCGTGACAAGCCAGACTAAAAAAAATGTCCCTACCCAAGCATCACCTGGAACTGCTCAGCCCCGCCCGCGACGTGGCCATCGCTCGCGAGGCCATCCTGCATGGCGCCGACGCCGTGTACATCGGAGGCCCGAGCTTCGGCGCCCGCCACAACGCCTGCAACGAGGTGAGCGATATCGCCCAATTGGTGGAGTTCGCCCGTCGTTACCACGCCCGGGTGTTCACCACCATCAATACGATCCTGCACGACAACGAGCTGGAGCCTGCCCGAAAGCTGATCCACCAACTGTACGATGCCGGCGTCGACGCGCTGATCGTCCAGGATCTGGGTGTGATGGAGCTGGATATCCCGCCGATCGAGCTGCACGCCAGCACCCAGACCGACATCCGCACCCTGGCACGGGCGAAGTTTCTCGATCAAGCCGGTTTCTCCCAACTGGTATTGGCCCGCGAGCTGAACCTCCAGGAGATCCGCGCCATTGCCGATGAGACCGATGCGGCGATCGAGTTCTTCATCCACGGCGCGCTGTGCGTGGCGTTCTCCGGCCAGTGCAACATTTCCCACGCGCAGAACGGTCGCAGTGCCAACCGTGGCGACTGCTCCCAGGCCTGCCGTCTGCCTTACACCCTCAAAGACGACCAGGGCCGCGTAGTTGCCTTCGAGAAACACCTGCTGTCGATGAAGGACAACAACCAGAGCGCCAACATCCGCGCCCTGGTAGAGGCCGGAGTACGCTCGTTCAAGATCGAGGGGCGCTACAAGGACATGGGCTATGTGAAGAACATCACCGCCTATTACCGCCAGCGCCTGGACGATGTCCTCGAAGACCGTCCGGACCTGGCCCGTGCTTCCAGCGGCCGCACCGCGCACTTCTTCATGCCCGACCCGGAAAAGACCTTCCACCGTGGCAGCACCGATTATTTCGTCAGCGAGCGCAAGATCGACATAGGCGCCTTCGACACGCCAACCTTCACCGGCTTGCCGGTGGGTGTGGTGGAGAAGGTCGGCAAGCGCGATTTGCAGGTGGTGACCCATGAACCGTTGTCCAACGGTGATGGCCTCAACGTGCAGGTCAAGCGCGAAGTGGTGGGCTTTCGCGCCAACATCGCCGAACCCAAGGGCGAGTTCGAGGAGGACGGCGAAAAACGCTACCGTTACCGCGTCGAGCCCAACGAGATGCCGGAAGGGATGTACAAGCTACGGCCGAACCACCCGCTGAGCCGCAACCTGGATCACAACTGGCAGCAGGCCCTGCTCAAGACCTCCGCCGAGCGCCGGGTGGGCCTTGCCTGGGTCGCTCGCCTGCGCGAGGAACGCCTGGAACTGACCGCCACCAGCGAGGAGGGCATCAGCGCCAGCATCGCCCTGGACGGTCCGTTCGGTCTGGCCAACAAGCCGGAACAGGCCCTGGAGCAACTGCACGACCTGCTCGGCCAGCTGGGTACCACCGAGTACCACGCCACGGACGTCAAACTGGATGCACCGCAGGCGTACTTCATCCCCAACTCGCAGCTCAAGGCCCTGCGCCGCGAAGTCATCGAAGCGCTGACCGCGGCCCGCATCAATGCCCACCCACGGGGCGGACGCAAGGCCGAGACCACGCCGCCACCGGTGTACCCGGAGTCGCACCTGTCGTTCCTGGCCAACGTCTATAACCAGAAGGCCCGCGACTTCTATCACCGTCACGGGGTCAAGCTGATCGACGCGGCCTTCGAGGCCCACGAGGAGACCGGCGAGGTGCCGGTGATGATCACCAAGCACTGCCTGCGCTTCTCCTTCAACCTGTGCCCCAAGCAAGCCAAGGGCGTCACCGGCGTGCGCACCAAGGTCGCGCCGATGCAGCTGATACACGGCGACGAGGTGCTGACGCTGAAGTTCGACTGCAAGCCCTGCGAGATGCACGTGGTCGGCAAGATCAAGGGTCACATCCTTGACCTGCCGCAACCGGGCAGCGCGGTGCAGTCGGTCGTCGGGCACATCAGCCCCGAGGACCTGCTCAAGACTATCCCTCGCGCCCCGCACTGAGTGACGGGCGAGCGCGAAGTTACGGCACCGCGCCCGCGCGCTTGGCCAAACTTCGCGCGATCAAGGGGCAGGAAGCCATCCGGGACAAGCGCTGCATCGTCCGCGCGGAACCTGGTCTACGTATAGCTCTTCTTGCTCATCTCCTTACTCCTTGTAGAGGGAGGGTTGGTGGTGAATCGGTAGGCGCTCAGCTGTGCGAGAAGTACTTCTTCAGGCCATACACGAGGCCAGCGAAGGGCATGCCAAGCGCAGCGTAGACGGCCTCGGCTTCGGGTGCGGCGTTGTCGGCCAGAATCTCAACGGCGACGCTCGAATAACCGACGGGGATCACGCCGGCCTGTTGCATGCGCGCCACGCCCATGGCGACTTGCGTCTGGGTGAAGCCGCCGGAAGCATCGATCACTGCATAGCTGTTGTAGCCGTCGGCAATTGCCGAGATCGCCGGGAAGGCGAGGCAAACGTCGGTCGAGATACCCGTCACGATCAGGTTCTTGCGGCCGGTCGCCTTGACCGCATCGACGACGCGACGCTCGTCCCAGGCATTGACGGTGGTGCGCTCGATGCGCTTCACACCCGGCAGCGCTTCGACGAGCTCAGGGATCAGCGGCCCCCACATCCCCTCGGTCGTCGTGGTGACGATGATCGGCAACTTCAGCGCCAGCGCTGCCTTGGCCAGGCCGACGACGTTGTGCTTGAGGGCCAGTGTGTCGATGTCGCGCACGCCGGTGTAAAGGCCGACCTGATGGTCAACCAGCAGCAGGATGGCATTTTCGCGGGTCAGGCGTTCGTGGAGCTGGGGCGAGTTCATGGCAAGGCTCTCCGGGGCGGGTTGAGATGCAATAACCTTGGCGCTGGGACAATCCGAGAACAATTAGCCAAAATGAGAACCATCGTCTATACGACGGGACGATAAGTCGACGCAAGACGTCGGCTGCCGTGTGCACCGAGGGCTGCCGATGCTCGATCTCAGTGACGTCTACTACTACGCCAGGGTGGTCGAACACCTTGGCATCACGGCTGCGGCTCGGGCGCTCGACGTACCCAAGTCTAGCATCAGCCGGCGCATCCTCGCGCTGGAGGCATCGCTGGGTGCACGGCTGATTCAGCGCACGTCACGGCGTTTTGTGTGACGGAGATCGGCGCGGAGTTCCATCGCCACGCGCTGGCCCCGCCGTTGAAGGTGGCTCGTCCGGTGTTATTGCTCATTGGACACCTTCAGATCGCAAGAAAGGGCGGTGGCCCGCGCAAGCTCCGGGTCGGGCGCGTTTTCGCACAACAGTACGGTTTCGTACTGGATCAAATACTCGGCCACCCGGTCACGGAAATCGGGCAAAACGGCGTCGCGGATCAGGTCAAAAGTTCTCAAGGAGAGATCCTCATCAATCTTTTCTGGTTGTGATGGAGTGTGCATCCGTCTGCACGGCGCGCAACTATTGCTAGAAGTGATAGTGACCATTACGAAACGCAAGTTCTGCTTTGTCGGCAATAGTCGGAAAATCGCCTCCATCGAACACGCGGCTCAAGAACTTTGCTCGATGAAGACATTGACCCGACTGGCTCTGGTCAGCCCTGCTGACGGGCGGAGTGGTTACTGCACCTGGTTGAACACACAAAACACCAATGGCAATGGCGGCGCTCGTGACGCAGTTCCGCTGTTTGATGAACCGAACCTTTTATTTTCAGGATGAGACCGATGCGTCCTTTTTTCGTGCCTGCCACGGCGTTTGCCTCTTTGCTGCTCGCCGGTTGTGCCTCCGCGCCGAACGATCCGACCCTGACCTTGCAGACCAACAAGACCCCTGCCCAATACGCCGACTGCGTCGTACCGAAATTGCAGGGCAGTGCGTTGAACCCGACTGTCTCGCAGACCCAGCGCAGCTACCGGATCGTGGTGCCGAGCAAAGTCTCGGCGGACAACGTGCTGGAAGCCTACAAGGCCGGGAACGGCGGCAAGGTGTTCATCTACGAGCGGCATTTGCTGGCCTCGAACTTCCTGCCTTCGAGTTTTGAACGCGCCGCACAGGATTGCATCTGACCCCGGCCCGTAAACGCTTTTCATAGAGCTCCTTTGGTTGGCCGCAACCAACCAATTTTTTGCCCCGCACCGCATTCGGTTGCGGGGCTTTTTTTTTCTGCGAATGAACAAAGGCTTTGATCGTTCCCACGCTCCCGCGTGGGAATGCATCCGGTGACGCTCTGCGTCACCTCTACAGCGGACGCAGAGCGTC
>NZ_JBWKQB010000031.1:0-77451 GCF_059418545.1 Pseudomonas sp. GW821-FHT07G10 | reverse complement strand
GCGAGGAACAGCAACGCAGGATATGGGCTGCTGGCGCCGAAGTTGACTAACAGAACTAGCCACACAGGCCACTAGACTCAACGCCGCGTGATAACCACCTCCAGATATTCACTCGGCACCACCAGCGACGCTTCGCCAGCCCGATTCATCGTGTCCAGCAATTTGCTCAGGTCACTCTCCAGCGCCATGGCCCCCTCAGCGGACAGCGCCGCGAAGGCCTTGTGGATCGGGCCGTACCAGGTGCGGAAAGTCTCAATGAAATGCGCGGCCGAGCGGTAGCGGAAGTTGAACATCCGCCGCGTCACGGTGACATTGCCGGCGCACTCAGCGAAAAGCGAATGCAGATGCGCTTCCGAGCCCCACAACGAAGGCGGTTGTGCGCCCGCTGGTGGTGGAAAATGCCGACCCAACGTCGTGAACATCTGGCCGACGAAACCTTCCGGGGTCCAGTTGGCAAGACCGATCCGTCCCCCCGGGCGACACACCCGCGCCAGCTCGGAGGCCGCCTTTGGCTGGTCGGGCGCGAACATTACACCGAACGTCGACAGCACCACGTCGAAGCTCGCGTCCTCGAAGGGCAGTGCCTCGGCATCGGCCACCTGAAAGATCACCTCCAGGTTCTCTGCCCTGGCCCGGTCCTCGCCTCGTTCGAGCAAAGCGGCCACGTAATCGGTCGAGGTCACCTTGCAACCTCGACGCGCTGCGGCGAGTGTGGCATTGCCATTGCCGGCCGCTACATCAAGCACGAGCTCATCGCAACGCAGGTCGCAGGCCTCCGCCAGCAGCTCCCCGACGATCTGTAAAGTTGTGCCGATCACGGCATAGTCGCCACTGGCCCACGCAACCATCTGACGGTTTTTCAGGGCGTTTAAATCAAGGGATGTGCTCATGGGAGCTGACTCTGTATGGGCTGGAATGCAGGCAGGGTACTGGAGGGCGATTACTCCGCCGTTGTCGGGTCAATGATGGAGGTGACTCGGGAAACGCTATTGGCAGGAAAACCGCCTTGTCTTGCGTGCTCCCTGACGAGTTCCTCGTTCGGTGCGATAGACACGCAGTAAATTTTCTCGCCCGTGACGTAACTATGCAGCCACTGTACTTGCGGCCCCATCTCGCGCAGGACCTTGCAGGATTTTTGTGCGATCGCTTTCAAGTCCCGTTCTGACAGTGTTCCGGCTCCCGGAATTTCGCGCTCGATGACGAACTCAGGCATGGCAACCTCCACCTTGTGGTTGATGACAGGGACGGCAGTGCTCCTGTTGGACAACTATCGCGCTCGGGCAGGTCGGCGTCCTGTCCGATCGTCGGCCAGGCCTGCCCGATCGTCCGGCGGTTTTGCACCGCGCGGCGAGGCGCTCACAATCACAGACCCCGCAAGCACCGGAGCACAACAATTGACGCTTTGTCGCAGAGCCTGCGCATGGTGATCTTCCACCTGATCACCGAAGGCGAATGCTACGTCGAACTCGGCAATGAGCCAGCGCTGCGACATCTCGTGAGAAAGCCCAATATCGCCTAACCTGAATGCACCGCCGTGCAAGGGGGACCGTAACGTGAGCGTGCAGTTGAACCACACCATCGTCTGGTGCCGCGACAAGCAAAAATCTGCGACATTTCTCGTGGACATCCTGGGCCTGCCCAGCCCTGTCCCATTCGGTCCGATGCTGATTGTCCAGCTCGATAACGGTGTCTCGCTCGATTACTACGACAACGACGAGTTTTCTTCCCAGCACTATGCCTTCCTGATTGGCGAGGAGGACTTTGACCCGGTTTTCGCCCGTATACAGAGTCGAGAACTCCCCTACTGGGCCGATCCCTGCAAGCTGCGCCCGGGCGAAATCAACCGGCTCGACGGTGGGCGAAGAGTGTATTTCGATGATCCGGACGGCCATCTGCTGGAAATTTTCACCCGGGATTAGCGTTGCGATGCCTGGTGAGGCGTAAGACGGTATCTACGGCCCTGGCGAACGACTGGTTTCCATCCGACGATGTTGCGCCAGGCTGTCATTCCAGACCTTGCGCATCAGGTCCTTAAGGATCAGCGCCTCGGCCCAGCGATCGGTGATGTCGCCTCCGTCGGCACCGGTGATGGCATAGGGTGGCGGGCCGAGTTCACAGGTGAAGGACAGGCTGGCGGGCGTGTTCGGGCGGGCCAGCCAATCTTCGATCCCATAGCGCCACCAACCCAGGAAACGCTCCAGCCAGGGTCGGTGCTGGGCGAAACTCAGGGGGACCTGGACCTGTTCACAACTGGCCACACGACCATGGAAGCCCCAGCTATGACGCAGGATGGTATGGATCTGTTCGTCATCCTCGGCAGCGGCCGGTTCTGGCAGTTCGCGGCCCACGACATAGTGGGACAAGTCGGCCAGCAACTTGAGGTCGGGCATTTGCGCGAGAATGTCGAGGGTGAACAACAGGTCACTGGTGAGGCGGTAACGATGGGTTTCCAGGAGGATCGGAAAGTCCACCTGCTCGGCCAGACGCTGCCAGCCTTCAATCAGCTCGATCGCCTGCGTCAGCGTGCGCGGCCGGACATCGGCTTGTAGTGTGAGATGGTGGCATCCGTAGCGGGAGGCAACATCGATCGCCGCTGCCAGATCATCCACGGTGCGGGGGAACAGCTGACCTTCGATTTGCAGGCCTTGCGCCTTGGCGGCGGCACTCAGGCGTGCAGCCTGTGGCGCGAGCCAGAAATGGTCGGTGATCCCGTCGAAACCGGCGGCGGCGATCTTCTCCAGTTGCGCTTCAATGGAAAGATCGCAGTGGCCACGGTGATCTTGCATGGCCCACAAGGACTGAAACACCAGGAATTCGCGCATGTCAGTTCCTCAGCAGTTGTTTGAGCGATACATCGGCATCGGCTAAAGCGACCGCCGAGAGGGGGTTATGGTTGGCGATCAGCCGTTCGCACAACTTGATGTCCTTGGCGATGCTATTGCCCTGGCCCCAGCCGCAAGCCCCTAGCAGACGTTGTTCGGCATCGAGGTAGAACAACAGGAAACCGCCACCCGGGGTTGTCCGGCTCGCCGTCGGTTCGGTGTTTGCGATTACGCCCACGGTTTGCAGCCCCCAGTCGTACTGATCGGACCAAAAGCCGGGAATGACGTCGTAGGGCTGCTCGCCGCCCAGCAGGTTCAGGGCGGCGTGACGGCCCTGGGTTTCGGCGTTGCGCCAGGTTTCCTGACGCTGGAACCCCCCTTGCGGGTGCAGACGAAACTCACAGACGTCGCCTGCCGCAAAGATGTCCGGCGCACTGGTGCGCAACTGCGCATCGACGCGAATGCCCTGACCGACCTCAAGCCCGGCAGCCACGGCCAACTCGGTGTTCGGTTGCATGCCGATACCCACCACGAGCAGATCGCAGGGCAACAACTGGCCGTCGACCAGTTGCACCGCCTCGGCGCGAGTGGCGCCCAGCACCGTTTCGATGGCCACGTTCAGTCGGACATCCACGCCCTGGCTGCGATGCAGTTCCAGCAGGACGCCGGACAGGCGCTGCGGCAGGACGCGGCCCGCCAGGCGCGGCCCGGCTTCGAGCAAGGTCACCGTGCAACCCAGGGCACGGGCGGTCGCGGCGACTTCGAGTCCGATGAAGCCGCCACCGATGATCACCAATCGAGCGTCAGGCTGCAACAAAGCGCGCAGCGTCAGGGCTTCGTCATGGGTACGCAGATAAAGCACATTGAGCAGATGCTCGGGCACATAGGGCAGCAACCGCGCTCTCCCCCCAGTCGCGAGCAGCAAACGGGCGTAATGTAACCAGCTGCCGTCGGCCAACTGCAGACGATGCTGCTGCGGATCCAGGCATTTCACCGGGTTGCCGGCCAGGTGTTCGATGTCCAGTTCGGCGAGCTGAGCGGTATCGCACAGGCTGCAGCCCGCCAGATCAATCGTGCCCTGTAACAGTCCCTTGGACAGCGGCGGACGTTCATAGGGAGGGTGGGACTCATCGCCTATCAGAATCAGGCGACCGCTATAACCTTCGCCGCGCAAGGTCAAGGCCGCGCGACCACCCGCATGCCCGGCACCCACGATAACCAGTGGATCGTTGTCAGGATTCATGGCACAGACTCCGTGCAGTTAAACCGTAATAGCGAGCAGCACACGACCCGCCTCGACCCGGACCTGATAGGTCTTGAGGTTGACGCACACCGGCGCGCCAAGGGCTTTGCCGGATCGGTAATCAAAACGCCCGTTGTGCTTGGGGCACTCGATGACATGCTCCATCACCAGGCCGTCGGCCAGGTGGATGGATTCGTGGGTGCACAGGCCCGCCGTGGCGAAAAACTTGCTGTCGGCGGAGCGGTAGACGGCATAGGTGTGCTGGCCATGGTCGAAACGAATGACATCTTCTTCGTCGATATCGCCCACGGCACATACATCGATCCATTGATCGGTCATGGCGTTTTCTCTTGTAGTGGTACAGACAGGAAGGTGTCAGGCCGGCGTTACTTCAGGTTCTGCCTGGACGTTGGCGGCCGGCGCTGCGCGTTGTGGCAAAGGGCGACGGACGAAATAGGTCGGGTCTTTGCGCTGCTTCCAGATGGTCGGAATGATTTCTCTGAAGGCCTCGAACAGACTGCTGTAAGGCGGCGGGCAGTCGTGGCGGATCTCCTCGTGAAGCTGCGCCAGCGCGTGAAAAGGCACCATCGGGTACATGTGGTGCTCAAGGTGATAGTTCATGTTGAGGTACATAAAGCGCAGCACCGGGTTCATGTAAATCGTACGGCAGTTGCTGCGGTGATCGAGTACGTCCTCAGCCAGGCCGACATGCTGCGACAGGCCGAACAGGTAGGACAGCCAACCGCCATAGAGGGTCGGCAGGCCGATAAACATCAGCGGCAACCAGCTCTGCAGATAAAGCGCAGTGCCCACGGTAAGCGCATAAATTGTTAGCCAGACGCGTGCGTCCCTCACCACCTTGGGCCACTCGGATTCGGGGATGAACGTCTGCTCTTCTTCACCCATCCGCCCTACCGCATGCCGGCAGACTGACCCCATCGTCTTCAACGCGTAAGGCATTCTGAACAGGCTCAGCACCATATTTATCAGGCTTGGCGGACGTGGTTCGACGATCTCCGGATCGCGGCCGACGATAACGGTGTCGGTGTGGTGCCGTGCGTGGCTCCAGCGCCAGACTTGGGGTTCGAACATGAACATGAAGCTCGACAGCTGGTAGACCGCATCATTCATCCAGCGGGTTTTGAACGCTGTACCGTGACCCGCTTCGTGCCAACGGGCATTGGACGCCGTGCCGTAGAGCAGCCCGTAGACGAAGAAGAACGGAATGCAGGCCCAGGAGCCCCAGAACCAGTAACCGCCGAAGCCGGTCAGGACCATCGCCAGCAGCCAGATCGCGGTATCAAGCAAGGCCGGGCCATCGCGGCGCTGCATCAATTCCTTCATGCGTTTACGAGAAATGGGGGATTGGTACCAGCTTGCCGACACCAGGCCTTTTTGCGCCGCTCTGGCGGCTTCGGGACCGGTCAATCGATAATCCCGAGGCACGGGTTTGCCGGGGTATTCAAAGGCTGCGTTTCGTTCAGGCATTTTATTGTTCTCCGCAAGCTTGATGGTTTCAGGCACCTGCCTGGATGCGCGATGGCATCGCTTGCGAAAATATAGAGAGCGCACAAATCACCCTCAAGCCCTTGAATACATTCCCTATCAAGCTATCATCCAGGCCCAGCAAGGCTTGATAGTTTTCTATCAAGGCGCTTCCGGGAGCCGCCATGAACAACAATAAACGCCCCACCATCGCCACGGTTGCTGAGCACGCGCGTTTAAGTGTCGCCACCGTGGATCGGGTGCTCAACGCCAGAGCGCCGGTCAGCCCGGCCACCGCCGAGCAGGTATTCCAGGCCGCCGAAGCGGTCGGTTATTTCGCCGCCAGGCTGATCGGCCAGCGGATCCGCGAACGTCGCCCCACCTACCGTTTCGGCATCCTGTTGCTCGGCACCGCCCAGGCGTTCTATGGCAACGTTGCCACCGCCATCACCGAAGCGGCGCAACGTCAGGCTGGTGCCAACCTGAGCATTCAATTCGAGTACGTCTTCGATCGCACGCCCAGCGCGATCATTGCCCAGATCGAACAACTGGCGGTGCAGTGCGATGGTCTGGCGGTGGTCAGCTTCGCGCATCCGCTGATCAATGCCGCCATCGCGCAGATCAGAGAAGCCGGCGTGCCGGTGATCGCGCTGCTGTCCGACATCCATGAGGCGGCGGATGAACCTTACGTCGGTCTGGATAATCATGAGGTCGGGCGCACCATGGGCTGGCTGCTGGCTCACAGCTGTGGTGCACGTAAAGGCAGCATCGGGGTGCTGCTCGGCGGCCACCGCTTTCTCGGCCATCAGGCGCGGGTCGAGGGGCTGCGCAGTTACCTGACGGAGCGCGCACCGGGGTTGCGGCTACTCGAAGCGGTGATCAACCTGGACAACTGTGACGTCACCGAAGAGGCGACGCTGGAACTGCTGGCGCGGCATGACGACTTGCGGGGTCTGTGCGTGGTCGGAGGGGGCGGTGACGGAATCATCAGTGCCCTGTCGCAGCTGCCGAAGCGGCCATCGCTGTGCTGTATCCTGCAGGAGTCGACCGAGCTGTCGCGACAAGCCCTGGATCAGGGATTGATCAGTCTGGTCATCGATTCCCAGCCGCGATTGCTGGCGACAGCGCTGGTCGACTTGCTGGTCGAGCTGCAGACCACGCCGGACTTCGATCCGATACGGCATCGGATCCATGTTCCGCTGCAGATCGTGACCTCAGAGAACGCTCGACACTGACGTTGCATTTTCAATGGACGTGAACTCAGCCCGTCACGCAGGGATTGTCAGAAGGAGCTTCCCGGTATGCTTTCGATAGAACTGCACCCCGCACAGCGCGATGAACTCGAATGCATCGAGAACCTGATGCAGTTCTACACCTACGATTTCAGCGAGTGGCTCCCGCTGAAATTCGGTAACCATGGCTTTTTCAACATCCAGCCAACACCCGATTACTGGAGAAAGCCATCGACGCACCCCTTCCTGATCAAGGTTGACGGGGAAATTGCCGGCTTCGTGACGATTGACGACGATGTCCGTTTTGACGATGTTCAGTACAACATCGGCTATTTTTTTGTCAGCCGCGGGTATCGAGGTCGAGGCGTCGGGAAGTTTGTCGTATCTGCGCTGCTCAACAAATTTCCCGGTCAATGGCAGATTTTTCACATCGACGCCAATCAGCCTGCACGGTCATTTTGGTCCAGGGTAATCCCCGCCCTCACCCAGGGTGAGTTCACTCGCCATCCGCTGTCGATCGATGGCCATGAGTGCACCCTGTTCAAGTTTCAGTTCAGTGCTGACCTTAAAGTGCCCCGCCAGCCCGGTTAGGTGCTTCACCGATCCGCGGCAGTGGCCAGAGTAGGATAAGATGGCTGCTTATCAGGCTCGCTGTGAGTAGCCCCGCATGACAGATAACAGTCGGAACACCACCCGTCTGATCAAGAAATACCCGAATCGCCGTCTGTATGACACGCACACCAGCAGTCATTTGACCCTTGCGGATATACGCCAGTTGGTCGTCGATAAAATCCCGTTCGAGGTAGTCGACGCCAAGACGGGCGAGGATCTGACCCGCAGTATTTTGCTGCAGGTCATTCTGGAAGCCGAAAGTGGCGGTCAACCGATCTTCTCCATTGAGATGCTCATGGGGATTATCCAGTTCTACGGTCCTTACCAGGGCGTTCTCGGCAGCTACCTGGATAAAAGCATTCAGACGGTCATCGACATCCAGTCCCAGACCGGCGCTCAGTCCTCTGAAGCCTGGGGCGAGTTCATGCACCAGCAAGCGCCGGTCATGCAGGACTTGATGCGCCAGTATGTCGAGCAGTCAAAAGCCCTCTACATGAACACTCAGAACCTCTTCGGTCTGTTCGGCGGCACGCCACAAGGCAAGCCAGGCGCCGGTGGCGGGCCGAAAAAAAATGGCGATGGGGAATAAACCCATCGCCATCAGTGTAACCATTCTAATGTGACTTACTTGTTACCGCTTGTTGCCTTGCCCTCTGGCGCGGCTTTCCCGGTTGCGGCAGTCGCGGCAGTCGCTGCATCGAAAGTGCTCTGGGCAACGTCAGCAGCCTGTTTTACAGCTTTCTGTGCGTTTTCAAATACGGTGCCGGCATTGGCCAGCGACGACTTCAATGCAGCCACAACAGGCTCGGAGCCAGCCGGCGCATTCTTGCTGATCACTTCAACGAACTCTTGCACCTGCTTGGTGCCCGCCTCGACCTGACGCGTGGTCAGTTTGGCGATTTCCGACTGGGTGCCAACAATCAGCGCTTGTACTTGACGATTGAACTCAGCCAGGCGTTCGGCTTGCACATTTGGCTGGATGAAAGAAGCCTGGAGCTCAGCGAACCCTTGTGGATCACGGACTGCCAGCAGTTTGCGAAAACCGTCGAACTGCTCCTCGGTGGAGGCTTGCAGAGTCTTGATCTGCAACTGGGTGAGCTGTTCAACGCTGGCGAAGATTTTGCCGCTGATTTGCTGCAGGAGGTCTAGGTTGGCTTTCTGAGCGTCTTGCAGTTTTTCCAAGTTAAAAAAAGACATGCTTGAATCTCCTGATTCTGAAAGGCCGACATGGGCCTGAGGGCGCGATAGCGATCCTGCCGGTCATCGCGTTAGCCTTGATATTGCAGTGCACAAATTCGTTTGGCAATGATTTTTTGTGCGCCGCACAAAAATATTTCACCTCCCGCCACTATTCGCTATAGACTCCTGAAAGGCGAACGGCCAGCCAAGCTCTCTTTAATGATGAGATGCCGGCAAGCTACTTCTCATGCATAACGCCAGGAGATCACCATGGGACAGGAAGATATTATTGCATCGCAATATGACAAACTCTCCTCTCAACGCGGCCTGTTCGAACATCTGAGTCATCTGCAGCGCCTCAATACCCTGAATGTCCTTGATGCTTTGCGCCAGCGCCAGGAAAAAACCCTCGCCCCTCTGAAGCGAGGCGAACTCAGACAACCCACGCCCTCTGACTGGCAGGAATACTTCATCGACCTCGCTCAACGTAGCCTGCTGTTCTGGGACACCCTGCGCCAGCGCGGCGACAATACGCTGGCCCATGAACGCGCCGGGTATCCGCTGCTGCTCAAGTTCGATCATGAAACCCTGATCGCAGGCGCCGATCTCCCGCGCCCGGTCAACTATTCACTGTTGCGAATCCTCCCCGGGCCAGAGCAAAGAATCTACAGCAAAGGCCAGCCGGTGATCATCATCGACCCGCGCGGCGGCCATGGCTCAGGAATCGGCGGCTTCAAACAGGATTCGGTATTAGGCGAAAGCCTCAGAGCCGGCCACCCCACCTATTTCATCTCTTTCAGTCACTCACCACAGCCTGGGCAAACCCTGGCCGATATCGTCGAAGCCCAGGCCCGGTTCATCGAAGTCGTCAGCGCCCTTCACCCGGCCAATAGCAAGCCGATCATAATCGGCAACTGCCAGGCCGGCTGGGCCTTGATGGGATTGGCGGCAACACGACCGGAATTGCCGGGATTGATCATTATTAATGGTGCCCCCTTGTCGTACTGGGCCGGTGTCAATGGACGCAATCCGATGCGCTATACCGGTGGCCTGCTGGGTGGCGGCTGGATGGCGCGCCTGGGCAGCGACTTGGGCAATGACCGTTTCGACGGTACCTGGCTGGTCAGCAATTTCGAAAGCCTGGACCCGGCCAACACCTATTGGGGCAAGTATTATCAGCTGTTCAGCCAGGTCGATAGCGAGGCTGAACGCTTTCTCGACTTCGAACGCTGGTGGGGCAGCCCGACCCTGCTCAATGGCGAAGAAATCGAAATGATTGTCGATGACCTTTTCATCGGCAACCAGTTGTCCGGCGGCCTCGGCCGCAAGAGCTCCGGCATTGATCTGAAACGGATCGAAGTACCGGTGGTGGTGTTCTGCTCCTACGGAGACAACATCACCCCTCCACAACAGGCATTGAACTGGATCACCGATGTCTATCCCAGCGATCTCGCATTGCATGACGCAGGACGTACCATCGTCTACCTGCGGCACGCCAGCATCGGCCATTTGGGCATTTTTGTTTCCGGCAAGGTGGCGCGGCGTGAACACCGTGGGTTGCTCGGTGCGGTCGAAGCCATCAATGCGCTGCCGGCAGGGCTATACGAAATGCTGATCGACGATCTGCCGGCCACCTCAGGCAGCGCAGACGTGCAATACCGCGTGCGTTTCGAATCAAGGCGAATCGCCGATATCCATGATGACGTCGAGCCGGCCCGCGATGACGATCGCGAATTCTCTCTGGTGGAGCGTGCGTCTGACATCAACAGCACGTTTTACGACGGGTTCATACGTCCGTGGCTACGTCAGATAGTCAACGAGCCCGTTGCCGAACTGATACGCAGGACACACCCCTTCCATCAGCAGCAAGTGCTATGGAGCAGCCTGAATCCGGCACTGTGGTGGGTAGCCGGGACCGCTTCCCAAGTGAGCAGCGATCGTCGTCCCGCACGCCAGGACAACCCGTTGCTGGCCTGGCAGGAGCTGTTCTCCAACCAGATACAAGACGCCCTGAATACTTATCGCGATGTGCGTGACGCCACCCAGGAGCTGTGTTTCTACGGCATTTACAGCGCACTGAGTGTTCTCACCAGCAACGAGCCTGCGCGAAATCTCCAGGCACATGCTGATCAGCAGGACCAGGCCCTGATCGAACGCCTGCAGGATGCGCTGCCCCATGGCGGCCCCCTGGAAGCGTTGGTGCGGATTCTGTTTTTACTGGGCCGCGACAGCGACAAGGCGGGCAAGGAAAGCATCGAGAAATTGATTCAGCAGGTGCATCGGCTGGTCCAGGACTACAGCAATGAGCCCGCAGCCCTGCGCGAAGCCATCCGATTGCAGAACCTGCTGGTTTTTGCCCACCCGCAAGAAAGCTTGCGCAGCCTGCCCTTGCTACTCCCGGACACCAAGGCACGCCAACAGGTCCTCGCTGCCGTTGGGCAATTGATGCCCGAACTGCTGACAATTACTGGAGCTGAAGGCAAATTCTGGCGTGAACTGCACGCGCTACTCGAAGTCCCCCTGCCAGGTTTTAGCCTGACCCAACCGCCCGGTGAAACAGATGCCATTCAGAAGGAGCCCCCTGCGGAGCCATCCCCGCTTGCGGCAGTGCTGCCGCTGGAGATCACACCGACGCCCGCCCCCGCCATTGAAGTTAAAGCTCCAAAGCGCAAGGCGAGCAAAAGGACAAAAGGTCCAAAGCCTGAATGAACGCCTCAATGAGCCTTCACAAGGAATTACCGGTGTATCCGTTCGGCGTAAGCGCTGGCGAAGCCTGCGATCTTTTGATCTCGGCGCAGACCCACGGGGTTCATGAGTCGGACCGGCACGGCTTCCTCGACCGCAAACAACGACTCGTCGGTCCGATACTGACCGGGGGTCATACCGAACCAACGGGTGCATGCCTTATGGAAGCTGCTGTGATCATGAAAGCCGAGCAGATACGTCACATGCTTCATGTTGAAATGAGAATGGCGCAAATAAAAGTCGGCCAACTGCCGGCGCACATCGTTCAGGACATCCTTGAATTGCGTGCCATCCTTCTCAAGGCCTCGTTGAAGCGTTCGCTTGCTGACGCTCAGTGCCGCCGCAATCGATTCCATATCACATTGCCCTTGGCCTTGCCCCTGGCTCAAGCGCTCGGTAATCAGCGCACGAATCCTGGCGACAATAGAGTTGCCGGACAACAGGTCCAGCTGAGCCTCGGCAAAACTGTCATGGAGCGTGGCCAACGCCTCGTTGGCCATACTCAACGGATTCAGAAGCTCCTGACCATCGAACAAGATGCTGTCATAAGCGGCCCCAAAACGCAGTGGACAGCCAAAAAGTCGCTGATGCTCCGACGTGTCTTCAGGTTCGGGATAAGCGAACTCCACACTCAACGGTCGCGGCAACTTGCCACCCGCCAGCCAACGGCAAAAACCCAGCAGCGAAGCCAGCCCTGCATCCGTATATTGCCGGGGCTTGACCGAGCCACGTTGCTGATGATCGAGCGCGGCAAGACGGTAATGCTGCTGCTCCTGGACAAAGAAAAGGCTGAATCCAGTACCAATCAACGGGCTGAAACGAACCAGACGTTCGAGCGCCCTTTTCAGATTCGAACTGGACATCATCGTGTAGCCCACGATCTGAAAAACGCTGGGATGGAAATTCCCGTAGGCTTTCAAACCGATATTCGGATCATCCGAGGCCTGAGCGGCCAGGTCCCATAAACGATAGATAACGCTTCGCTCGCAGAATTCACCCGGGTTATTCACGAGCGTGACATCAAGTCCAGCCTCCTCGCACAGACTGGCAAAATCCAGTCCTTGAGCCAAAAGCGTATTCGCCAGCACGCTGGCATAACCTGAACTCATTCTATACATAGCGTCCTCAATAACCTGTGGAACCGAACATCCTGTCCGGAGCCAATATTGACCTACGCTGAACATATTTCAACCATGTTGCATAAATATTAACTGTCTGTTGAGTTTCAGGTATTGATCCCAGTACCAGGTACTCCTCATTTTCTGCCAGCGGACCAAAACGCCCGTATGGCACCGTTGGACACCAATCAGTCACCTACAAACACTTCCGCCCGGCCCGTCGATATCGAACAATCTTCTCTCCTGCAGTAAAAAATAAGGAAGTGGAAGTATGGAGTCGCGTAGCCGTATTGCAGTGGTAACAGGTGGCATGGGCGGCATTGGCACAGCAATCAGCCAACGTCTATACAAGGAAGGCTTCAAGGTCATTGTCGGCTGCAGTGCCAATTCCAGCCGCAAGGATGACTGGATGGCAACACAGCTTGCAGCTGGCTATCAATTCGAATGCGTCGAAACCGACATCACCGATTGGGAATCGACCCGCAAGGCCTTTGAGATGGTGCGCGAACACTTCGGGCCGATCGACGTACTGGTCAACAATGCTGGCATCACTCGTGACGCGTCCTTCCGCAAGCTCACCCCGGAAGACTGGAACGCGGTGATCGGGACCAACCTGAACAGTTTGTTCAACACCTCCAAGCAAGTCATTGAAGGAATGCTCTCCAAGGGCTGGGGGCGGATCATCAACATCTCGTCGATCAACGGCCAGCGTGGCCAGTTCGGTCAGACCAACTACTCGGCAGCCAAGGCCGGCATCCATGGTTTCACCATGGCACTGGCCCGGGAAGTTTCCGGCAAGGGCGTGACCGTCAACACCGTCTCCCCAGGCTACATCCAGACCGACATGACTGCGGCAATCCGCAAAGACATTCTGGACGGCATGATTGCCGGCATTCCGGTCGGTCGCCTTGGCCAACCCGAAGAGATCGCCTCGATCGTGGCCTGGCTGGCCTCCGATGAATCCGCCTACAGCACCGGTGCCGACTTCTCGGTAAACGGCGGCATGAACATGCAGTAACCCCAACCGGGGCATTTATGCCCCGGTCTGTTCGACGAATTTTGTCTTTTCAATGAGGTCACGCATGAACGAAGTCGTAATCGTTGCCGCTACTCGTACTGCCATCGGCAGTTTCCAGGGTGCTTTGTCCGCAATTCCCGCGACCGAACTGGGTGCCGCTGTGATTCGCCGCCTACTGGAGCAGACGGGTGTCGATGCTGCTCAAATTGATGAAGTGATCCTCGGCCAGGTACTCACTGCCGGCGCAGGACAAAACCCGGCACGCCAGACAGCCATCAAGGCCGGCTTGCCACATACCACCCCTGCCCTGACCCTGAACAAGGTCTGCGGCTCCGGCCTCAAGGCCGTTCAGCTCGCCGTCCAGGCAATCCGTTGCGGCGACGCGGAACTGGTGATCGCTGGTGGCCAGGAAAATATGAGTCTGGCCCCCTATGTTCTGCCAAAAGCGCGCACCGGTCTGCGCATGGGCCATGCGCAACTGCAAGACAGCATGATCCAGGATGGCCTGTGGGACGCTTTCAACGACTACCACATGGGTATCACCGCCGAGAACCTGGCGCAAAAGTACGAGATCTCTCGTGAAGCACAGGATGCCTTCGCTGCCGCCTCGCAACAGAAGGCCGCCGCAGCCATCGAGGGCGGGCGCTTCAAGAGCGAGATCACGCCGATCCTGATTCCCCAGCGCAAGGGTGAACCGCTGGTCTTCGACACCGACGAACAGCCGCGTATCGACAGCACTGCGCAAGCCTTGGCGAAACTCAATCCGGCATTCAAGAAAGACGGCAGCGTGACCGCCGGCAACTCCTCGACCCTCAACGACGGTGCTGCCGTGCTGATGCTGGCCAGCGCCGCTAAAGCGCAAGCGCTGGGCCTTCCGGTGCTGGCACGGATCAAAGCCTATGCCAGCGCCGGTGTGGACCCGTCGATCATGGGCATTGGCCCGGTCCCGGCTACACGTCTGACCCTGCAAAAGGCCGGCTGGAGCGTCGAGGACCTGGACCTGATCGAAGCCAATGAGGCCTTCGCCGCCCAGTCGCTGTCGGTTGGTAAAGAGTTGGGTTGGGACACCAGCAAAGTCAACGTCAACGGCGGCGCGATCGCCCTTGGCCATCCGATCGGCGCGTCAGGGGCACGGATCCTGGTGTCGCTGGTGCACGAACTGATCCGCCGCGACGGCAAGAAGGGGCTGGCCACCTTGTGCATCGGTGGTGGTCAAGGCGTCGGCCTGGCCATCGAGCGCTAACCAACGGCATCTGAGTAGCCTATGCGCGGACTTGAGACCCTTGTTCCGCGCATCAGGTTGGCGTCAAACAATGCTGCCCGCATTCCTGCCGTCGCTACGCCGGAGTCCGGCATAGCGCGGCTTTTTTTCTGCCCGGCTCATCTGTGTGGGCAAGGAATTTTATGGACAACAACGCGCATACATTCAAGACCTATTGGTCAGGCCAGGTTCCGTTCATCGCGTCCTTTGCAGTGCAACAATTGCGCCTATGGGTCAGCACCAATCCCTGGTTTTCCGGGCATGAGCACAGCGCCTGGTTCGAACTGCCTCGCGAAACCCTGGACAGCCTTCAAGCGGACTACCAGGTTCAATGGGGTCAACTCGGCCAAAAACTGCTGACCGGTCAACCCTTCAGCTTCGATGATCGACGTTTCGCCAGCGGCAACTGGAGCGAGCCACTGTTCGGCTCTCTCGCTGCGTTTTACCTGCTCAACTCCAGCTTTCTCCTGAAACTGCTCGACATGCTGCTGATCGACGAGAAGAAAGCGCGCCAACGCCTGCGCTACCTGGTGGAGCAAGCCATCGCCGCCAGCGCGCCCAGCAACTTTCTGGCCAGCAACCCCGATGCGCTCCAGCGTGTGGTTGAGACTCAAGGTGCCAGCCTGATCACAGGTATGCAGCACCTGGCCAGCGACATGAACGAAGGCAAAATGCGCCAGTGTGATAGCGGTGCTTTCAAGGTTGGCGTCGATCTGGCCAGCACCCCCGGCGAAATCGTCTTCGAGAATCACCTCTTCCAGCTCATTCAGTACTACCCACAAAGCGAAACCCAGTACCGGCACCCGGTATTCGTCGTACCGCCATCGATCAACAAGTACTACATCCTTGATCTGCGCCCGGACAACTCGATGGTCCGCCACCTGCTGGAACAGGGACACCCTGTATTCCTGATATCCTGGCGCAACTTTGACCAGGAACACGCAGGCACCACCTGGGAAGACCTGATTGAGCACGGGGTGATCGACGCCCTGCAGGTGACCCGCGAGATCAGTGGCCAGCAGCGACTCAATTGCGTGGGTTTCTGCATCGGCGGCACCCTGTTGAGCACTGCGTTGGCCGTACTGGCTGCACGCGGCGACCGAGAGATCGCCAGCGTGAGCCTGTTCACCACGTTCCTTGATTACCAGGATACCGGTCCCATCGACATATTCGTCGACGAAGAACTGGTGGCCTACCGCGAGCGCACCATCGGCGGTGTGAATGGCCCCATCGGTCTGTTTCGTGGCGAAGACATGGGCAATACCTTCTCCCTGCTGCGCCCCAACGAATTGTGGTGGAACTACAACGTCGACAAATACCTCAAGGGGCAAAAACCGATTCCTCTTGATCTGCTGTTCTGGAATAACGACAGCACCAACCTACCGGGCCCGATGTACTGCTGGTACCTGCGCCACACCTATTTGCAGAACGACCTGAAATCAGGAGAGCTGGAGTGCTGCGGGACCAAGGTGGATCTGCGTGCGATTGACGCCCCTGCTTACATCCTCGCCACCCATGACGACCATATCGTGCCCTGGAGAAGCGCCTACGCCAGCACCAACCTGCTCTCCGGGACCAAGCGCTTTGTACTGGGCGCGTCCGGGCATATCGCTGGCGTCATCAATCCGCCTGCCAAGCAGAAACGCCATTACTGGACCAACAATCGGGTCACGAAAAACCCGGACACCTGGTTCAAGAATGCCGAACAGCAACCCGGCAGTTGGTGGAATGACTGGTTCAACTGGCTGGCCGGACACGCCGGAGAGCGCCAGCCCTCGGTGCTGCACGCCGGGAATGCCAAGTACCCGGCGCTGGAGAAGGCGCCAGGCCGTTATGTAATGCAATAAAAGACTGCGTTGAGCCGGCCCCGAATTTGTCTCGCAAGTGACAGGTACGAGGGCCGTTTCTACGTCTTTGTGAAACGGGCATGGTAGTCACTCGGGGTGACGCCCAAGCGCCGAAAAAACAAAGATACGATCGCTATCATTCATCAAGGCACAGCTCCTGGCCCAGGGGGCGACTGCAGATCGAACCAGTCCAATACGGGTTTTCGGGCTGGATGCAGGGCACCACCGGACTGTAGCCACAGGGTATAGACGCCAGAGGTTTTCAGAGCCGGGCCGAAGGGAATTATCAAGTCGCCACGGTTGATTAATTCTTGCGCCAGAGTACGGTCAGTCATGGCAATCCCCAGGCCGCGCGCAGCGGCATCAAGGGCCAGTTCGTCCAGATTGAAGGTGATGTGCTTGCAGTTGCCGGACAACTCCCTGCCCCGCGCTTTTAACCACGTTGCCCATTCCTGTTGTCCGGTTGAGCCGTGGATCAGTGGATACTTTTCGAGTTCGTCCAATGAGGTCGGTGGTGACTTTCCATTCACCGAAGCCTGCGCGCATACCGGTACCAGTATTTCTTCGAACAGGATGTGATGCGCCTGATCGGCTGGTGCCCCAGGCAGGTAGAGGATGCAGGCGTCGCAATCCCCCGAGGGGTCGACCCGTTCCGTTGCCACCGTTTCGATCGACAAGGCCAGGTCTGGATGACGGGCATAAAAGTCGGTCAGCCGGGGAAGCAACCAGCGCACTGCGAGCGACACATGAATGCGTATGCGGAACGGTCTATCCCTGGGCGCTATGCGCTCTTCAAGGGTCCGTAATTCGGCAATCAGCCTACGTGCGGTTTCGAGCACTTCCTTGCCCTCGACTGTCAGCGTGACGCTTCGACTGCTGCGAATCAAAAGCGGCACGCCGTAGTGACTCTCCAATTGCTGAATCTTTCTGCTGACCGCGCTTTGAGTCAGGCACAAGGTCTGTGCCGCTTCGGTGAAGTTGCCGGTGTCAGCCACTTCGGCAAACGCTTGAAGGGCCTGTAGCGAGGGTGCCCGAAAGATCTTATCCATGCAAAAACCGAATAGCTGAATGCATTAATAGCGTTGGATTGCACATCGGGATCCCCATAGATTCTGGTTCTGGCGGTCGGATTGACGGCATGTGTCCATGCTAATTGTTCATGACGGCGGCGTTCAACAGATCCGTGCTGTGTGAGGTGAATAGATGACTGAAAATATTTGTGGCTGGATCGTGCAGGCGGGAGACTCTGTCGCGCAACCCGGCTTGCGTGGGGTGCAGCATGCGGACTGGCTGATCATTGGTGGCGGCTTCAGCGGGCTGTCGGCAGCCCACGCCCTGGCCGAGATGCATCCTCAATCGCGGATCGTGATTGTCGACCGCCAGCGTGCTGCACAAGGGGCGTCGGCGAGAAACTCCGGATTTGTGGTCGCCCATGAAAATCCTGCCGGTGACGAACTGCTCGGTCGCCAGGGCAATGCCTATTACCAACAGAGCACCGAGATCAGTCGCGCCGCCAGTGAAGAAGTACGGCGCCGAGTGAACAGTCTGGGTATTGAGTGTGACTTACGTGACGATGGTTATTTCTTCGCGGTCCACGATCCAGACAAGCTGGAAGATGCAGCGCTAAAAGTGCAGACCCTGCGCGAAGCGGGTGCCAATGCGCAGTTTCTGCAGGATGAGGCCTTGGCCCGGTGCCTGGGAACGGATTTCTATCGTGCAGGGATATGGTGCCGCGGTGGTAACGCACTGCTGCAGCCTGCGAAATACGCCAAGGGCTTGCGCGATGCCCTTGCAGACAATGTTTCATTGTATGAGAACACCGACATCACCGGGCTGGAGCGTTTGGCCAATGGCAATGTCCGTGCGTCATCGGCTGATGGCAGTATTGAGGCCAGGCAGGTGCTGATCTGCGTCGGTCCCTTTGTGCAACGCGTCGGATTGCGTGATCGGGCAGTGTTCCCGCTGGAGCTCAGCGCATCGCTGAGCCGTCCGCTGACTGACGAGGAGTACCGCCAGATGGGTAGCCCGTCCCCGTGGGGTGTGCTGTCGACCCGGCCGGCCGGTGCAACACTGCGATTGACAACGGATCGACGGCTGCTCATTCGCAACACCGTGGAATACCGCTATCGCGACCTTGCCGGTCCAACGCTTGGCATTCGCCGACAAACCCACCTGCGTGGCTTGCAACGGCGATTTCCGTGGATCACCGAGCAACATCTTCAGTTCACCTGGACCGGGCATTTGAGCGCCACCCGTTCCGGTGAACCGCGCTTCGCCAGGCTCGACCGAGGCATTTATACCGTGGCCGGCTGCAACGGCTCCGGCGTCGCGCGCGGCACGCTATGGGGGCGTCTGCTGGCGGAGATGGCGTCTGGAAGCCAATCACCATTACTCAGCAGCGTACTCAGTCAGGCTGATCCGGGCTGGCTGCCGCCAACACCGTTTTTCGATATTGGTGCCTCGGTGCGCCTGCGCTACGAAGCCTGTCGCGCTCAATCGGAGTCCTGACCCGCAAGGCCATGTCAATGTCGTTTCCTTACCTGGAAGATAAAAATAATGAGCACTCTAAAATATTTTGCACTCGCACTTTGCGCGGCCTCAAGCGGGATCGCCGCTGCGGCAGATACCGTCCGTATCTCCAACTGGAGCAGCTACATTGCCAGCGATACCTTGAGCAACTTCACCAAACAGACCGGCATCCAGACGACTTACGACTTGATCGACAGCAATGAAATGCTGGAGGCCAAATTGATAACCGGAAGCAGCGGTTACGACGTGGTCAGTCCCTCGAACCACTTTCTTGCGCAATTGATCAAGGCGGGCGCACTTCAGAAGCTGGACAAGAGCAAATTACCGAACTGGAAAAATCTCGACCCGCAATTAATGAAAACGCTGGAGGTCAATGATCCCGGCAATCAATACGCTTTTCCCTATATGTGGGTCACGGTCGGGATCGGCTACAACGTCGAAAAAATCAAGGCGATCTTCGGCAATACCGATGTCACTAAAAGCTGGAGCCTGTTGTTCGATCCGCAGAACATCCAGAAACTCAGCCAGTGCGGGGTCGCGTTCATCGACAACTCGACGCAGATGTTGCCGATCACCCTCAACTACCTGGGGTTGAAACACGACAGCGAAGAGCCAGCGGATTACCTGAAAGCCGAGGCTGCACTGGTGAAAATCAAGCCGTATATTCAGTACTTCCATCAGTCCAAGTACGTCAGTGATCTGGCTAACGGCAACATTTGCGTCGCCATCGGTTTCAGTGGCGACATTGCGCAGGCCACCTCCATCGCCCACGAGGCCAGGAACGGTATCGAACTGGGGTACACGATTCCCAAGGAAGGTTCGACCCTGGCCGTCGACATGGTGGTAATGCCCAGAAACGCGCCCAACCAGGATAACGGCTACGCCTACATGAATTACCTGATGGAACCCAAAGTCATCGCGGACATCAGCAATGCAATCCACTACCCGAACGGCAACAGTGCATCAACACCTTTTCTGGAGCCTGGCCTGCGCAACGACCCGGCGATCTATCCGGCGCCCGAGGTCATGAGCACCTTGTTCCCATTGAAGGCAATGCAACCCAAGGTCATGCGGCAAGTCACGCGGTTATGGACCAAAGTAACCAGTGGACTATGAGTTGATGTCGCGCAGGGCTGTCACCTGAAATACCCGTGATGCGCCATTGCCGAGCAATCCAGAAAGAGCGTGTGACCCACGCTCTTTTTCGCAAAGGACCGTCAGAGGAATATCCATCGATCAGTCATGTGATGGGTTCAGCGAATGCCTGCCAGACACCTTTCGAGGATATCCAGTCCCTCATTCAGCACCACCGGTTCGATGGTCAGCGGCGCCAGAAGGCGGATGATGTGCCGCGACTTGCCGCTCGGCATCAGTAGCAAACCGCTGTTTCTTGCGAGTTCCAGCAAAGCGGCCAACTGCGCCGTCGCGGGATGGCCTTCGGCGGTGATCAATTCGATACCGCGCATGGCGCCCACGCCTGTCAGGCGTCCCAGGTAAGGCGAGAGCTTTTGTTCCCGCCAACGCTCATAACGACTGACGATGATGCTTTCCTGCATTTCGCCCCATGCAGAGAGATTCGCATCACTCATTTCATCCAGCGTCGCCAGCCCCGCTGCACAGGCGATCGGGTTACCCGAATAGGTACCCCCCAGGCCGCCTTTGGGTAACGTATCCATGAGGGCTTTTCGTCCGACGACCGCTCCCAGCGGCATGCCGCCAGCGATACTTTTGCCCAACAGCAACAAGTCCGGCTCGATCCCCAGGCGACTGAATGCAAAGCGTTGTCCGGTACGGCCAAAGCCCGACTGAATTTCATCGATGACCAGAACAATGCCCTTCTCGTCGCAGAGCTTGCGCAATGCCTGGGCGAATTCGATATCCAGCGCCAGGAAGCCGCCCTCGCCCTGCACCGGCTCGACAATGAAACAGGCCACTTCATCGATATCGATTTCCACGCTCAATAGCCGGTCCAAGGCCTTTAGTGTGTCCTGGGCGCTGACACCTGTGTCTTTGCTCGGATAAGGCAAATGGTAAACGGGACCGGGCAAGACACCGACCTTCTGCTTGTAGGGCGCGACTTTGCCGTTGAGATTGAGGGTGGCCAGGGTACGTCCGTGGAACGCGCCGTCGAAGGCAATTACCGCCGTGCGGCCGGTATGCGCGCGGACGATTTTCAAGGCATTTTCCGCAGCTTCGGCACCGCTGTTGGTCAACATCCCGCCGAGTGCATAGCTCACCGGCACAAATGCCGCCAGTCGCTCCATAAACTGTTCATAGGGTTGATGGGGGGCCGCATTGAAAGCGTAGTGAGTCAATCGGGTGGCTTGCTCCCGAATGGCGTCGACAATGCGCGGGTGGCAATGGCCCAGGTTCAACACACCGATACCACCGACAAAATCGATGTAACGCTTGCCGTTCACGTCCCAGACTTCGGCATTTTTGCCGTGACTCAGGCTGATCGGATGAACGAAGGAAATAGAGCTGCTGATAGAGGCACAGGCCATGGCCGGTCATCCTGCTGACAATGAGAGTGCCCTCTATGTAAGCGGTGATCGAGCGGTCCCCACAAGCGAAATAAACTCTCCGGGTTATTCCCCGGATTCGGGATGTGCAAAACCCTGAGACTACGTTTACCGCAACACCGCCTCCCCGGCCTGCGGCATCAGACGCAGATTATCCAGCAACGCAACACCGGCAATCACTGCAATCCACAGGAACGCCAGCTGAAAATCGGCGGTCAGCGCTTGTTCTGTGTTGCCATGGACATTCATTGCAAGGCGCAGCAGTAATGCACCAATGGCCACGCCCAACCCCATGCTTAACTGGAAGAACATGCTGAACAGAGTCGAAGCGTCGCTCATTTGCTCCTTGGGCACGTCGGCGAAACCCAAAGTATTGAAGGCAGTGAACTGCATGGATCGCGATAGGCCGCCGACGAACAGGATGAACAGAGTCAACGACCAACCCATGCGCGGCTCGAGCAGCGCGCAGGCGGCGATTGCCAACACGCCGAGAATGCCGTTAACCAGCAGCACCGGGCGAAATCCCCAACGTTGCATTACCGCACTGGTGAAGGGTTTCATTGAAAGATTGCCCGCGAACACTGCCAGCACCAGCAACCCGGCATCGAATGCCGACAGGCCGAAGCCCAGCTGGAACATCAGCGGCAGAAGGAACGGCAACGTGCTGATGGCGATGCGAAACAGCGAGCCGCCAAACAGGCTGACACTGAACGTGCGAACCCCCATCACCCCCAAGGCCAGCAAAGGATCGACGCGCCGACGCATATGCGCCCACGCCAGAACGGCAAGAGTCACCCCGGCAATGGCAAGCGTTAGTCCCAGCCACAGATTGGCGCGACTTTGCCCCAGCATCTCGACGCCGTACAACAACGAGGCACAGGCACCACCCACCAGCACAAATCCGCCGAGATCGAAGGCTCTGGCACTGACCTCATTGCGTTTGGGAATCAGGATCAAGGTTGCGATCAGCGCCACCAGGCCAAGGGGCAAATTGAGATAGAAAATCCATGGCCAGGAGGCATGGGTGACAATGAACCCACCGAGCGGAGGACCGAGAATCGGCGCCACCAACCCGGGCCAGGTGATGAAGGATATAGCCCGCACCAGATCCTTCTTCTCCGTCGCCTGCAGCACCGCCAAGCGTCCGACCGGCACCATCATCGCGCCGCTGATGCCTTGCAGCACACGGGCAGCGACAAAGGTCTCCAGGCTGTTGCTCAACCCGCATAACAACGACGACAGGCTGAACAGCACAATCGCCGAGCCGAACACCAGGCGCGAGCCGAAGCGATCCGCCAACCAGCCACTGATGGGAATGAACACTGCAATGGCCAACATGTAGGCGCTCATACCGATATTCAGGTCCACCGCCGTCCCCCCGAAGGTCCGGGCCATGTCCGGCAATGCCGTGGCAATCACCGTGACGTCGAGGTTTTCCATGAAAAACGTCACGGCCACCAGCAAGGCAATCAAGGTTGAACGGTGTGGCGACATCACTTAAAGCTGCCCCACTTCGTCGAGAAAATGTCGCTCCATACGGGCAGCGTCAGGCGTAATGCCGGTAAACAATTCGAAGCACTTCACCGCCTGGAAAACATTCATCGTGCCCCCGCCCAATGTGCGGCAGCCCAAGGCCCGAGCGTTGCGCAACAGTTCGGTTTCGATGGGGAAATACACCACATCGGCAACCCATAGATCAGCACGCAATAGTTCTACTGGAACCGGCATACCCGGAAGCTTTGTCATGCCCATCGGCGTGGTGTTGACCAGGCCATCGGCGCGACTCAAGGTGGCTTCCAAGTTGCGGCCCTGCACTGCCCGGCCGTGGCCGAAACAAGCGTTGAGATTATCGACCAGTGTCATCCCCCTCTCCGCCTCGATATCGAAAATGCTTAATTGCTGCACGCCCTGTTGCAGCAAGGCATAGGCCACCGCCGAGCCGGCTCCTCCCGCGCCCATCTGTACGACTCGTTCGCGGGGGGCATCGGACAGGCCGCGCTTGAAACCTTCGGCGAAGCCGAGGCAATCGGTGTTGTAACCGATAGTTTTTCCGTCCTTGATCACCACGGTGTTCACCGCACCGATGCTGCGCGCCTCGTCAGACAGTTCATCGAGCAACGGCAGTACGGCCTGCTTGCAAGGAAATGTGACGTTCAGACCGTTGTAACCCATGTGCCTGGCAGCGTCGATCAACGAGGGCAACGCGCTGACGTCCAGACCCAACTGGTCCAGGTCGATCAATTTGTAGAGATACACCAGGTCCTGCGCCGCGCCTTCGCGCATGTGCAGGGCCGGGCTCATAGAGGACTGGAGTGAGGCGCCGATCAACCCAATGAGTTTGTTCGGGGTGACAGGATGTTGAACTGACGAGGAGGTGGTCATTGTTATTGTCCTTGCGAATCAGTGGAGGTGGTTGAGCAGGCGTTTTTCCAGTCGTTCAAAGCAGCGTTCAGGACATAGGCATTGGCCATGTCGGTTCCGGCATAGGCGCCTCGACGCTCAATCAGCTCGAAACACAAACCGCTGGCAAAAGGTGGCAGGCAAGCGTAGCGGTATTCGCCTTGGGGCTGGCGGTCATACAGCATGTTCAATCGGCGCAGCTCATCCACTTCTCCCTGCTCCAAGGGAAAACGCGCGGCCAGGTCATCGTAGTAATTGGCCGGCACCGGCAGCGTTTCGATGCCCTGCGCCAACAGCGTGTGCAGGCAAGCCGTCAGATCCGGGACGGCAAATACCAATCGGCTGATGCGCTGTTCGGCACTGGCTTGAGCGGCCAGGGTCCGTTCATGGGCTGAGGTTTCCAACTCGATGGCCAGGTCGCAGCCTTGCAGCAGACGCCCGCGCACCACGCCGTAAGGATCGTGCTTGAGCAGCGGCGACACGGGCTGGAGTCCAAGGGTCAGGTGATAGAACGTGGCCCAACTGTCGAGCGTGCCCAAGGGCACGGCGCGGATGATCCTGTCCAGTCGAGTGCCGTGAATCTGCGGCGTGTCTTGATTGCGCTGCGGCATGAAGCGTAAAACACTGCCATCGGGCGCCGTGGTTCCGACGTGCTCGCCAACACCGGCTGAATAACCGAAGGCCTCGCTTCGTTGCTGTGCTGCCCGGGGATCAGTAACGCTCACCCCAACCCCTTGAACATTGACGCCGGGGGCCATGCTCGGGAGCAACTTGACGGTCAGTGGCGCATTGACCGAGGTCAGCCCCAACACGCTCAGTTGTTTGTCCAGCAGGTTCCGGCTCGCAGCATCAGTGGTCAGTTCCAGATAGCTGCAGCGGACGGACGGCGAAACCGCGGGAGGGACCGACAGGCGCTGCCCGGCTTTGTACCCTGCGCGCTGGCCCAATTGCTCTTCCAGCCAGATCAACGAGGCACGACCGGCAATGGCCGTCAGTTGCGCCGACGCTGCGCGGTACTCGTCGCTGAAGATCTCCAGCGACAACGGCCCGTCATAACCGGCTTGCAGCACGGCGTCGACGAAACCCACCATGTCGAACTGGCCCAGTCCCGGAAAACTGCGCAAGGGGCGCGTGTGCAGCGGAGGTTGATTAGTATCCCAAGGTGCATCGGACAGTTGCAGGAAGAATATCTTTTCTCCCGGCAGATCCTTGATCGCACTGAAATCGTCCCGCAGCGCCAGCGTGTGATAGCTGTCCAGCACCAGCCCGAGGCTTCGATGAGCGGCCCGCTCAACTGCATCATAGGCCTGTGCGAAACGGTTGGTATGGGTGCCCCAGGACAAGGCTTCAAACCCCACCCGCAGGTTGCGTTTGGCCGCTCGGTTCGCCAGCTCCTCGAGCTGGCCGGCGATCAGATCTGGATCGCCCAGCGCCGTCGGCTGGGCATTGGAGCAGACCAGCAGCAACCCGATCCCCAGCTCTTGCATGAGATCAAACTTGCGTTCGGCGCGCTGCAGGTTGCGCTGGAACTGCGCCGGATCCACTCCCTCGAAATCACGCAATGGCTGATAGATGTCCAGACCCAGACCAAGGTCTGCGGCCATGTGACGTACTTCCCGGGGAGTCAGGCGGCAGGCCAACAGATCGTTTTCGAAGATCTCGACCGCGTCGAAGCCCGCCTGAGCCGCTGCTACGAGCTTCTCCGGCAAAGTGCCCGACAGGGCCATGGTCGCGATGGAATGGCGCATGAGTTGCTCCTTTTCGCAGGCAGCCGGGCACCAAGCCCGCTATCTGGCGCTGGGGATTATTGTTGTGATGTGCACGCCCGGCCCTGGAAGGGTGCCGGCGTCAGCCGTCAATCAAGCATCGGAGCCGGTTTCTTGTCGGCGAAGACTGATACAGATGTTCTGCGTGGTGCGCTGGATATGCTGAGCAAGCAGCGCGCACGCCAGGTCGGCATTGCGTTCCAGGGTGGCCGCGACAATCGCGCCATGCTCGGAATTAACGTCCCGGTCAAAAGGATTCTTCGCCAGGAACAATCGGCGGTAGCGGTCATTCAGGTCATGCAGGGTGTTGCAGTGATTGAGCAACAGCGGCATGTCGCAGGCTTCCAGCAACTTCAGGTGAAAGTCACGGTGAGCCTGTTCCCATTGTTCCTGCTGCGTCGCGCTCATGTTGTCCGTGCGCTTGATGCTGCGAAGCTTTTCCTCGGCGGCCCGGACCGAATCGGCCCAGGCCTGATCGCCTTTGGTGATGGATTCGCGTAGCGCCAGGCCCTCGGAGTGGACCCTCAGTTTGGCGATTTCCTGAAGATTTTTCTCGGACACAGGAATAACGCGGTAGCCCCTTTTATCCTCGATCAACACCAGACCCTCTGCACCCAGCCGGGAAAGCGCCTCACGCAGTGGACTGCGGCTGATGGTCAGACCCAGTTTTTCGCGTAGGGCTTCCAGACGCAACTTACTGCCCGGTGCCAACTCGCCGGTCATGATCGCCATACGCAGGCGCTTCACCAGGGAGGTGGCATGGGTGGTAGTGCTGTCTTCCTGCACGGACAGGTTCTCTTCCATCAACATCTCGTTCACTGCAAAGGCCTCTGACCTGATCACTCGAGAGACGGTAACCGCCACCGTCTCGACACGCTCTATCATCCGCGATGTCTGGCGACCTGTCAGCTACACGCCGACAAGCCCCGGGGCATCACTCGCTCAATGCAGCCATCGCAGCAGCCTTGGCCGCTGACGTTGGCGCAGGCACCTGCACATCAGGGGTCGCGTACTTGTGGAAACTCTCCGGCACGCCCAGGCCCCACGCAGTGGAGCGGCCTTTGACTTCGGTGCCCCACTGAACAGGTTCCCAATCCGGCACAAAGATATGAATGCCGCCGGAAAACACTTCGATGCGGTTACCGCCCGGTTCGTACACATACAGAAAGAAACCCTGAGTGCGTGAATGCTTGGCCGGACCGAATTCGATGAATACATCGTTTTCCATGAAGATATCCGCAGCGCGCAACACGTCTTCACGGTTTTCCACAGCATAGGCCAGGTGATGCAGTCGACCGCTGGCCGTCGGGCCAGGTTCCTTTGTGATCGCCAGGTCATGAGCCTTGTTCATCAGGCTCATCCAGGCGCCAACCTCTTCGCCCTGACCGCCCGGGATCAGATGCTCGCGCAGTTTGAAGCCCATGGTCTGATCGGCGAATTCACGGGTCTTGACCACGTCCTGGGTCAGGATATTGATGTGGTCGATGCGCGCCGCCGCTACGCCACGGCCGCTGAATTTTTGCGGCTGGTTGGGCAGGTACGGTTTCTTGTCCGCCGTCGGCACGTATTTTTCGGCCTCGTAGTAGACCTCCATACGGTGTCCACTCGGTGCTATGAAGCTGTAGGCCGCGCCGTGGCCGACATCGCCATCGATCCACTGGCCTTCAACACCATAGGCTTTGAGCGCTGCGACGCGACGCTCCAGCGCCTGAGGGCTCATGACACGCCAACCAATGTGGGCGGCGCCTGCCTGCTTGGCAGCTGTCAGCTTCAATGAGCTCAGGTCGTGGTCGCCCCAGGCTCTCAGGTAGGCCGAGTCGCCCTGCGTGGTAACTAGATCCAGACCGTAGACTTCAGTGAAAAAGCGTACGCTGGCGTCCAGGTCAGGGGTATTGAGCTCGACATGACCGAGGTTGGAAACGTCATACAGCGGTTCAGGGTGAAACTTGCTGGTTTTGTTCATGGTTTCAGCTCTTCTTTTTATTCTTCAAATTCAACGACGAAGCAGGTCCAGAGCCACGTCGACGATCATGTCTTCCTGCCCCCCGACCATACGGCGCTTGCCCAATTCAACGAGGATGTCGACAGTCTTCACCCCGTACTTGGCCGCGGCGACTTCAGCGTGACGCAGGAAGCTCGAATAGACCCCCGCATAACCCAGCGCCAGGCTTTCACGATCAACCCGCACCGGGCGATCCTGCAAGGGACGGACGATATCATCGGCCGCGTCCATCAGCGTGTACAGGTCAGTGCCGTGGTTCCAGCCGAGACGTTCGGCCGCGGCGATAAACACCTCCAGCGGCGCATTGCCCGCGCCGGCACCCATGCCGGCGAGGCTGGCATCGATGCGGTCGCAGCCCTCTTCCACCGCCGCGATCGAATTGGCCACACCCAGTGACAGGTTGTGGTGGGCGTGCATACCGGTTTCGGTTTCGGCCTTGAGCACCGTTTTAAAGGCACGGAAGCGCTCGCGGATATCCTGCATGTTCATTGCGCCGCCGGAGTCGGCCATATACACGCAGGTCGCGCCGTAGCTCTCCATCAGCTTCGCCTGCCTGGCCAATTCTTGCGGGGCGAGCATGTGGCTCATCATCAGGAAGCCGACGGTATCCATACCCAGCTCACGAGCGTATTCGATGTGCTGGCGCGACACGTCCGCTTCGGTGCAGTGAGTGGCGATGCGCACCACGCGAGCACCGGCTTTGTAGGCTGCCTTGAGGTCATGGACCGTACCGATACCGGGCAGCAGCAAGGTGGTGATTTTGGCGTGGCTGATGACGTCCGCCACGGCCTCGATATATTCCAGGTCCGAATGGGCCGCGAAGCCATAGTTAAAGCTTGATCCTTGCAGGCCGTCGCCGTGAGCCACTTCGATGGAATCGACTTTCGCCTTGTCCAGTGCACGGGCGATGTCCTGGGCATTCTTGATCGAATACTGGTGGCGGATGGCATGGCTGCCGTCGCGCAGGGTCACGTCGGAGATATACAGCTTTTTCTTGATGTCCATGCGTCAGGCCTCGACTGCGTTCAGGCGGGTAGCGGCAATACGTTCAGCACAGGCCATTGCCGCCGAAGTCATGATGTCCAGGTTGCCGGCGTAGGCTGGCAGGTAGTGCGCCGCGCCTTCGACTTCGAGGAACACCGAAGTCTTCAGGCCACTCAGGTAACCCAAACCTGGCACATTGACCGGTATTTCAGGTGGGATCACCTCGAACTGCACGCTTTGCTTGAGCCGGTAACCGGGTACGTAGCTCTGCACGCTCGACACCATGTCGAGAATCGAGCGCTCGATTTCATCCTGGTCGGCCAATTCGGACAGCACGAACACGGTGTCGCGCATGATCAGTGGCGGCTCGGCCGGATTGAGCACGATGATCGCTTTGCCACGACTAGCGCCCCCGAGTTTCTCGATGGCTGCGGTAGTGGTCTCGGTGAACTCGTCGATGTTGGCTCGGGTACCGGGACCTGCCGACTTACTGGAAATCGAGGCGACGATTTCTCCGTAGTGAACCTTGGCCACCCGGGACACCGCGGCAACGATCGGAATCGTGGCCTGGCCGCCGCAGGTGACCATGTTCAGGTTGTTGGCATCGAGCTCCGAATCGAGATTGATCGCAGGAATCACATACGGACCGATGGCCGCCGGAGTCAGGTCGATGACCTTGATGCCATGGGGCTCAAGCAAGGCATTGTGGTGGGCATGGGCGCCGGCTGAGGTGGCGTCGAACACGATCTTGATGTCCTTGAAGCCCTCCATCGCCAACAGGCCTTCAATGCCCCCGGCAGTGGTGGCGACGCCCATGCGCTCGGCGCGAGCCAGGCCGTCGGAGGCCGGATCGATACCGACCATGGCGCCCATTGCCAGGTGCTTGCCGTGACGCAGGATCTTGATCATCAAATCGGTACCGATGTTGCCGGAACCGATGATGGCGACTTTTACAGGCTTGCTCATCTTGTTGTCCTTCTTGTGCTGTGCGTTGCCGGAGCGGGATCGATTGGCTAGACAGCCTTGCTGCGTCGCTCACGGATGGTTTCGCCGCCAGCCGCCCACAGGTTGTCCGGATACTCCTGAACCAGGACGCGAACGCTTTCCAGCGGAGCATCCAGACTTTCGGCAATGGCCCTGGACACGCTGACGATCAACGCCTGCTTCTTCTCATCACTACGGCCTTCGATGATGTTGATGATTGCGATAGGCATGGATTTAGTCCTGTACGTGAAAACCGATGCTGCCAAGGTGCTGCACGTCGAGGCGCACATAGGTACCCGGTACCAGCCACTCGGCCGGGGTTGCGGCACCGGCCATGATTATGGCGCCAGCCTGCAAGGGCTCACCCGCCTGAGCCGCCAGACGCGCAGCGGCGACCAGGGCACGTAACGGGTTGCCCAGAATCGCAGCGCTGGAGCCCATGTGCTGGGCCTTGCCGTCGAAGCTCATGACCATGCCCAGATTGCCGATGTCGCTATCCGGCGCATTCCAGGCACCGATGACGAAGCCCGAGGAAGAGGCGTTATCGGCGATCACATCCGGCAGGGAAAACTTGAAGTTCTGGTAGCGCGAATCAATGATTTCCAGCGCCGGAGCGATGGCTTCCACCGCCGCCAACGCTTCGCTGGCCGTGACATCGCCTGCCAGTGGACGCTGGAGCAGGAAAGCGATCTCAGGCTCGACGCGCGGGTGTACGTAACTGGAAAGCTTGACGGTGCTGCCCTCCTCCACGCGCATGCCGCTGGTCAAGCGGCCCCAAATCAAGTCGTCGATGCCCATTTGCAACATCTTTGCGCGACTGGTGAATCCCATCTTCATGCCGACTTGCCGCTCACCGCGACCCAGACGATGAGCAATGGATGCGGCCTGAATGCGGTAGGCATCGTCCAGGCTCATTTTCGATTCCGGGTCGATCTGATTGATGGCAACGGCGGTACGGGCCGCTTCGTCCAGACGGGCCGCGTATTCTGCGATCATGCTCATGCTTGCACCTTCTTGCTGTAGGCTTCGTCCGACTGTTGCTGGCCAGCATCGGCATCACCGAAGACGGCGACTACCGAACCCAAACCGGCTATACGCGCCTCGACCACATCACCGGGACGCACTTCAACCATCGGCCCCAATGCCCCGGAGAGCACCACGTCACCCGCGCGCAGGGGTTGCCCGACTTCGACCATCTTGCGGGCCAGCCAGACCACGGCATTCAGGGGATTACCCAGGCAAGCCTGACCGACACCGACCGATACCGGTTCGCCACTACGCTCCATGACCATCCCGCACAGGCTCAGGTCCAGATCCTTGATGTCCCGCGGCGAGCTGCCCAGCACATAGGCACCGGAAGACGCGTTGTCGGCAATGGTGTCAACAATGCGGATGTTCCAGTTGGCAATCCGGCTGCCGACGATTTCTATCGCTGGCAAGGCGTAGTCAATGGCATTGAGCACGTCGACCAGGCCCGGATTGGGCAGGTCCAGATCACGTTTGAGAACAAACGCGATCTCAGCCTCGACCTTGGGTTGATGCAGTGACTGCCAGGCAATCACTTCACCACTGCCGTAGCCCATGTCATCGAACAGCGCGCCGAAATCCGGTTGGTCTACGCCTAACTGTTTTTGCACCGCTTTGGACGTGAGACCGATTTTGCGCCCCACGATGCGCCGCCCTTTAGCCAATTGGCGCTCGGTGTTGATCTGCTGAATCGCGTAGGCGTCATCAATGCCGAATGAAGGTTGAACTTCACGTAACGGAGCGATCCATTCATGGCTCCGGGCAGCCTGGTCCAGCCAGTCCGCCGCGCACTGCAAACTCGAATCGTTCATGGCGGTGCTCCTCAGGTTGGGTAGACGACCGGCTCTTCACGAGCCGCGACCCGTGCCAGCAAATCTGCGCCGCGGTTTGCCGCCGGCAGCCCCCGAAACAGGAAACACAGACTGATAGTTGCCTGCAGCTCTTCCCAGCTGGCGCCACAACGGCGAGCGGCCAGGCAATGGGTTTCGGCAGCGTCGTTGCCATCCATCAGCAACATGCCGAACAGGATGATCTGCACCATCTTCGGATCCAGGTGTGGGGTATCCATGGCGTGACTGCGCATGGCTTCTTGCATCTGGACCAGTTCCGGGTCGAGCACGCCGGTAATGCCGAAACGCGACTGGATGCGGGGCGGGACGTAACCCAGCAGATCGCGGTAGGCCCCTCCATAGGTTTCCAGAGTACTTGCCTGGGTGGCGCTATCCAGTTTGGCGGACTGGGAAATAGCGTCGAGATTGACCCTCGTTGCTGACATTGCGATCTCCTTGGATCTTTTGTTTTGCATGCAAAATGCAAGATGACCCAAAAAGTAATCGCCCTTAAAAGCCAAGTCAAGAGATAAAAAAATGCAGAGACGGCAAATAAATCAACAAAAAAACAACTTAAATGCATGTAAAACGGCATGAATAAGATATCAACGGCGCTAACAACCCAAACTTTGCATGCAAAAATAAAAATCTGCGCTTGACACCACGATCTACCTCTCACTAGCCTGAGCACCCATCAACTGCATGCAAAAAGTCACAACGCAGCTTGAGCATCATCACAAAGTCCCGACAACAACAATATGGGTACTCAAGACATGTCCAATAAAACTGGAGGCACCGCATCCGCGGCTCCGCTGACCTATACCCCCGCGACAAGCGTCAAGCGCACCCGCGCTCGCTTCGTCATCCTTGCTCTGCTCGCCATCGGTACCATGATCAATTACCTGGACCGAACGATTCTGGGTATCGCCGCACCTGAACTCACCAAGGACCTGGGAATCACAGCTGTGACCATGGGCTTTGTGTTCTCGGCCTTCTCCTGGACATACGCCCTGGCGCAAATTCCTGGCGGGCTGTTCCTGGATCGTTTCGGCAGCAAGGTCACCTACTTTCTGGCACTTACCTTCTGGTCGGCATTTACCTTGCTGCAAGGCTTCAGCGTCGGCATCAAGTCGCTGCTGCTGTGTCGTTTCGGACTGGGGATCAGTGAAGCGCCGTGTTTCCCGACCAACAGTCGGGTGGTCGGCACCTGGTTTCCGCAGCAGGAGCGCGCCCGGGCAACAGCTATCTATACCGTCGGTGAATACCTGGGGCTGGCCTGCTTTGCGCCGGTCTTGTTCTGGATCATGGGTACTTACGGCTGGCGAGCGATCTTCGTCATTGTCGGGGTGATCGGCATCCTCTTCGGACTGGTCTGGTGGCGCATATATCGCGAGCCCCACGAGTCCACCAACGCCAATCAGGCTGAACTGGATTACATCGCTGCCGGCGGCGGCCTGGCGAAAGCCGACGAACAATCGACCCCTTTCTCCTGGTCCAACGTGCGCCAATTGCTGTCGTACCGTCAGATCATTGGTGCGTCCATCGGCCAATTCGCCGGCAACACTGTTCTGGTGTTCTTCCTCACCTGGTTCCCGACCTACCTGGCCACGGAACGCCACATGGGCTGGATCAAGGTCGGCTTCTTTTCGATCATGCCGTTCCTGGCGGCCGCCGCTGGCGTGATGTTCGGTGGCTGGCTGTCCGACCAACTGCTCAAACGTACCGGCTCGGCCAACATCGCCCGCAAGCTGCCGATCATCGCCGGGCTGTTAATGGCCAGCACCATCATCGGCGCCAACTACGTGGAATCCGATGTGCTGGTCATCTCGATCCTGTCCTTTGCCTTTTTCGGTCAAGGCATGGTGGGTCTTGGCTGGACGCTGATCTCTGACGTCGCACCGAAAAAACTCATGGGCCTGACCGGCGGCCTTTTCAACTTCTGCGCCAATCTTTCCGGAATCACTACGCCGCTGGTCATCGGTTTCATTATCGCGGGCACCGGTTCGTTCTATTACGCGCTGATCTATGTCGGTGCCGCTGCGCTCCTGGGTGTAATCGCCTATGCCTTGATCGTCGGCGACGTACACCGCATCGAGCTCAAAGATTGATCCCTGCTCACCGCTCAGATGACGAAAACCGGCCACGCGCTCGAACAGGTCAACTCACTGGACTTAAGGAATGAACATCATGAATGTCCTCATGCTGCACGGCATCAACCACAACATGTTCGGCAAGCGTGATCCGGCTCAATACGGAACGGTGACGCTAGCCGAAATCGACGCCAGTCTGCGCGCCCTCGGCGAGGAGCTCGGCGCCCAGATCGAGAGCTTCCAGACCAACAGCGAAGGTGAAATGTGCGAGCGCATTCACCAGGGCTACTTCGATAACGTGGATGCCGTGCTGATCAACGCCGGTGCCTGGACTCACTACAGCTACGGCATCCGCGACGCCCTGGCGATTCTCACGGTGCCGGTGGTGGAGCTGCACATGTCCAACATCCACGCGCGCGAAGCGTTCCGCCATCAGTCGGTGTTTGCCGAGATCGTCAAAGGCCAGATCTGCGGTTTTGGCGTGGACAGTTATTTGCTGGGGTTACGTGCGGCCGTATCAGCGGCACGCAACCTGGCGTGATGACCGCAAGCAAGGCCCCGGCCTGAAACTTCATCTCCACCTGCCAGTCGGTGGGTGGTCGATCCAAACCGAATTCATTGATCCGCCGTGTGCGCCTGGCGCAGCCGGACGGATTCGTGCAAGCCAACATAAGTACTTGGGAATAAAAACAATGACACTCAAGGTCACTCGCTCGCCACTGAGTAACGCACCTCGTTATGCCCTGACCACCTTGGCACTGAGTCTGGCGGCCGGAACGCCGGTGTTCGCTGCATCGTCAGGCTTCGTCGAAGACAGCACCGCGACCCTCACTGCCCGTAACTTCTATATCAATCGCAATTTCGTTGATCCGGCGTATCCGCAGGCGAAAGCGGAGGAATGGACGCAGAGCTTCATCCTCGATGCACGATCTGGCTTTACTCAGGGCACTGTCGGTTTCGGCGTAGACGTACTCGGTCTGTACTCGCAAAAGCTCGACGGCGGACGCGGCACCGGCGGGACGCAGCTCCTGCCATTGGACAGCGATGGTCGCCCAGCCGACAACTTCGGTCGCCTGGGCGTGGCCTTTAAATCCAGGATTTCAAAAACCGAATTGAAAGTCGGCGAATGGATGCCGGTACTGCCAATCCTGCGTTCGGACGATGGCCGCTCCTTGCCCCAGACCTTCCGTGGTGGCCAGATCACCTCGAAGGAAATCGACGGCCTGACCCTCTATGGCGGCCAGTTCCGCGCCAACAGCCCGCGCAACGATTCGAGCATGAGCGACATGTCGATGAACGGCAAAGCGGCATTCACCTCGGACCGCTTCAACTTCGAAGGCGGCGAATACACCTTCAATGAAAAACGCACCCAGATCGGTCTGTGGAACGCCGAACTCAAAGACATCTACAGCCAGCAATACCTCAACCTGGTGCACACTCAGCCCTTGGGGGACTGGACCCTGGGGGCCAACCTGGGCTTCTTTTACGGCAAGGAGGACGGCAGTGCCCGGGCCGGCGATCTGGACAACAAAACCTGGTCCGGGTTGTTCTCGGCCAAGTACGGCGGCAACACCTTCTATGTCGGCCTGCAGAAAGTCACCGGCGACAACGCCTGGATGCGGGTCAACGGTACCAGCGGCGGCACCCTGGCCAACGACAGCTACAACTCAAGCTACGACAACGCCAAGGAAAAGTCCTGGCAGCTGCGCCACGACTACAACTTCGCCGCCCTCGGCGTGCCCGGCCTGACCCTGATGAACCGCTACATCAGCGGTGACAATGTGCATACCGGGACCATCACCGATGGCAAGGAATGGGGTCGCGAGACCGAAGTGGGCTATACCGTGCAGAGTGGAGCCCTGAAGAGCCTTAACCTCAAATGGCGCAATTCGAGTATCCGCAAAGACTTCAGCACCAATGAGTTCGATGAGAATCGGCTGATCATCAACTATCCGCTCTCATTGCTTTGAGGGCCCAGCTACATTGAGCCCGGCGGATGGAGCTGAAAAAACTCTGTCCGCGGTCAATTCAGCTGATCTGACAATCCCACGATGCACTTGCAGCCACTCACCCACTTTCATGACGCCAATCAGGCGTGCCGGTATCGGGTGTCACGATAGTGTTCAGCGAATCCCGGCAGCACATGCCCGATGCAGCCCAAAGCCGCCCAAGGCCTACAGGCTCAATCTGCAGAAAACCTCTCACGACTGTTCGTCAGATGTAACCACATCGCCGCTCGGGCGGCGTCCGGGTCCTGCTTTTTGATGGCATTGAGAATGGCTTCGTGCTCAAGATTGGCAAGGTGTCCGAGCCTGGCCAGGTCGGCTCCGCCACGCTCAGTGGCGTTCACCCGAGTTCTGGGAATCATGGAACTCCCCAAATACTGCATGATTTCGGTAAAGCAGGTATTACCTGTGGCCTGGGCAATGAGTAAATGAAAGCGCTGGTCCGCTTCGACACAGCTGTCGTTATTGGCCAATAAACCCTGATAGTCATCCAGTGCTTTACGCATCTGCGACAACTGTTTCGGGCTGCGACGCGTTGCGGCCAGGGCTGCCGCCTGGGTTTCGAGGCCCATGCGCAACTCCAGAATGTTGCGCACACTCATGGCGGTATCGACATTCAGTCGCAAGCCCTGCTCGGGTAAGCGCTCAAGCACAAAAGTGCCGATACCGTGGCGAGTCTCCACCAAACCGGAGGCTTGCAATTTCGAGATCGCCTCACGCACTACCGTACGACTGACACCATGCTCGCGAACAATCGCATTTTCTGCGGGAAGCTTTTGCCCGGGTTTGATTTGGCCCAGCAAAATGCTTTGGGTAAGCACCGTAACCAATTCATGGGCAAGATTGTGGGAGCGCTTGCGAGCAGGTGCATCAGGGGTATTTTGCATAATGATCATCCGCAAATCCGGGCTATCGAATCGTAACACCTTGCCGGTTTTGTGTTGCGCGCCTTCCATATCTGTCATGAAACGGTGCATCAAAAATCGATCAACGTTGTATGACAACACTCAACAAAAGGCCTGTAACCCGACACTTTTTGGGCTCTCCCTCAGAAGATCTTCGTTTCGAACCCAGCAAAAGCAGAACCTCGACAAAACCCTATAAAACCTCATTAACCGCCTATATTAGGGGTTAAACAGCACTTTTAGCGAGTTTAAATGCATAAAAAACGGCAATTTTAGAACGACAAAATCAACTTTCCTGGCTTGTGATGGAAAAATCTCAGTTGTATGATGTCTATCAACAAAAATCGCACCTCTCCTAACAAAAACCGCGAAGCAGGCTGACTCACCATGAATCCACAAGCACCTCATACCCTCCTTTCTGCAGGCCTACTGTCCTCCCCTGTCACTGATTTCGATACCGCCCCTTAGGCACCCGCCTGACACTTAATTCAGTCGTACCCCGCATAAAAATAACGAGTGGGAGATCAGATTGTGAGCACATCCAATTCCAAGGTGAGTGACGGCGCAGATCCGGCGTTGCTTTCGGCTGTTGCGAAAGTAAAGCGGCATGTCCTGCCCCTGTTTGTCATCATGTTTATCGTTAACTACATTGACCGAGTGAATATCGGCTTCGTGCGTTCGTACATGGAGCACGATCTTGGCATCGGTGCCGCAGCCTACGGCTTCGGTGCCGGCTTGTTCTTCATCGCTTACGCGCTGTTCGAAGTCCCTTCCAACATACTCCTGCAAAAAGTCGGCGCCCGTATCTGGTTGACCCGCATCATGCTGACCTGGGGCATTGTCGCCGCCTGCATGGCGTTCATTCAGAACGAAACCCACTTCTACATTCTGCGATTCCTCCTGGGTGTTGCCGAAGCAGGCTTCTTCCCCGGCGTGATCTATTACTTCACCCGCTGGTTGCCCGGTGTGGAGCGCGGTAAAGCGATCGCAATCTTTCTCAGCGGCTCGGCGTTTGCCTCTCTGATTTCCGGCCCCTTGTCCGGGTTGCTGCTGCAAATCAATGGTTTTGGCATGCACGGCTGGCAGTGGATGTACTTCATTGAAGGGTTGTTTTCGGTGGTGCTGTGCGTCTTCGTCTGGTTCTGGCTTGATTCCAGACCCCACGATGCCAAATGGCTGACCCGCGCCGAGCAGGATGCACTGGTCAATGCCATTGATGCAGAACAACTGGCGCGCGAAGCAGCAACGCCGATCAAACCGTCGTTGGGCAAACTGCTCAAGGATCGCCAGATCATTGTGTTCTGTCTGATCTACTTCTTCATCCAGCTGACCATCTATGCCGCGACATTCTGGTTGCCGAGCATCATCAAGAAGATGGGCGATCTCAGCGACGTCCAGGTCGGGCTGTTCAATTCGATTCCGTGGCTGCTGTCCATCGTCGGCATGTACGCCTTCGCCTCGCTATCGGCCAAGTGGAAGCACCAGCAAGCCTGGGTCGCCGTTGCACTGTTGATTGCCGCTGTGGGGATGTTCATGTCCACCACCGGTGGGCCGATCTTCGCCTTCGTTGCCATTTGCTTTGCGGCTTTGGGTTTCAAGTCGGCGTCGTCGCTGTTCTGGCCGATTCCACAGGCGTATCTGGATGCACGAATCGCCGCCGGTGTGATCGCGCTGATCAACTCGGTCGGCAATCTCGGTGGCTTTGTTGCACCGACGACTTTTGGATTGCTGGAAGAACGCACCGGCTCGATCCAGGGTGGTTTGTACGGCCTGGCCGCGACATCCATTATCGCCGCGATCATCGTCTTCGCCGCGCGTAACAAGCCTAAAGGCGCACCGGTTGTCGCGACAGCAAACCAACACCAACCTAGCCACTCCTGAAAAGGACGGGGGTCGAGCGCCATGGCCGATCAACGCCAGGCAGCGGCCCCGGATCAAACGAATACGAATGTACAGGACAACGAAATGAACCCCTCGAACGCTCAAGACGCAGGCAAAGCCCCGGTTATTACCAGCATGCAGATCATCCCGGTGGCCGGTCACGATGGCATGTTGCTCAACCTCAGCGGCGCCCACGGTCCGTTCTTCACCCGCAACATCGTAATTCTCAAGGACAATGCCGGTCACACCGGTGTCGGCGAAGTGCCTGGTGGCGAGCGCATTCGCCAGACCCTCGAAGATGCCCGCTCACTGGTGGTCGGCAACAGCATTGGCACCTACCAGAAAATCTTGAATAGCGTGCGCCAGGCCTTTGCCGAACGTGACGCTGGTGGCCGCGGTTTGCAGACCTTCGACCTTCGCATCACCATCCATGCCGTCACCGGCCTTGAAGCCGCCCTCCTCGATCTGTTGGGTCAACACCTGGACGTACCGGTCGCAGCCCTGCTTGGTGAAGGCCAGCAGCGCGATGAAGTGAAAATGCTCGGTTATCTGTTTTATGTCGGTGATCGCAATCAGACCGACCTGGCCTACCGAAGCGAACCGGATGCGGATAACGACTGGTTCCGCGTGCGCCATGAACAAGCCCTGACTGCCGAATCCGTAGTGCGCCTGGCCGAGGCGGCTCATGCCCGTTATGGCTTCAAGGACTTCAAGCTCAAGGGCGGCGTGTTAAGCGGCGATGAAGAAATCCAGGCCGTTACCGCCCTGGCCGAGCGCTTCCCCGACGCGCGTATCACGCTGGACCCCAATGGCGCCTGGTCGCTGAAAGAAGCCATCCGTCTATGCCGCGATCAACATCATGTGCTGGCTTACGCGGAAGATCCCTGTGGCGCAGAGAACGGCTTTTCCGGTCGAGAAGTCATGGCTGAATTCCGTCGTGCGACCGGTTTGAAAACAGCGACCAACATGATCGCCACCGACTGGCGCGAAATGGGCCATGCGATCCAGCTGCAATCGGTGGACATCCCGCTGGCCGACCCGCACTTCTGGACCATGCAGGGTTCGGTCCGGGTGGCACAGATGTGCAACGAATGGGGTCTGACCTGGGGCTCGCATTCCAACAATCACTTCGACATCTCATTGGCGATGTTCACCCACGTGGCCGCTGCTGCGCCGGGTGAAATCACCGCCATCGACACTCACTGGATCTGGCAGGACGGTCAACGGCTGACCAAAGCACCGCTGCAAATAGTCGATGGCTGCGTGCAAGTTCCAAAAAAACCAGGCCTGGGTGTCGAGCTGGATATGGATCAAGTCGCCAAGGCTCACGAGCTGTACAAAGGCATGGGGCTCGGCGCGCGGGACGACAGCGTTGCCATGCAGTTTCTGATCCCTGGCTGGAAATTCAACAACAAACAGCCGTGCCTGGTGCGCTGAACCCACTGCGCCGCCCTTGTAGGAGCAGCCGGTCGACGCTCGATTGCTCGCGATGGACGTTAACGATAACGCGTGTTTTCTGAATAAACGCGTCGCCCTTGAGTCCATCGTCGGAACGCCGCCCGGAGCAAGCTCGCTCCTACAACAGAGACCTCATTTCCTTAAACTGACTGGCCCTGGCGACTCAACTGACCTAAGGGCACCCTGTCCCCTGCTGTTTCGACCAGCTGCGCGCGGCGCCAGCAATGATGCTCGCCAATTGCCCGATGGCCTGCTGATGGGCCGACACCAGATCCTGCACCTGCGGGCCGGCGGGTTGGCGGACGACGCTGCTGCACGTCAGGCTACGACGCTTTTCGCCATCGCCGCGCAGGCTGATGCTCCAGACCACATCGATCAAGGCGTACTGGCCCGGCAGTGAGTCGAAACGCCGGACGTCGGTTTGCAGCGAGAGTGTCGGGAGCCCCGGGTTCTTGGGTAAGCCTGCCAGTTCCCGGACGCCCAGCTTGAGTTCCATCTGGTCGGCCAGGGCGTCATGGAATTCGTCGGCCAGTGGTGCGCTCCAGCGCGAGGTTTCGAGGATCGCCAAGGCTCCGCTGCCCTGGCGAACAACCACTTGTGGCTGGTCGACCTGGACCGGTATGCGCACTGGCTGCATCTCGAACTGGAAGGCTGGCGCAGCGATATTCGTGCGTGCAGTGCTATCCGTCGCCGTCGGCACCAGCGTGTAGTAGTGGGTCGGCGCCGAGCTGCAGGCGGCCAGGCCCACTGTGGCGAAAATGGCCAGGGAGCGAAGAGTCATGGTGTTCATTGCTGGTCAATGTCCCGGGAGGATGAAGTCGACGATTTATAGCTATCGGGCTGGTTGTCTTTGAGGTGCCCGCGGATCAGTGCCTCGGGATGCCGGCCCAGGAAATCGGTCAGCACCCGCACCGAACGAGCAGTACGCTGGACTTCTTCCATCGTCTGACCCAACTGCTGGCGCTGCGGAGAGTCTTCGGAAATGCTGTCATTGGCCGAGGCCATGGTTTTTCTGGTCTCCACCAGGGTATCGCGCATTTGCGGCAGCACTTCACCATTGACCTTTGTCAGGGTTTTCTGCAGCTCGCCAAGGCTACCGTTGAGGTTGGCAGCAATCTGCTCGATCGGCAGTTTGCTGATCTTGTCGACCACGTTTTGCAGTTGCTCCTGAAGTTTATCCAGGCTGCCCGGTATCGTCGGAATATCCATCGGCCGTGCCGTCACGTCGAACGTCACCGGTTTTGCATGAGGCTCGAAATCCAGAGCGATGAAGAGTTGCCCGGTGAGCAGGTTACCGGTTCGAGCCTGCGCCCTGAGCCCGCGCGCGACTAACTCGGCCATCAATTGCGCACTTTTGGTTTCATCTTCCGCGCCCCGCAGTTTCAACATCTTTTCATGGGCCTTACCCAACCTGGTTGGGTAAATCACGGCGCCAATAATGGTCGGAAAGTCTTTCTTGTCCTCGTCATAATCCAGGTCAACCGAGACCACCCGGCCCAGGTTCACCCCGTGAAACTCCACCGGCGCGTTGACCACCAGGCCGCGCAACGGTTGATTGAAGCGCATACGGATGTAGCGTGGCTCGCCATCGGCTGGCGCCATGGCGGTGTCCTGATCATTGAAGAGGGTAAATTTGGCATGCTCTTCGGCCTGCTGGGGATTGGGGCTGTATTTGGGCTCAACGAACGCGATGCCCCCGGCCAGAATCGATGCCGCCGATTCGGTGTTCACCTTCAGGCCATCGGCGCCCAGGCTGACATTGACGCCGCTGGCGTTCCAGAAGCGCGTATCGCTAGTCACGAACTGGTCGTTCGGGGCATGGACAAAGATCTGCACTTCGACGCCTTTACCGTCCTCGGACAGTTGATAGGACACCACCTCGCCAACCGGAATGCGGCGGTAATAGACGTTGGAGCCGATATCCAGCGAGCCAAGGTTGTCGGTGCGCAAGGTATAACGCTTGCCCTTCTGACCGTAGGTAATGGGCGGTGGGGTTTCCAGGCCGACAAAGTTATCTTTGGTGTTGTCCGATTCGCCGGCATCGGCCCCGATAAAGGCGCCGGACAACAGCGTATCGATCCCGGAGACACCGTTGGCGCCGATGCGCGGGCGCACCACCCAGAAGCGCGAGTCATCGGTCGCAAACGACTTGGCTGAAGCATCCAGGTCGATGGTGGTCTCGACGTGACTGCGGTCGTCTGCCAGGGCAATCGAGGTCACTTTGCCGATTACCACGTTCTTGTATTTGACCTGGGTCTTGTTGACCTCCAGCCCTTCGGCAGTCAGAAAACTCACAGTGATCTGCGGCCCCGCCTGCCTGGCGTTATGCACCACCATCGACAACCCCACCAGCGCCGCGACAATCGGCACCAGCCACACCAGGGATACGTTGAAACGCCGACGCTTGATCTCAGGGGTACCCGGAGCAGGTGTATCGGAGGAACTTGGGTGATCAGGCATCTTCAACCTCTGCGTCCCAGATAAGCCTGGGATCAAAACTCATGGCAGCGAACATCGTCAGTACCACCACCAAACCAAAAAATAGAATGCCCATCCGCGGATCGATGGTGCTGAGCGAGCGAAACTGCACCAGGGCGGCGATCAGGGCCACCACCAGCACGTCGAGCATGGACCAGTAACCCACCACTTCGACCAGCCGATACAATTTGGCCCGCTCACGCATGGCCCAGCGACTGCGGCGCTGACAGGTAATCAGCAGCGTGCCCAGTACCAGAAACTTCATGCACGGCACCGCCACGCTGGCGATGAAAATAACCAGCGCCAGGTCCCACTCGCCTGCGTGCCAGAACTCTATGATCCCGCTGAAGATGGTGTTTTCACTGCCACTGCCAAAGATGTTGGTGTACATCACCGGCATCACATTGGCCGGGATGTAGCAAATCATGCTGGCCAACAGCAGTGCCCAGGTACGGGCCAGGCTATTGGGTTTGCGTCGATGCACAGTGGCGTCGCAGCGGAAGCAACGCGCGTCCGTCAATGGGCAAACCTGGCCGCAGGTATGACACAAGACCAGATTCATTTCGCTGGCATAGGGCGGCAGGCTCATGGAATCACCCCCTCCAGGTCTTTCCACAGCCTGCGGATGCCTTTACCCGAGATCAGGATGATCAGCACGGTCAGCATCGCCAGCGCCCACAGCCCGAGACCTGGATGCACATCGAGCATGCCGGCCAGCTTGATGATCGCCACCAGAATCCCCAGCAAACACACTTCGAGCATGCTCCAGGGGCGCAGCTGTTCCAGGGACCGCATACAGACCTTGAAGCCCGGAGCCGCGCGCCCGAGCAGGGCAAAACCGAGTACCCAGCACAACAAGATGATTTGCAGCATTGGCGCAAGGATGATCGTCAGCCCCGCCACTGCCGCCATTACGCTGATTTGTCCCTGCGCCAGGGCTTCCACCGACTGCCACAGCGTTGCCTGGTTGCTCAGGCCTTGCAGGCTGATGGAGATGACCGGAAAGGCGTTGGCGAAGACGAACAGCAGCGCCGCGCTGATGGACAGCGCGAGGAGTTGTTGAATGCTGAGCTGGCCACCACGGTCCAGAATGGCCGAGCAACGGACGCAACGCGCGGTCTCACCTTTGGCCAAGGCTACGGGCTTGTATACCGAGTCGCAGTGCTCGCAGATGATCCAGGCTGGGGAAGATGTCATGGGCTCGACCGAGGTGCATTGAGGATCTATAGGTTTAATGTGCCATTGTCCTTGGGGAGCCAAATTATCATAGACCCGATTGATATCGAAAAGCCGTTAACTCTTTTGTTGCCGCCTAGTGGCCTGTACGGCTGGTTCGTTAGCTCAAATTCGGATGTCGGCGGCCCAGAGCCAAGGCGCTGTGACGAGTCATAGCCCGCTATGGCGAGGAACAGCAACGCAGGATATGGGCTGCTGGCACCGAAGTTGACTAACAGAACCAGCCGTACAGGCCACTAAAGCTGCGCTAACGTGATTAACCACAACCACTCACACATTATTAACGCGAGCGAGCCTGAATGATCCTCTTCCTGCTACCTCAAGCCGACTACGATCCCACCGAAAGCAGCGTGCCCTGGCAGGCACTGCGCCAAGCCGGCATTGACGTGAGTTTCTCCACTCCCCATGGCTTGCCCGCCTATGCGGACCCGCGGCTGGTCGCCATTGGCTTCGGTCCGCTGAACCCGTTTCTGATGACACGTAACGCCGATCTTCAGCACTACCAATCCATGATCACTGACGATGGGTTCCGCAAACCCATGGCCTACGCCGATGTCGACCCCACCCGGTTCGAAGGGCTGGTGATTCCCGGCGGCCATGCCGTCGGCATGCGCAGCTTGCTGGAGTCGGAACAGGCCAGGCGCATCGCCCTGCACTTCTTCAAAGCGAACAAACCGGTCGCCGCCGTCTGCCACGGTGTGTTGCTGCTGGCCCGCACTCTGGACCCTGACTCCGGTCTATCGGTATTGCACAGACGCAAGGCCACTGCACTGTTGAAAAGCATGGAACTGCTGGCCTGGGCGGTTACCGCCCCGTTGCTCGGCCGCTACTACCGCACGTATCCGCAGACGGTCGAGGAGGAAGTCAAAGCCGAACTGGCCAGCCCCGACGACTTTATGTCCGGGCCGCTGCTGCCGCTACGCGATTCGGCAGCGCAGCCGCACCGCGGCTTCGTGGTCCGCGATGGCAATCTACTGACGGCACGCTGGCCGGGCGATTGCCACCGGTTTGCGGGTGAGTTGGTGACGATGCTGGAACAAGCCCGAGTTGCAGTTTCGCAACCAACTACAGACGATCCAGCGTCGGTGTCGCCATAAGCGCACTGGATACGGCGCGAGCATCGTCGGTATCACTCACACCCCTTGCGTATCTGGCCCTTACACCACTGATAAGCAATGTGTCGCCGTTCACCCCCAATCAACAGCGTTTTGCGCTGTACCCGACCATGAACACCACACAAACAAACGACGTCTTTGCATAAGAATTTCGGGGCTGTCCGCACAGTGCCCCCTGGATCTGGCTGATGCCATTTGCACCGGTGCCTGGGCCTCTCCTTATCTTGAATGGAAGACTCGATATGCCTCGTTTCATGCTCAGCACGCTGACGCTCGCTCTGGCTTTGACGACAATGATGCCGGTGGTCCACGCTGCGCCCTTGCTCGATCCCGCCCCGGAACACCCACGCGCCGACAGTCGATCGAACCAGGCCAATACCTGGCTGGAGATCGATCAGGCCGCCTTCGAAGCAAACATCACCAAACTCCAGCAACGGCTGGCGGGCAAAAGCCAGATGTGCGCCGTGATGAAAGCCGACGCCTATGGTAATGGCATCGCTCTACTGATCCCTTCCGCCATCAGGATGGGCGTCACCTGTATCGGGGTGGCAAGCAACGAGGAGGCGCGCGTTGCACGGGCAAAAGGCTTCAAGGGCCGTCTGATGCGTTTGCGCAGCGCCACCGTTGGCGAAGTGGAAAATGCTTTGCGCTACAACATCGAAGAACTGGTCGGCAACCTGGACGTTGCGCGCCAGCTCAACGAACTGGCCACGCGCAAAGGCGTGAAATTGCCTGTTCACCTGGCGCTGAATTCGGCGGGCATGAGCCGCAACGGCCTGGAAATGAGCACTGCCCAGGGGCAACAACAGGCAGTGGATCTGACTCGGCTGGATCACCTGAATATCGTCGGGATCATGACCCACTTCCCGGTGGAAGAACGAGAGGATGTACTGCGGGGCCTGGCCAGCTTCAAGGAGCAGTCAGGCTGGCTGATCGAGCACGCCGGACTGGACCGTAGCCGGATCACCCTGCACTGCGCCAATACCTTTACCACCCTTGAGGTGCCTGAGGGTTGGCTGGACATGGTTCGCCCAGGAGCCGCGCTTTATGGCTACCCGGTGGGCGGGCATAACGAGTTTCAGCGGATCATGCAGTTCAAGTCGCGGGTTGCGGCGGTAAACGCCTACCCGGCGGGCAGCACCATCAGCTACGACCGAACCTTTACCCTGAGCAAAGACTCCTTGATCGCCAACATACCGGCCGGTTACTCCGATGGGTATCGACGAGCATTTTCCAACAAGGCCTCCGTGCTGATTCACGGTCAGCGCGCCCCGGTGATCGGCAAGGTCACCATGAACACGCTGATGGTCGACGTCAGTGGCATCCAGGGCGTCAAGGCGGGAGATGAAGTCGTTCTGTATGGCAAACAGGGTGATGAAGAAATTACCCAGACCGAACTGGAAACCATAAACGGCGCCTTGTTGGCGGACCTCTACACGATCTGGGGCAACTCAAACCCGAAAATACTCAAGAGCCGATAGCCGCCGGTAAACGGTACACGGGTGCGAACCTGAAGCCTCGCCGCTGCAGTGGCGAGGCGACAACGCCAATCATCCAGATGAGTGACCGGTAACTGACCACCAGCGCGGCAGCAATTGCCGGACCCTGGACTCGGCAAAACGGTCATCGATCAACATCACCACCCCACGGTCCTGCTGGGTACGGATCACCCTTCCGGCGGCTTGTACGACTTTCTGTACGCCGGGAAACAGGTAGGTGTAGTCATAACCAGCGCCGAAGATCGCGGCCATGCGCTGTTTCAGCTGCTCGTTCACCGGGTTTAGCTGGGCTAGCCCCAAGGTGGCGATAAACGCGCCAATCAGTCGTGCGCCCGGCAGATCGATACCTTCGCCAAACGCCCCGCCCAATACGGCAAAGCCGATCCCTTGGCTGCTTGTCGTGAACTGATCCAGGAAGGCCTGGCGCTGCCCTTCGTCCATCCCCCGCGACTGTGACCAAAGGTCGATATGCGGGTATTTATCGGCCAGCAACTGCACCACTTGTTGCAGATAATCAAAGCTGCTGAAGAACGCCAGGTAGTTGCCCGGACGCTGCTGGAACTGGGCGGCGATCAACTCGACAATGGGCGCAAGGGACGCCTGCCGGTGCACGAAGCGCGTGGAAATCTGACTGACGATGTGCACCTCCAATTGCTCGGCAGTGAACGGTGACTCGACATCAATCCATACGGTGTTCGCCGGCAGACCCAAGAGGTCCGCATAGTAATGCCGAGGGCTCAGGGTCGCGGAAAACAGTACAGTGCTGCGGGCGGCCGTGAGCCGTGGACGAATGAAGCCGGCGGGCACTACGTTGCGTAGACAGAGCTGCGACACACTGCGCTTGGCGTTGAGGTCACGTTTGCTGATATCGAACAGAGACTGCTCATCAAACAGCTCGGCGACTCGTGAAAATTGCAGCGCCTCGAAGTAGAAACTTTGCAGCGCTCCGTCCAGACCTTGAGGATGATCGTTCAGGTAATCGCCGATGGCGGCGATGCACAGCGAAAGCGCTTGAAGCAGTTTTTCCGGTGTCTGGGCGTAGGCCTGATACGGGCGAATCTGTTCTTTATGCAGGGCATTCCATTCACGGTTCACCCGTTGCAAGGACCTCTTCAACGGCTCTGGCGCGTTAGTGCGCACACTGTTCAACGTGAATTGATCGAGGCTTGCGCTGTACATCTGGCGTCCGCGTTCCACCAGGTTATGGGCCTCGTCAACCAGTACCGCCACCTTCCATTGATTGAACTGGGCAAGACCAAACAACAAGGCGCTGAAGTCAAAATAGTAGTTGTAGTCGGCAACCACCACATCGGCCCAGCGGGCCATTTCCTGGCTCAGATAGTACGGGCAGACATCATGCGTCAAAGCGATTTGTCGCAGACTGCCTTGATCCCATAACTGTATCTGCGTGGCCGCTTCCCGGGCCGCTGGCAGACGATCATAGAAACCCTTCGCCAAGGGACAGGACTCTCCGTGACAGGCTTTGTCCAGGTGTTCACAGGCCTTGTCCCGCGCCACCAATTCGAGCACTCGCAATGGCAGATCGGGCTCGCTGCGGTAGATAACCTGGGCCGCATCGAGCGCGAGTTTGCGGCCCGGCGTCTTGGCGGTCAGGAAAAACACCTTGTCCAGTTGCTGCGGCGCCAGCGCCTTGAGCATCGGGAACAGCGTGCCGACGGTCTTGCCGATGCCGGTGGGCGCCTGGGCCATCAAGCAGCGGCCGGTACTCACGGCCTTGAAGACCGATTCCGCCAGGTTGCGCTGCCCAGGGCGAAAGTCGGCGTGGGGAAAACGCAACAACTGCGCGGCCTGATTACGGGCGTCGCGATGAGTCATCTCCTTCTCGGCCCACTGCAAAAACAAGCCGCAGTGACGATTGAAGAAAAGCTCCAGCTCAGCAGCGCTGCAGGCGTCTACGAGTCGGGTTTCCTTTTCGCTGACGATATCGAAGTACACCAGCGCCAGGCTGATCTCGGGCAGCTGCAATTTCTGACACATCAACCAGCCGTAAATCTTTGCCTGCGCCCAATGCAACTGACGATGATTGGCGGGCATGAGGCTCAGGTCGCCGCGATAGGTTTTTACTTCTTCAAGCTGGTTTTGGTTGGGGTCATAGCCGTCTGCCCTACCCCGCACCGTCAACTGCTGGTACTGGCCCTCAAGCGCAACTTCAGTTTGATAGCCCTCATTGCGCCGCGAAGCGACGGTGCGATGGCCCGCGATGCCTTCCAGCGCGGTGGGTGACGGGGTAAAGCGCAAGTCGAGATCGCCGACCTTGGCCGTGAACTCGCACAAGGCACGCACCGCGATGCTGTAACTCACTCGTCCGACTCCGCCCATTGCACATAACAGACGGCCACCGGCATCTGATGTTGATGACAGAACTCCAGCCAGCGCAGTTGGTTGTCTTGCAAGCGATCCCCCGGGCCTTTGACTTCGATCATGCGGTAGGTCTTTTGCTGCGGCCAGAACTGGATCAGGTCGGGCATGCCGGAACGGTTGGCCTTGATGTCCAGCAGCAAGCGATTGAACCAGTGTTTGAGGTGCTCGGCCGGCAGACAATCAAGGGCCTGCTCGAGCAAGTCATCGGTCAAGACGCCCCAGAACACGAAAGGCGACTGCACCCCCGATTTGCTGGCGTAACGAGTGCGAATGGTCTGTGTGTAACGGCCATCATCCAATTCTGCCAGGCAGGCCTGAAACAGCTCGGCACGCCGCGAATGGAAGTCCTCGTTGAGCAGGTCGACCGGTCCTCGCTGAAACGGGTGAAAAAATGCCCCCGGCAACGGTGCAAATATCGCTGGCCAACAGAGCAGCCCGAACAAGGAGTTGATCAGGCTGTTCTCGACATAGTGCACCGGCGCCAACTCCTCGGCGAGATGCGCCTGAACATGGAGTTCGACCGATAACGCCGGATCGGTTCTCGGCAAGCGAAGATCGAGCCGCAATGTATCCCGAGCGACCGCCCGAGGCATGGGCGGGCCACCGAGCTTGCGTCGCAGCCTTGGCAGGACTCGCAGCAGTTGCTGTTGTTCTGCGGCATTTTCCGGACATTGCCCGGCCTGGCTGGCGAGTGTCATTGCCAGTGAGTAGTCACCGCTGCGCTCCAGCACTCGGATCAAGCGCAGCCTCGCGCCGGGATAAGCGCAGGCGCGATAGATTGTCAGGGCTGCCGGCAGATCGGCGATTCGCTCGCAGTGCTGGCCTATCTGGAACAGCAGCCTGGCGCGGCGCCTTTCAAGCCAGGGGTTGGCTGTGTCCAGGGCATTGATGTGCTCAAGTACCTCGTTCAATGGCTCACCGGCTTCGAAACGCCCCTGACAATCGTGCAGGTACAGAAAATCATCCACGTCATCACGACTGCGCAAACCACGGGATTCGGAGCAAAAGTCGACTTTTTCGTAGGTGAAGACGCCCAGGTCCGCCAATACGAATTCCGACCAGTCCTGATACAGGTTACCGAAGAACATTAGCCGCAGCCGATCGCAAAGGCCCATGATGGTCAAGGTGAGGAGTTGATCGTCCAGGGTCGGACACCATTGGCTGAATGTGTGCGCTTCGCTGAACTGCTCGCTCAAAGACGCAAGCCAATCGGTTTTTTTTGCCTTGGGTTGATCGATCGCGCCTTTGAAGCACTGGAGAATTTCCGGTTTCTGCAAGACATCGAACAGTTCTTCGATCGTCAGCGACGCGTGCTCATCGACCCAACCCAGACGCCGCAACGGTGCAACCGCCGGCTCAATCTCACCGATTTCCTCGTAATGCAGTTTGCCCGCTCGAAAGCGCACGCCTTTGCGCATCACCATTCTGACGAGCAACGCCTGGGACGCTTGGGGTAGATGACCGAAGTCGAGAATGAACTGCTGCTCTTCAGCGCTCAGCACGTCGGCATAACGTTGCTCAAGCCAGGCGAGCACTTGCACGAAGTTGTTCAGGTAATAGAGCGGATTGTCGAGCGGGTTGGAAGTCACGGATCAAGCGCGCCACATGAATGGGATACTGGTTATGCATACAGATACCAGCTCAGCCCCGGCGCTAGCAAACGGTATTGGATAAGCGGCCGGGCGTCGGACTTTTTTCTTGCCGGTACGAACTTTCTTTCAGTTAGTCACACCAACGCGGACAGCACTGCCTTCATGACTCGCTTGAGTGGAGGTGACCAAGTGCTTTTTGAACGAGAGGTTTATGCATGAACATTAGAATCCTGGGTCTGCCGCTGGCAGTAGCGGCATTTCTGGCATTGGGCGGTTGCGCCTCGCCGACGGTCGTGACCCTGCACAATGGCACCCAGTACTTGACTAAAGAGACTCCGAAAACCAGCGATGGCTTTTACGAATTCGAAGACATCTCGGGTAAGCGGGTGAAGATCAAGACGGATGATGTCGTCACCGTTCGCCACGAAGACTGAATCCTGCGCGAGCCCCCGAAGAGATCGCTGCGTGCTTGACTGACCGGCATTGAGGCTTGCCCGCTATAGCCGGATTCAGGGCATTTGGACTGTGGCGTTCGGTCCTGGAATGCTGTTATCGCAGGAGATGTCCTGGCCTCCACGTCTGAGCAGTTGGTTCCTGACCTGTTGGCAGCGCTTGAATTCCTGCGCGGCGGCATTGTCGATGCTGATATTGCCGGTGGCGTCCGGTTTATTGCCGTCACCCAGGGTCAGGGTTGCCCAGGGTTTTTCCGGCTCAACGCGCATGCGGCTGATGGGGTGTTCTGATACGACCTTGTCCGCCCCGGTTTGGGTGGGTGCCGGCAGTTGCTCGGGCGTCATGCCGTATCGGCTCAAGATCGAGCTGTGAGGCAGATCCTCAGCCACTGCGGTTCCCGCTAAAAGGATAAGCGTGAAACCAATTCCATACCTCTTGCTGTTGCTCACTATCCAAATCTCCTTTCTCTGCGTTTTGCAACAGCGCGAACCCCATGGTCGGGTTCGCGCTGCCTGTTGCGGTGCTTAAGCGATGACGATGCCGGCGCCTGACAAGTGATCCAGTCCAACACCTACCAGAGTCACCGAATCGGTACCAAAGGTCAGTACCGTGTCGCTGCCCACTGCGCTGGCATGCTCCCGGTAGTCATAACTTTGGCCCACGCCTTCGACACCCTGGAACACCAGTTTGTCGGTGGATTGGAAACCCAGGATTTTGTCGTTGCCGAAATCACCATTGAACAGGAAGGTATTGCTGCCCCCTCCCGACTCCATAAGGTCATTGCCAGCGCCGCCGACAAAGACGTCGTTGCCTGTGGAACCGATCAAGTGGTCGTTGCCGTCCAGGCCAAACAACCAGTCACCACCGGCATGCGCCTTGAGGGTATTGTCGCCCGCATCGCCCTTCACTGCCGACGCGTATTGCGTCAGGGTATTGCCGGCGAGCAGGCCCTTGTCGGTGACGCTGTGGGTCACGTCGTCCTTGAGCAGGCCCCACATAAATCCCGGCTCCTTGCTGGTCAGCGTGCCAATGTCGCGGGTGATGCTGATGCCGCCATTGGCATCACGAACATACAGCGTCCCGGCGCCGTCGTTGGCGAAATCGAAGTTTTTCACCGACTGCTGCAAATCCAGGGTGTTGCTGCCCTTGCCACCGAGCAGAATGTTGTAGCCGCCACTATCCCTGAAGGTGTCATTGCCATCGCGCCCCTCCAGGTAGTCGTTGCCGCGCCCTCCCTGAATCAGGTCGTTGCTGTCGGTGCCGATGATGAAGGTGCTGCCCTTGTGGGGTTCGGCGTTGCGGTTCAGGTCCTGGACCCAGGTGTTGCTGCGCGCCGGGTCCGAAAGGTTGGCGACGATGATGGTCGAGTCCTTGCTCGTCAAATTGTAGAACTTCGATTCAAGAACCCGGGTCATGCCGTCGCCGTAACCGGTTGGCAAATGGGAGATCCAGGTCGGGATGTTGGCGATTGAAAACGGCAGGATATTCCAGGCCGTGGAGGCGTAGTGATCGTTGAAGCTGACAATGTTGTTGGTTGCCGAATCCTGATGGGCATCGTGCACGCCCGCCGACGACAGGTTCAGTGACGAACCGTCCAGCACGCGGAACACCGGATCGTTTTCGTAGCCCACGTTGAGCACATTACTGCCGCTGCTTTGGGTCGGTGAGGCAAAGGCTACGTAGTTGGCATCTTTGTAGAACCCCGAAAAGTGATCGGTGCTCAGGTCTGCGAGGCTGTTGACCGCCAAGCCACCCAGGCTATGGCCGCTGACGACGATATCTTTGCCGGTGAGGCCGTTGGCATTGGCAAAAGTGGCCACGTCTTTAAGCAGCGAACCGAAGGCTTCGCCCGCGTAGTTCTTCGCATAATCCTTGGGCCCGAAGGCAGCCAGCAGGTCATTGATCACATCGCCGATGGAGTCGCTGATCTGCGATTCCCGCGGGCCGCTGGTGCCGCGAAAGGCAATGCCGATCGAGGTCAGGTGACCCTCGGTGTCGTACTTGCCGAGCACTTCGACCTGGGCACTGGTGTAACCGGCCTTTTCACCGAAGAAGGTTCCGCGTGCGTCGACCTTGCCGTCATAACCCAGTTGCCCGGCGCTGATCGGCGTCCAGCCGGCTTTGTGTACCGCGTCCAATGCGGCTTTTTCCGAATCGGGGTTCCACGGGATTCCTGGAATGACACCCTGGGAGTCGGCGCCGCCGATCAACCCAGAGAGCAGCGTGGCCGGCAGTCCTAACCCGAAACCATTGTGCTGGTAGCCGGCGGCAAAGCCGTTATCCAGGTTGTGGTAGGAATAAAGAGCGATCGCCAGCGCATCGGAAAACAGCGCTTTGGAGTCCTCTGAACCGAGGTTTTTGTAGTCATAGACACCCATGGTATTGCCTCTCTTTGTTGGAATTGTCAGAGATTGCTCAACACGACGTTGCGAGGTATTAGTGCAATGTTGTTTTATCGAGGTTTAAGCAAATACGATCCCTGCCCCCGACAGGTTGTCCGGGCCGACGCCCACCAACGTCACCCCATAGTTGCCCACCCTCAGCAGTGTGTCGTTGCCGATCTGCGAGAGATGTTGCGTGTAGTCATAGCCTTGGCCTGCACCTTCGACACCCATGAACACCAGTTTGTCGCTGCCCTGATAGCCATGTATGGCGTCGAAACCGAACGCCCCGCTGAACAGAAAGGTGTTATTGCCACCACCGGTTGAGTGCATGACGTCATTGCCGCTGCCACCGACGAAGGTCACATGGTTTTTGCCGCTGCTCAGCAGATCGTCGCCCGCATTGCCGAACAGCCAGTCACCATCGAAACCGGCCGCCAGTGCATTGCCGTAGGCGTCTCCATTGAGCGAATGGCTGTAGAGACTCAGCTCAGTACCGCTTCGCAGACCGGCCTGTGTCACGTAGTGGGTCACAACATTGTTGAGTGCACCCCAAAGCCAGCCAGGTTCTTTGCTCACCAGCGCGCCGATATCACGGGTCAGGCTGATACCGCCGTAGGCATCGCGCAGGTACAGCGTGCCGTCGCCATCGTTGGCGATGTCGAAGTTTTTCAGCGCTTGCTGCAGTTCGAAGGTATTGCTGCCCTCGCCGCCTAGCAGGATGTTGTACCCCCCGTCATCACGGAAGGTGTCATTGCCGTCACGACCTTCGAGGAAATCATTGCCGACACCGCCCTTGAGCAGGTCGTTGCTGTCGGTGCCGATGATGAAGGTGCTGCCCTTGTGAGGTTCGCCACTGCGATTGAGATCCGCCACCCAGGTGTTGCCACGCGCCGATTCCGACAGGGTGGAAACGATGAGGGTCGAGTCCTTGCCGGTGAGGTCGTAGAAGCCCGAGCTGATGACCCGGTTCAACCCGTCGGCATAACTCGGCGAGCCATGCGCCGACCAGTCCTGCGGGTTGAGAATGCTGAACGGCAACAGCTGCGTGGACGCGTAATGGTCATTGAAGTTGACGATATTGTTGGTCGCCGACCCTTGATGAGCATCGTGTTTACCCAAGGACCCTACGCTGAACGTGGTGCCGTCCAGCAGCCGAAATACCGGGTCGTTTTCGTAGCCGATGTTCAACACGTTGTTGCCGGTGGCACTCTGGGTTGGCGAGGCGAAAGCCACGTAATTGGCGTCTTTGAAGAAGCCTCCCCAATGGTCCGTGCTCAACTCGGCCAGGCTGTTGACCCCCAGACCGCCCAGGCTGTGGCCGCTGACCAGGATCTGCCTGACGCTCAGGCCATGAGCGCTGGCGAATATCGCTACCTCATTGAGCAAACTGCCGAAGGCGTTCTGGACGTAGTTCTTCGCGTAATCCGCCGGGCCGACGGCAGCCAGCAGGTTGTTTTTCATGTCGCCAAAGGTGTCGCTGAAGCCCAGGCCGCCGGTGCCGCGAAAAGCGATGCCGATCGAGATCAGTTTGCCGGCAGCGTCATATTTGCCGAGGACTTCGGCCTCGGCGCTGGTGAAGCCTTCCTGCTCGCCAAAATAGGTGCCCTGGACACCCACCTTGCCTTGATGGCCCAGTTGCCCGGCGTCGATCGGCGTCCAGCCCGAGGGCGTCAGAGGTTTACCGGTCGGCGTGTAGGCGTACAGCGCCAACGCCAGTGCATCGGCGTACAGCGCTTTGGAAGCGCCACTGCCCAATTGCTTATAGTCGAAAACACCCATGGTCTTGCCTCTTGGTTGTTGCTGTTGCGTGGTTGCGCTATTCAGAACTGCCAATCGAGCGTGAGCCCGACTCCATGGTCTTTCTCCCGCGAACCGAGCAGCCCGTTGTAATCCAGGTTCAGATGGGTATCGCGCCCCAGGGAAAGCCCGGCACGCGCCCCGAGCACTGCCGCGTTGCGGTCCATGGAGACGCTTTGCACAGTGAACGGCGCGCCGCCGCTGGCAAATGCCACGTGATCTTCGGCGCCGGTATTGCTCAGGTGATGCTGCCAGCCGAGGGATCCGGAAAGGTCCAGTTGCTGCTTATCGGAGAGTGCGAAACCTTTACTTGCCCGCAGGCCCAGGGTCGACAGCACGGCATTGCGGTTGTCGTCTGTGCCCTGGAGCGCGGCGGCGTCACCTTTCTCGCTGAAGCTGTCGCGGCTCACATGCACGTAAGCGAGGTTGGTGAAGGGTTCCAGCGTCAGCGCCGGCAGCTCCAGCCGATACGCCGCTTCGGTGAACAGCTGGGTACTTTGTGCGTCACCTTTGGTTTTCTGCTGGCCGGAAACATCGCCATATTGCAGATCGCGTTTGACGTCGATTCGGTGCCAGCCATAGGCGCCGCCGAGGCTCAGACGCACAGCGCCGAACGCGTGCCCGGCATAGACCCCCAAGTGGTAGCTGTCGACCGATGCCGAGGAGTGGGTGCCGTCGCCCATGCTCAGGGAACTGTCGCTGTAACCGATAACGAAGCCCAGACGAGTGTCTTCGCTGAGCAGGCCATCCACGCCGGCCAACAGACCGCCGATGGCGCTGTTGTAGCTCGCGTTGTCATGGCCACCGTCGGTCTTGCCCCAGGAGCCCAGCACTTTGACCCAGGCGTTGCTCTGGTCATCGGTCGGGGTTGCCGCGTCGTAGAGGTCGTCCTGACGCAAGCGCTCGCCCACCGCATCGCGCAGGTAACGGCTGTCATGGATCAGCAGCGTGCCGATCGCCGGATGGATTTCCCCGGACAATTGCTGGAAGGCTTGCCGCGCGCTGCTGGCCGTCGGCGACAACAGCAGGCTTTCGAACACTGGATTACCAGCCCCCAATTGCTCGGCCGCGGCGGCTACGGAACGCTGGTTCGGCGTTTGCCCGACGCTGGCGAAGGAGGTTGCGTTGCGTTCGATAGCCAGTTGTACGCCAGTTGCCGCGTAGTCGAGGCTGGCACCGAGAAACAGGTAGTTCGGTACCACGGCAGCAAAACGCCCTGCGATACCGCCCGCGGCCTCAAGAATGTCGTACTGACGGCCCAGCAGGCTTTTCGCTTGAGCGGGACTCAGCAGCGTCGGGCTGTTTTCCAGCGCGAGGGTCACGCTGGCACCGCTGACAGTCGCCGTGCCGCCGGCAACGATGCGGTCGCTGCGGGTTTCGGAAAGCTCCACGGCATAGGTCGAGCCCGGCTCGAAGGTGACATCACCGGCCACCTGCAAGGTGCCGATCGAGTTACCGGGGGCAATGGTCCCGCCGCTTTTCGCGGTCAGCGATCCGACACGGCCCGAGCCGCCGAGGATGCCGCTGTTGTTGACTGTGACGTCGGATATGAGCGAACCGTTAACCGCCAGCCGTCCCTGATTCACCAGTGTCGGGCCGGCATAGGTGTTGGCCCCGGTCAGCACCAGGGTGCCGATCCCCTGCTTGGTCAGACCGCCGTGGCCGGAAATGTTGTTGCGCCACACGTCCAGGCCGCACTGTACGTCGGTGCACACCCGCTCAGTGGGTTTGCCGGCATCCACGATCGCGCCGATTCCCGGCAGATCGGCAACGAACTGCCCGGAGCCGTAAGCCCCATCGATACGCAATTCCTGCGGGATATCGGCTTGGGTGACAAACATCCCGGGGCCATCGATCCCTTTGCGCAAGTCGATCATTCCCCAGCCGTAGCGCGCATCGATACCCGGAGCGCCCATGTCGGTTGCGGTGGTCTTCAGTACCGTAGCGATTTGCGCACCGGTCATGTAGGGGAAGCGTTCCATCAGTACCGCGGCACTGCCGGCGACATGGGGCGCGGCCATCGAGGTGCCGTTTTTATTGGCATAACCGACGGTCAAATCATCCAGCGTAGTGCCACCGATCACGGCACTGTAGATCCGGCTGCCCGGCGCGGACACACAGAAACTGGCGGTATAGCCACAGCGAGATGAGAAGGTACTGATGTTGTAAAGATCCGGACTGTTGGTGTCCGGGTTTTTCTGCAGACTGGCAACCGTTAACCAGTTGGGTGCAATTTGCGGGACGAAATACGCCAGGCCGGCAATTGCGTCCGGGTTATTGAGGTTGTAGTCATTGCCCGCGGCGAATATGGTGACAATGCCGCTGCGGGCCGCATCGATGGCACCCTGATAAGCGCCCCCCGATCTGGTGTGCAACAGCGGTCCGATCTGATCGAACTGCAGCTGCGCATCCTGCACCGTGAAGTGCGGGAAGGCCGGATCGCGCCCTCCCTGATCAAAGCGCTCAGTGATGCCAATGCCCCAGCTGTTGTTGATGACCCGCGCGCCACTGGCGATCAGTCCGTCCCAGCCGGCTTTATAAACCGCACCATCATTACCGAGAATAATGCCGTCCTCGGGTCCCGGGTCGCCGTTCTCTGCACTGATAATCCGGGCATTGAAGGCCACGCCGTGCATGGGCCCACCATCACGGTCACCCGCCGCAATCCCGCCGACATGGGTGCCATGAGAACCCAATTTGCCGTTGGACCCCACGGACGGTGTGCCGTCATAGCGGAATGCATCCCCGGCTTTCACCGGAATATAGGGGTCGGTGTATTCCCGAATGCCACTGGTAACCAGCGTGAGCACCTTGTTCGGGCTGGCGAACTCGGGATGCTGCGCATAGACCGGCTGATCGAAAATACCCAGCTTGACGCCTTTACCGGTGTAACCGGCCGCATAGGCCTCTTGCGCATGAATCGCGCCCAGCCCCCATTCAGCGTTGAATTCACTGCTGCGCCAGCTGTCGGGATCACCCTGTTTGCCACTTTCGACATAAGGTGCCGCCTGCGCGCCGCCGATTGCTGCCAGGCAACCCATCAACAAGCCACCCAGCATTTTTGCTGGCTGGAACCTGCGCCCCTGAAGAAGATTGACGTCTCTACGCTTGAATTCCATTACCGCTACCGTCCTTAGTTGTCTTGCCAAAATCCTCGCGCCTTCAGCTGGGCGGTGCAGCGTTTAACGGGTTCGGGGCCGCGACATGAAGGCTTCGTCGACCTTGGCCAGATCGTCTTCGCGCAAGGTGCCGGCGTAGTAATGCAACTTGATCCAGGCCATCAGATAGTCGTAACGAGCCCGGGCCAGATCCCGGCGTGTGGTGTAGAGCTGCTGCTCGGCATTCAAGGCGTCGAGGTTGACCCGCTCGCCACCGAGGATGCTTTGCCGGGTCGAAATCACCAGCGCTTCGGCCGAACTCAGGGCTTTCTGATACGCCCGCAACTTGCTGACTCCAGACAGGCAGGCGCTGAACTGGCGACGCAGTTCGATCAGGGTCTCCCGGGTTTTCGCATCCAGTTCGTACTCGGCCTGCTCCATCGAGCGGCTTGCCTGGCGGGTGGACGCAGACACCCCGCCACCGGCATACAGCGGCACGCTGATTTCGATGCCAATGGTGTTGGTGTCATAGCGCTGGTTGTAGGTGTTGCCGCTTTCCGATTCGTTTTGCCGGACAGAGGCATAGGCGCTTACTTTGGGCAGGTGCCCGGCGCGATTGCGCTCGACCTCGAATCGGGCCGCTTCCAGCGCCTGACGCCGGGAAGCGAGGATCGGGTTGTTGGTGACCGCCAGTTCATGCCAGGCATCGAAGTTGGCCGGCTGCAGAGTGAAGGACTCGAAAGAATCACCCAGCGGGGCCAGATCGCCGATGTCCACCGCAGGTACACCGATCAGGGCACCCAGTTCGCGCAAGGCCGCATCCTGCTCGTCGCGCGCTTCGATTTCCTCGGCGCTCGCCAATTCAAAGCGCGACTGCGCCTCAAGAATGTCGGTGCGGGTGCCCTCGCCCTGGCGAAACAGGTGTTCGTTCTGCTGGAACTGTTCCTCCAGAGCTTTTTTCCTGGCCTGCGCGATGTCGATTTGATCCTGCGCGAACAGCGCTTGGGTATAGGACGTCAGCACCCGGACCAGCAGCTCCTGGCTTTTGCCGCGAAAATTTTCGTCGGCATACAGCGCCTGTGCCACCCCCTTGCGGTAGGACGCGTAGGCCTCGTAATCAATCAAAGGTTGCTGCAGGGTCAAGGCCGAGCCGTAGCTGTTGTAGTTGCGATCATCGTGAGTGGTGCCGCGCCGGCCATCCAGGTTGGTCGCCCTGGAATTATTGCGACCCTTGTTGTAGGTGTAACCGAGTTTGGGCAACAGCCCGGCGCGGCCGATGGCACGGTTTTCAAGGCCCGCATCGCGTTCCTTGATGGCGCCGAGAAACACTGGATCATTGCGCAGCGCCTGCTCGTAGACCTCGAACGGCCCCATGGCTTGCACACTGGTACACGCGAGGAGCGCAACGGCTGCCCCGAGCATGGAAAGCTTATTCATACGCCGGAACATCCCTATTGCTCGGTCAGTGCGGAACCTGCCCGATCGAGCAGAGGTTTGAACAAGTAATTGAGGAGCGAACGCTCGCCCGTGCGCACGAACATTTCCGCCGGCATACCGGGCTTGATTACCAACCCGTTGAGCTTCTCCATGGCCACATCACTGACGCTGCTGCGCAACACGTAATACGGCACACCGGTTTTTTCATCGACCATCTGGTCGGCCGAAATCAGGCTGACTTCGCCTGGTACACGGGGCGTACGGCTCTGGTTGAACGCGGTGAACAGGATGTCCACCGGCAAGTTGCCGCCGACCTTGTCGATCAGGTTCACCGGCAGGTGCCCTTCCACCTCCAGCCGGGTACCTTGCGGAACGATTTCCAGCAATGTTTCACCGGGCCGTACCACCGCGCCTTCGGTGTGTACACCCAGGCTCACGGCAATGCCGTCGGCCGGTGCATTGATCTCGCTGTGTTGCAGATCGAATTCGGCCGAGGTGAGCTGCTGCTCCAGGGTCAGACTTTTCAATTGCGCGTCGGCCAGTTGGCTGCGGACTTCTTTCTGGTATTCCTCGCTGTGTTGCTGCAGCTTCAAGCGCGACTCAAGAATGCCCTGCTCGACACGCCCGCTTTCACCGGTGTTTTTCGCCTGGTCCTGCTGCACTTGCGACAACTGTCGTTCGTATTCCATCAAGCGGTTACGCGGAATGTAACCGTTGGCCGCCAGCGGACGCAGGTTGTTCAGTTGCTCACGCAGGGACTCGGCCTGCGCGCTCAGATCAGTGTGGGCGCGGCGCATCCCGGCCAGTTGTGCGCTAGCGCCTTCGATGTTGGCGCGAATGCCGGCTTGCTCCCGGGCAAAGGCTTCGCGTCGACTGCTGAACAGTTGCCGCTGGCCTTCGAGCACCAGCGCCAGTCGCGGGTCGGGATCGCTGCTCAACCCGGCAGGAAAACTGACCTGTTTGAGGTTGTCGCGTTCACTCTGCCAGCGCGCCACGCTGGCCCAGGCCATCCGGTACTGCGCTTGCAGGGATTGAACATCGGCGGCGACCCGGGTCTGATCCAGCACAAACAACGGCTGCCCCTGCTGGACCACCTGCCCTTCACTTACCAGAATCCGGCTGACGACACCGCCACTCAGCGATTGCACGGCTTTGCGCTTGCCCGAGACCACCACAGTGCCCTGCACTGGAATCCCTTGATCGAGCGGTGCAAGGCTGGCCCAGGCAAAGAAACTGCCGGCACCAAGGATTGCCAGAATCCAGCCCATACGGGCAAAAAAGCGCGCGTCGCGTTCAGGGTGCGCCGGCGCATAACCTTGTTCGTTTGTCATGTCGCTGTCCTTGCTCATGCGCCGCTGTTCCTGTTTGCAGCCTGATACTGACGACTGAGGCTGAGCCCGGCCGGTGTGGGGGATGGGGCTTTTTCCCGTTGCGGCTCCTGAGCGCCGGACAATGCCTTGAGGACTTCATGGCTTGGGCCGAAGGCTTGCAGGCGCCCTTCGTTGAGCACCAGCAACTTGTCGGCCTGGGCGAGCGCCGAAGAGCGGTGAGTCACCAGAATCACGCTGGTCCCCTGGGCTTTCATCTGCGCAATGGCGGCCGCCAGGGCCGCTTCGCCGACGGTGTCCAGGTTCGAGTTCGGCTCATCGAGCACCACCAGGCTTGGGCCGCCATACAGGGCACGGGCCAGGGCCACACGCTGCTTTTGGCCGCCGGACAGGCCGCTGCCATCCTCCCCCAATACCGTGTCGTAGCCTTGCGGCAGGCGCAGAATCAGTTCGTGAACACCGGCCTGCCGGGCCGCCTCGACGACTTTCTGCGGGTCGGTGTCGCGAAAGCGCGCGATGTTTTCGGCAATGCTGCCGCTGAACAATTCGATGTCCTGAGGCAAGTAGCCGATGTAGGGCCCGAGGTCATCGCGATTCCAGCGATGAATATCAGCACCGTCCAGGCGCACTGTGCCCCCCAGGGTCGGCCAGACACCCACCAGCACCCGCGCCAGAGTCGACTTGCCCGAGCCGGAAGCGCCGAGTACCCCCAGCACTTCCCCCGCAGCAAGACCGAAGCTGACCTGATGCAAGGTCGCCGCCCGCTTGCCCGGCGGGCCGGCGCTGACCTGTTCGAAGGCCACCTGACCTTTGGGCGCTGGCAAGGCCATGGCGCTGTCGCTGGGCGGGAACCCTTGCAGCAAGGTGTCCAGGCGCTGGTAGGCCAGCTTCGCCGAGCTCCATTGCTTCCAGACGGCGATCAATTGGTCGATCGGGCTCAAGACTCGGCCCATCAGGATTGAGCCGGCAATCATCATTCCGGCAGTCATGTCGCCCTTGATCACTAGCAACGCGCCCAGCCCCAGTACCAGTGATTGCAGGCACAGGCGCAGGGTTTTACTGAGGGAGCTGATGACCGCGCCGGTATCGCTGGCCTGATTCTGCAAACCGAGAAAGCGCGAATGCACCTCAAACCAGCGTTTGCGCAAAACCCCGAGCATGCCCATGGCCTGAATGGTTTCGGCGTTGTGCAGATGACTGGTGGCCAACTGGCTGGATTTTTGCGAATAGCCACTGGCTTCACCCAGCGGCTTTTTGGTCATGGCTTCGTTGAGACACGCCAGCGCGATCAGCAGCAACACACCGGCCGTGGCCAGCACGCCGAGCCAGGTATTGAACACAAAGATCACGAACAGATAGACCGGAAACCACGGTGCGTCGAAGAAGGCGAACAGCGCCGGTCCCGTGACGAACTGGCGAATGTACGTGAGATCCCCCAGCGACTGACCGGCATTACCCTCGCCCTTGAACAGGTTGCGTTCGAACGCGGCCCTGTAGACCCGCAGGTTGAAGCGGCGCTCCAGTTGGCTGCCGATCCGGATGACGATAAAGCTGCGGATGATTTCCAGCAGACCGATAAACGCGAAAAACCCGACCACCATCAAGGTCAACATGGCCAGGGTGGTTTCGTTCTGCGAAGAGAGCACCCGGTCATAAACCTGAAGCATATAAATCGACGGTACTAACATCAGTACGTTGATCAGCGCGGTGAAACAACCAACGCTGATCAGGGTACTTTTATAATCGCCCAGTGCCTGCAACAGCGGTGCAACGGGAGTGGTCTTCACCATCTTCATGAGTCTTCCCTGAGCTAATACCCGCGCGACAGTTCGGCGAGGGTTCAATGTATTGTCCGCAGACGCGTCGAGACGTTATTGGAGGATTGAAGCGTGCAGGCGAAAGAACCCTATTGCCAGACAAAATAAGGTTCGAGGTAGTTATTAGCTGCCTGCTTTAAACTACCGATACGCGCATATAAACATCGCTTACTCTATTAAGCGCAGCGTTGTGTTTTATTACTGAGGGCGCTGCAGAACAAGTACAGTCCCCGACTTCAAAGTGGCGTGGTAGAGCCCTTCCCGCTGTCGACCTAAATGAATGATCCTCGAACCTTCTTTACCCGTCAGCGATATTCCATCCGGTTCCGGAAACCAGCCGCTGGGTGTTTCACCCAACCAACCGGCGACACATTCGAGTTCTCCGGCCAGGGTCTGGTTTTGTGCGAGCTCAAGCATGCAGACTTTCGATGGCTCATCTTGCTGGTGGATCTGCCACTTCCCGGCCAGTTCCGAAGGGTCGGGTAATCTCAGGCTTCTTGCCATGCTGGCATCTCCAAAAAACATCATCAGCGTCGCGATCAACCACGCTGCGGCCCTGGTAAAGGCGGTCTGGTTCATAGGGTGTTTCATTCCGGGCTTTAGCCTCGCTTACACGAGGAGTCGATGCAAGGACAGGGAGCAGCGCATGGGCGCCGCCCCTGCTTTTACTTCGCCTGGCTACTACGCCACGATGTCCGTGACTGCCGCTTGCCCGACGGTGGTGACCAGGAAGTCAGCCATGCCGTGCCCGGAGAAGTCCACGGCCAGGGTGCTCAGGTTCATTCCCGAGGCATAGCTCAGCACCGCTTCGCCGGCAGAACCTGTGAATGAGTTGACGAAGTGCAGCCCCGTTCCAGCGCTAATGCCGGTCAGATCGATCTTGTCCAGGCCGCCGACAAAATCCATGATCTGGTCGGCCGCGCCCGGTCTGGAGTCCGAGCTAGCGCCAAACACGAAAGTGTCGGAACCGGCACCACCCCAGAGCTTATCCGCGCCGCCGGCACCGTAGATGATGTCGTTGCCGGCACCGCCCTTGAGCACGTTGGCCGCGCTGTTACCAATCAACAGATCGTTGCCCGAACCGCCAATGGCGTTTTCGATGGTCACGCCTTTGGCAATGGACACGTTACCCACCAGGCCGCCAACGTCGGAGAATGAGGCTTCATTGAGGTTGATCTTCTGGTTTTGGGTAAAGCCGGAGAAGTCAAAGGTGTCCTTGCCGCCCGCGTCCCACACCGAGAACACCAGCTTGTCCGAGGACGAGCTCGCACTGAGAAAGTCGCGACCGGCGTTGGAGTTGAAACCGTAGGTGGTGTCACCGGCACGGGTGTTCATGTTGGCGCCGTAGAGCTTTTGCACCGCAGCGATATCGTCCATCAACGGGCCGGATGAATAAGCCTCGACACCGCCTTTGCTGAAGTTCTGGCTGGTGTTGCTTTCACTCCAGTAGCTCATGAGGCTGTAGCCGCGAGTGTCCTGCCCATAGGACGCATCGTTATAGGTCGGATTGCCTTCGCCGGCATTGTAGTCGCCGGGGTGAGACAGGCCGAGGGTATGACCGATCTCGTGAGTCAGGGTTTGACGGCCGTAGTTGTTCACACCCGGGGTTTTGTTGACGTTGTAGCCACTGCCGGTCAGGTACCAGGACTGACCGTCATAGCCAGGCTCGGTACCCGGCAGGAAAGCAAACGCTGCCGCCCCTTCCTGACCGCCACTGTAGTTGCCGAAGGTCATGTGACCGTCGCCGCCCTTGGCGGCCTCAGTGAAGGTGACATTGGCCACATCTGCCCAGGATTGCATGGCGAGCACGGACTGAGCCTTTTGCAAGGCGCTGAACTGGCTGAAGCCAGTGACACCCAGGCCGCTGAAATTGGATGTTGGCGAAGTCAGAAACGTGTAGGTAAGTTCAATCTTGCCGCTGCCATTGAGATCTTGCCATGAAGCACCATCACGCAAGATCTGAGTCGCGGCCTGATCTACAGAGAAGGAGGGTTTGCCATTGACCGTGAGGTCGTCGCCACGGTCATACTGATGGCTGAAACTATCGATCTGGTTGAACGCCGAACTTGATGTGGCTTGTGGCGCCCATTGTTGTTCAGCTGCAACGATAGCGTTCTCTTTGACTTTCGACATAAACACACTTCCTTGTTTGCAATGGAACAGTTTTTTTCAGATAGCGACAATCTCTGGCGAGATCGTCCTATCACTCGCCCAATGAAGGCGAAAGAAAACTGACACAATTCGAAAACAAACGTCCACTACTTTTTTTGAGATCGAATTGTGTTGTTCCAGCAAACTCCCGGAAACAATGCCTGCGAGGTCTAAATATTTTGGGTGATTCCGTTCTCCCGACCAATTGTCCGACAATCTACTATTTAAATATTAAATAAAGGCAAGTTCGTTTTTATTCACTACATCGCGGCTTTATCAACTACTCGCGCGTGCGCCATCCTGTTGCGTTTAATGCGTGTAGTAATGTCTCCGGGTCGAGGGCAGGAACCAAGGTGCCAGTGGCCGTCCTCATGTGTTCGCCTGCCAGCAGCGCGTTTATGATCGCCTCCTCCACCGCTTCGGCGGCAGCGCTGAACAACGGCGAAATATGGTCATTGTTGAGCATCTCAAGGGACGTGCTCATTGGCAGGTCTTTACGTCCATAGTCCGCGGGCGGCAGGTCATGGTTGCCGGTGGCGAAGGCCAGGAAAATATCGCCGCTGGAATCTTCGGTACCGCCGCCGGTGCGGGCGATGCCGATCGATGCCCGTTGCGCCAGGCGCTGGCACTGATGAGGCAACAATGGCGCGTCGGTGGCCAGGATCACCACGATCGACCCCATGCCCGGCGTGCCCCTCTCATCGAAGGGCGACGGGATATCCGTCAATTGCCGGCCGACTGGATAACCATCGACCCGCAACTCTTCACGCTTGCCATGGTTGGCCTGCACCAGCGCGCCGACGGTCCAGCCGCCCTGTTGCGCTGACAGTTTGCGCGAGGAGGTGCCGATCCCGCCCTTGAACTCATGGCAGATCATCCCGGTGCCGCCGCCGACCGCACCTTCCTGAACCGGGCCGGTCCCGGCATTGGCGATGGCTTCGAGTACCTGTTGCGGGCCGACATGTTGCCCCCAGATATCGTTGAGCACGCCGTCGTAGGTTTCCATCACCACCGGCATGCACCAATACACCGCCGGATCGGCCAGGCTGTCGTGCTCCCCGGCGATCAAGGCATCGCGAACCACACCCACACTGTGAGTGTTGGTAATTGCCAGCGGCGTGGCCAGCAGCCCCGCCTCGCGAATCCACTCAAGGCCTGTGGCGTCACCGTTGCCGTTGAGCACATGGCAGCCGGCGAAGCACGGTTGCAGTCGCGCATGGCTTGCCCGCGGCTCGATCAACGTCACACCAGTGCGTACCTGCTTGCCGTTGACTTCGGTCTTGAGGGTGCTGTGCCCTACCCGTACGCCCGGTACATCAGTGATGGCATTGAATTGACCGGGTGTTCCCAGGCCCAGGCAGATGCCCAGTTCACGTGCACGCATAACCACTCCTTACAACTTCTGGAACGCCGGACTGAACCGGCCGTTGGTGCCATACAAAATTACCGACACTGCCAGCAGCCCGATAATCACCATGATGTCCCTGGCCGAAGCCTCAAGGAACAGATTGAACAATAAATAACCGGCGCCGAGCACCGCCAGCAATGCGGGCAATGGCCACAGCGGCATGCGGTAAGGATGCTGCCGATCGCGCAGCAACACCCGACTCATCAATGCACTCAAGGCGACGATCAGGTAAACCAGCATGATCAGCAGCACGCTGAAAGAAGTCATGTCTGCCAGGTTCGAGCTGAAACTGAGCAGCGCCGATGGAATTGCCAGAAACAGCGTGGCCAGCCACGGCGAATCCCAACGCGGATGAATACGGGTGAACAGCCGGTTGACCGTGGGTGTCCAGAGGGCGTCGCGGCCGCTGCTGAATACCACTCGGCCGATCTGAATCACGATCGCGACGATGGCGTTGAACACCGACAGGAAAATCCCGGCGCTGACCACACGGGACAGGGTTTCGTTGCCATGACTGGTGAGCAGATAGCCGATCGGGTCAGGGCTGTTGATCATCTCGCTGAGGGACGGTGCGCCGATCAGTAACGCGGTCAAGGGCACCAGTTCGATGACCACCACCAGACCCAGCGACCAGAGCACGGCTTTGTGTACGCCGCGCCCGCCGCATTTCATGTCTTCGCCCAGCACCACCGCCGAGCCAAATCCGTTATAGGAGAACAAGCCGATACCTATGGCGCCAATCACCAGAGCCCAGGGTGCCAACTGCAAAGCGCCGTTTTCGACGATCTGCGGTTGCAACAGGATGCTTGCCGGTTGTGAGGCATGACCGAAGCCAATAAACACAATCACCAGCATTGCCGCGACTTCCAGCAGCAGACAGGTGCCGGTGATCCAGGCGTTGAGCTTGATATTCAGAATGCCCAGCAGGTAACTGCACACCACAATGAGCAGGGCGACGGTCTGTGAATCGAAATGACTCCCCAACGCGTTGTTCAGATAGGTCGCGGCGCCGGTGGCCAGCACCGGCGGAATGAACAGCAACATCGCCAACACCGTCAGGAAGGTCGCATAACCGGCCATGCCGCCAAACACTCGCTTGGCGTACACGTATTCGCCGCCGGCGCTGTTGTGAGCCCTACCCAACTCGGCGTAACAGTAAGCGAACATCAGGGCCAGTAAACCGGCCATGACGAACGCGAGAAACACCCCGGTGCCGGCCTGATGAATCGCAAACGGCGCGATCACGAACACCGAACTGGCCGGCGTCACGCTCGAGACGGTAATCGTCACGACGTCGAATACACTCAGCGTGGGTTTCAGCGCGCCACTTGGCGCTGCGGGAGAGCTCATGACGTTATCCTCTTGGTTATTTTTAGTCTGAGGCAGAAACGAAAAAAACAGCTTGGGTGCGTTCTGGGCCGCACTTGATGGGGGCTACTCTAGGCAGCGCGGCAACGGCGGCCAATTCCCCTATTGGAGTACTCCCCTTGACCTTGAGCGCAAAAAGGTTGAAACCGTCGGCCGGGTTTTGATTTTTTGAATGTGGAGCAACACACATGAGCAGTCTGTTCAGGGAAGTCGGTATGCACGCGGGACTGGGTCGTACCCTCTCGCAGGTCGGCACCGAGCGTTTTTGGAAGCAGCTTGTTTTGTTGTTGCACCAATGCCTGCCGTTCGATAACGCTCTGGCGATTTTCTATCCGCAAGACGGCCTGCCCCAAGCGCTGGAAGAGTACGACGCCGAACCCTCGAGCAAACCGGCGTCGATGCTGACCTACCTCAATGGTTTGTACCTGCTGGATCCGTTTTTCCAGGCGTGCCGTGAAGGCTACCCCAGCGGCCTGTATCGGCTGGAGGAAGTGGCACCCGATCACTTCCGGCAAAGCGAATACTTCCACAGCTACTTTCACGAGAACGTGCGCGAAGACGAGGTTCAGTTCATTCTTCAGCTTCCCGGGGCCGGAACGCTGTCACTGTCGTTGGGCATGCAGCGCGTGTTCACCGCGGATGAAGTGGGCCAACTGACCACCCTCGCTGCCTGGGTACTGCCGCTGATGCAGCAGCACTGGCAGCAGAGCAGCCAGCGCACACAGGCGCCGGCACAGGATGAAATGGCCAGTCAGATCCGCGATGCCCTGAGCCAATTTGGCTGCGGCGTACTGTCGGACCGCGAACTGGAAATCGCCCGGCTGATCTTGCGCGGGTTTTCCTCCAAAGCCATGGCCGAGCGGCTGAAAATCTCACCGGACACCATCAAGGTTCACCGTCGGCATCTGTACGCCAAGCTGGATATCTCATCGCAACCGGAACTGTTTTCGTTGTTTATTCAGTCGTTGGGGCATGATCTGGAAAATCCTTGAGGCCTTTGGCAGACTCAGGCATTCAACGAAAATGTTCATCTGGTTGGCCCCAGCAGTGCAATCAACGCTTCCTGCAGCGCCTCGCCCTCCTGCTGTGCCGTGCAACCGTGCAGTTCTGCGAGAGCTTGCCGAATTTACGTTGATGGTCTGGAAGATGGCGGTGGACCTCATCCCGAGACAGGTGAAACAAGGCGTGTTCGATCAAGCCAAGGGGCACGATTTCACGGGCTCCGGCAAGTTCATCTGAGACCGCGTTTGCCGGTTTTACGACCGCTTCGCGGTCGGACGCAGGCTTCGCCAGCTGCTACAGGAAGACGCGTTTGCCGTGAGTGCATGTCCCCGGCAAATGAGCTTTACGTAGCAGCTGGCGAAGCCTGCGTCCGGCCGCGAAGCGGTCGTAAAACCTGCAAAGCGTGGTTTTAAAGCCAGCACGCATCCCATAGCGGGTAATCATGAACTCTTCTGACAAGACCGCCGCGGACAGGATTTTGAATGATGTAACGAGCTACGGTTTTCAAGTCTTGTTCCTTACGAACAGCACGGTCGTGGTATCCCTTCTGCCACAAACGCCCTTGACCGCCACGCTGTTGATTAACCCGCAGGCTACTGCGTGATTTGACCCAGCACATCAGCTCATCCAGAGGCTTGTCTTGCAACTCAAGCAACCAATGTATGTGATCAGGCATGACTACCCAGGCCCAAGAGATGCCCCATCCGCGCTCTTGCACCAAGCGAAACTGCTCCACAACCAACCGCCCCAAACGCCAGTCGGAAAAAACCGGTTGGCGCTGATGCACAACAACGGTCAGCAGATAAATTCGCCCCACCTCAGAAACACGGCCAATGCGCAGACGATCAGCATTTGTCGCAACAGGCATTCCTTTGCCTCCTCAGGTTCACAGGAGGCAAAGAACTTACATTGCTGAGGGCTGCTTCAGAGAACGAACACTTGAGGAAATGTTACCTGTCAGCTCCCCGTCCTGATCTTGTTCCACAACCGAGTGCGAATCCGGTCGATGTCCAGCGGCATGGCTTCCAGAGCGAACAACTTGCCCATCATTTCCGGGCTTGGGTAGATCTTGGTGTCGCTCTTGATCGCCGGATCGATCAGGCTGTCGGCCTGTTCGTTGCCGTTGGCGTAGTGCACATAGTTACTGATGTCGGCCATGACGTCCGGACGCAGCAGCTCGTTCATAAAGGCGTAACCGGCCTTCTCGTCCGGGGCGTCGGCGGGCATGGCGACCATGTCGAACCAGATTGCTGCGCCTTCTTTTGGGATCGAGTAGCCGATTTCCACACCGTTTTTGGCTTCACTGGCGCGGCTTTCGGCTTGCAGGATGTCGCCGGAGAAGCCCACGGCTACGCAGATATCGCCGTTGGCCAGGTCACTGGTGTATTTGGATGAGTGGAAATAGCTCACATACGGCCGGACTTTCATCAGCAGTTCTTCCGCTTTTTTGTAGTCCGCCTGATTCTTGCTGTGGTGCGGCAGGCCGAGGTAGTTCAGCGCAGCCGGCAGCAATTCCGGACCGTTATCGAGGATCGCCACGCCGCACTTCTGGAGCTTTTTCATGTTCTCGGGTTTAAAGATCAAATCCCAGGAGTCCACCGGCGCATTATCGCCCAGTACCGCTTTGACCTTGGCGATGTTGTAGCCAATCCCGGTGCTGCCCCACAGGTACGGAAAACCGTGCTCGTTGCCCGGATCGTTGGTTTGCAAGGCCTTGAGTAATACCGGGTTGAGGTTTTTCCAGTTCGGTAGCTGGCTCTTGTCGAGCTTCTTCAGCGCCCTGCCCTGAATCTGCCGGGCCATGAAATGGTTCGAAGGGAACACCACGTCATAACCGGATTTGCCGGTCATCAGCTTGCCGTCGAGGGTTTCGTTGCTGTCGTAGACGTCATAAGTGAAAGCGATACCGGTTTCTTTCTGGAAGTTTTTCATCGTGTCCGGCGCGATGTAGTCCGACCAGTTGTAGATCTTGACGGTCTCGGCCGCCTGACTGAGTGAAGCGAGGAGCATCAACGGAGCTAACTTCAACGAAGCGGTGGTCATACGGATCATGAGTCGATTCCTGATTATGTACGGCTGTTTTTGTTAGGCAGGTTTTCGGTTGATCAGCGGATCAAAAAATCAAAACGTAAGTCTTGCGCACGGTTTCCTGGATATCCCAGATCCCGGTGCTGTTGGCCGGCAACATCAGTGCGTCGCCCGCTTCTATTTGTAAGGTTTCACCGTCATCCGGGGTGAAGGTGCAGCGGCCCTGAATGAAGTGACAGAACTCTTGGGCAACGATCTGCCGCCGCCAGCGACCAGGCGTGCATTCCCAGATGCCGGTTTCAACGCCGTCGTTGCGTTCGACGCACGTCACCGAGGTAACGGCGATGGGCGTACCCAATGGCACGGCCACCGGGTTCGATTCGTCCAGGATGGCGGTGGCGGTATGTTTGAACTGTGTGATGCTCATGGTGGTCCTTACGGGTGGATGATCGACGAGCCGTTACTGCATGAACCCTTCCATAAACCCCGCCACCCGACTGGCAAACTTGCGCCGCCACGGTGCGGTCTGCGGATTGGCCAGGGTCTGGTCTTCATGGACGAAACTGCGAATGATCGCGTTGTAGCCGAGCCAGCGGCAGGGTTCCGGTTCCCAGGCTTTCAGCGCACTGAGGCCGCCCTGCTGGATCACCCACGGTTGATGCACCAGTGTGGTGTCGCGTTCGAGAATCAGGTCGGCCAGGGTCCGGCCACCAAGATTGCTCGCGCCTACGCCCTCGCCACCGTAACCACCTGACAAGGCGATGCCGTTGCTCCGATCGCAGAGCATGTGCGGCTTGAAGCGCCGGGACATGCCCAGGTTGCCGCCCCAGGCGTGGGTAATCTTGACGCTCTTGAGCTGTGGGAAGAGTTCGCCGAACAGGTAGCGTCGCAATTGGACTTCGTTGCTTGTCAGGTCAAAGTCGTGGCGCAGTTTCCCGGCGAACTGATAGCCCCCGCGTGCGCCGAACACCAGACGGTTGTCGGAGGTGCGCTGGCCGTAGGTGACTTGCCGACTGCTTTCACTGAAGGCCTGGCCCTGGCTCAAGCCAATCTCGTCCCAGGTTGCGGCGGACAGTGGCTCGGTGGCCACCAGCAAACTCTGCACTGGCAGTTGATAACGCCCCAACGGTGCCAGCGTCACGGCATAGCCCTCCACCGCAGGCACGATCCAGCGGCTGCGAACCTGCGCCTTGGCGGTGCGCAAACTGCCGGATTGCCAGTCGGTAACCGGGCTGTTCTCGAAGATTGTTACCCCCAGGCGCTCGACAGTCCGGGCCAGGCCACGTACCAGTCTGGCCGGCTGAATGGTCGCGCAATGCGCTGCATGGATACCGCCATAAGGTTTGGCGACGCGGATCTGTTGCGCCAGTTGCTCAGGGCTGAGCCAGCGGTAGTCGGCTTCGTTGAGCCCCTGGCTGTAGAGTGTGTCCAGATAGCGGCGCAGGCTGGCTTGCTGCTCGGGATAGCGAGCGGCGCAATACAGCGCACCGCCTTTTCGGTAATCGCAGTCAATACCTTCGCGTTCGAGGACGATCGCCACCTCGTCAGGAATGCCGTGCAGCAAATCGAACGATGCGCGGCGTTGCTCGGCTGGCAGATCGCCAAGTAAGCGATCCTCCCCCAGCAGGTTGCCCATCAGCCAGCCGCCATTACGCCCGGACGCACCGAAACCAGCGGTCTGCGCTTCAAGGATGGCGATGCTCAACCCGGGCGCCAGACGCTTGAGGTAGTAAGCCGTCCAAAGCCCCGTGTAGCCGGCGCCGATGATCGCCACGTCAACGTCCAGGTCTTGCTCCAGCGACGGCCGGGCAATCAGGGGCTCTTCGAGTTGATCCATCCACAAACTGATAGTGCGCCACGCCGGCATGCAAGACTCCGCAACCCAAAACTAGATGGCTGCGATCCTAGTGCCTGGGTTCAGAGGCTGTCTTGCGCGCGTGCACGCAAAGAAATGTGTTTGGCATAAGCCTTCGGTGACAGGCCGGTGTGTTGGCGGAAACAGCTATAGAAGGCCGAGAGGGAATTGAAACCAGCGGCGAACGCCAGCTCGTCGACCCGCAACGGTGGCGTTGCTTTGTCCAGCGCCGCCAACACATGCTGAAGGCGAGCCTGGTTGACGTAGCGATAGAAGCTTTGCCCCAGCACCTGGTTGAGCAGATAGGAGATCTGATTGCGGCTGTAACCGCACTCTTTCGCCACCCGCTGAAGATCGAGTTCCGGGTCCAGATACGGTTGCTGACGCTCGAAATACTGCTGCAGGTCTTGCGCCATAAAACTCAACTGTCGCGGCGAAAGCCCCAGCCGACTGACCGCCGGGCGCAGGCTGGTAGCGGACTTGCTGGACGGGTGCTCATGCACCAGCGAGGCATACTCGTTGACCCTCCAGATCAGACCGTCACGCACAGTGATGGCTTCGCTGGCGCGAAACGACACCAGCCCCTGGCCGCCACGCAACGTCACCCGGTACTGAATGAACGCGGTATTGCCATCCAGACGGATGCGGTCGGAGTGTTCGAGCGCTTCATCCGGATCGCGGGGCATACTGCTGCGCACGTACTCACGCAGCTCAGCCAGACCGAGAATGCGGTTCTGAAAGAAATCGTTGTACTGGACGTCCGGGTGATAGAGCGCCATGACCCCCTCCAGGTCACGGTGTTTCCAGCACAGGTGATAACGCAGCACGGTTTCGCCGGTGGCCTGGGTTTGCAGCGGGCCATCATCATTGGCAGGCATAAAACACTCGATGACAGAAAAACAGAGCTTGCCGAACTTCAGCTTGCGCTTCAATGGCCAATTGATGGCTTGAGATAATGGCGCGTTGTCTTAGACATACCGGGATTTGACCTGCATCAAAGCTTTTCAAAGCAATCGCCAAACGGCCTGAAAAAAACCTCCTGCCTGTCGCGAGTGATGCTACTTTTAAAAGCTCAAAGGTTGGGCCAGTGAAGGCCCTTCCGTTCCTACCGCGAGCTAAAGGAAGTGCTCAACGAACAAGGTGGGCAACACATGAATACGGTCTTTTCCAAGGTCACCTTTCCCAATGCCTGTCAGCTCATGCGCTGGCATTTTCATCCAATGGGCTTCGAGGCCAGCATGGATGCCCCCGACAGCATGATTGCCCGGCTATTCGACCGAGCCAGCGGCGAAACCATGATCGCCATTGCCGGTATCCCTTGTGCAACAGTGATGAACGCCACCGATGTGGAGAGAATAATCGAGGCGGTAGAAGACGAGCTTGAATCGTTCATTCCACCCATGAGTTCAAGAAGTTTTAGTTAACCATTGAAATCCCGACTGTAGGAGCGTCGACCGGCTGCTCCTACACCTGAACCTTCATCCCCCGCTGATCATCGAAGAACGCCTTGTCCCCGGCGATCCGGTCGGAGGCCTTCGGAACATTGGCCGCCTGCACATCCTGACTGTCGACATACCAGTAGCAGTGCTTGACCGCCCGGGTAATACCGACATACGCAAGGCGCAGGATTTCGTCTTTCTGGGCACTGTCATACGGTTCGACATCGCCATCCCTGGCCAGCCCGGCCATGCGATACACCTGGTTCTTGTAGGGTGAACTGGTCAGATGCTGGCAATCGCCCAACAGAAACACTGCATCAGCCTGCAGGCCTTTGGAGCTGTGGTAGGTCAGTTGTTTCAGTCGGCGATCCTCGATTGGCAATCTAGAATCAACATTAACTACAGCCTTAATATGCTCTTCTATCAATAACTTATCGCTACTTTTTCGAAACAACATCAAGACCGAATCGCCGTTTCGATAGTGTTCGACCAAGCGCTTGGCCAGCGCCAGGTCGTCTCTATCCATGACCTTCACCGGGAGCAACTCTTTGGGGTCACCGCTGGCCTTGGCCTTTTTCCCGGCAATCGCGGGGGCCGCACGGACGATATGCTCTGCCGCGTCGATGATGTGCTGATGGCTGCGATAGTTATCGCTGAGCATGACCCGAGTGGTACTTGGAGACGGGAACTCCTTGTTGAATTCCATGAAGTATTTCGGCGAGCTGCCACGCCAGCCATAGATCGATTGCCAATCATCCCCGACGCATAACAGCGACGAACGCTGCGCGCCCCGGCCGACATGCATGGCCGGGCCACGGCTGCGGATCTCCCGCAGGCTGGCGCGGATCCAGGAGACGATTTGCGGGGAAACGTCCTGGAACTCATCGATCATCAGGTGCGACAGCGGCCGCAGCAGCTCGTCGCTCAACAGCTTGAAGTTTTCCGGTGAGTGCTCGCTGAACAACGCGAACATGCGGTTATAAGTCATGACCGGCGGCGATTGATCAAGCAAGTGATCCTCCAGCGCCCGCCAGAAGAGGCTCAGGGCCTCGAAAAAAAAGCGATCAGGATCGTCTTTGGCAAAGCTCATCTGGCCCACGGCGGCAGGTACATCCAGCCCCAGGTTCTCGATAAACCCGGCCGCAGCGACAAAGCAATCCAGCAGCGGCGCGGAACCGAGCTCGCCTTTGACCTTGTAATCGAAGCCTGGTCCCGCGCTGGCATCCCCGGCCAGCGACGACAAAACGCGTTTAGCTGAATCATAACTATCAAGCCAAATCAGTGGCTTACGACAGAAAGCTTGAAACAAGGTGCGCTTTACCGCCCATTCCGCGCGGACCGACAGCTTGGCACTTGGCCGGCTGATCTGTGCATTCTCACGAGGGTCGAAGCCCAGCACGACCCAGGCATCCAGCTCGGCAATATAGCCGTGGCAATGAAATGACGAACCATTGATCTCGAACCTCTGCCGGTCGGGTTCGATGCCTTTGATCGGCCAGGCACCGGCGCGAAACCACAGGTCTTCGATCGTGTCGCAGAGCTCTTCATCACGCTTGGCCGCAAGCTCGGTCACCGCGATGCGCTTTTGCACGTCCGGGTGATCACGCTCCAGCTCCTTGAGCTGCAAGGCGTGCCGGGACAGCGGTTTGATCAATTCGCGGAATCGCTCATCACGGGTATGCAAAGCGTGATAACAGGCATTCAGTTGCTGGCGCTGGGTGTCGTTGATCCGCAGATCGAACGGATTACTGTCAGCGCCTTCATCGCCTGGCAGCGAGCGGGCATTGAGGTTCTCGAAAGCCTGCAACCGAGAGAAACCCGGCAGGCTACGGACCATCGGCAAGATTCGTGAGTGGAAGGTTCGCACCACGTCTCGGGCATCCTTGAGGCTCAGCGAGAGCCCCCAAATGGCGAACATCTGCGTCAGCTTGTTGATGAAGTCTTTGCGCGACTCACGGGTGAACGTCACCACCGTCAACGAACCCAGTTCAAAACCCAGGTAATGGGTCAGCAACAGAATGCGCAGCACCAGCGAGGTCGACTTGCCCGCCCCCGCACCGGCAATCACCGTGGTCGAGGGTGTGTCGCTGAAGATCATCTTCCACTGCGCTGCACTCGGCTGCGCCTGCGGCGGGAGTAACCGGGTGACATCGGCTTTGATGCGCTTCTTCAGCTCGGCGGTGAGCGGCAAACGCCAGTCATCGAACAGGTTCTCATCGATACCTGGCGCGCGGTGTTCGGTGCAGCGCGTGTCGCGAATCAGCAGAACCTGCCGACCTTCTTCGATGCCCTCCAGCTTGCCTTCTTTGTAGCCGTAATCCACGCCGGCGCTGTGCCCGCTACGAAAGCCGTCGGCCTGGCCATGCAGCCAGGACGCACGGTGCTGGGCGCGCAAGCGATTGAGGCCATGGCCGAAGAACCGGGCGGCCAGACGCTTGAACAGCGGCATTTCGGCCAGTGGTACAAGCTCGGGAGGAAGATCGGGGGTGTGTTGCGGCACGCTGACTCCAGTGTGTGAGGCTGTTGGGCTATGGTCGCTTCATTTGCCGACGACTTCTAGTGAAATGCTTATGCGTCATTGGCTTAAGCGATGAACTGAAAGCTGTGAGGGAGAATTCCTCCTCCAAAACCATCTATTAATTAGATTGGTTTGAGGTATTTTTTCCGCTTTTTATCGATATTGGCTTGTTGGATGATACTCGCCATCAACCACCGGTTTAGTTCTGCGGCTCAAATGTTCAGCCACATGACGAACCTTTACTGGAGACGATCATGCTTGAACTCAGACCCTTCACCTCCCTGGGCGGCGCTCACCATGGCTGGCTGGATGCCCATCATCACTTTTCGTTCGCCGAGTACCATGACCCTAAACGCATGAACTGGGGCAACTTGCGGGTCTGGAACGATGACGTGATTGCGCCCGGCACCGGCTTCCCGAAACACCCGCACCGTGACATGGAAATCATCACCTACGTTCGTGAAGGTGCGATCAGCCACGAAGATAACCTGGGCAACAAGGGCCGTACCGAAGCCGGTGACGTGCAGGTGATGAGCGCCGGTACCGGGATCGCCCACAGCGAGTACAACCTGGAATCGACCGCGACCAAGATCTTCCAGATCTGGATCATCCCGAATGAAGCCGGCTCGGCACCATCCTGGGGGGCCAAGCCGTTTCCTAAAGGGCAGCGCGAAGGTTTCGTTACCCTGGCCAGCGGCAAGGCCGGCGACGATCAAAGCCTGCGCATACGCGCCGATGCACGCCTGGTGGCGGCCAACCTGAAAGCCGGTGAAAGTGCCGAGTATCGCCTGGACAGCGGTCGTCGGGCGTATCTGGTGCCAGCAACCGGAGTCATTGAAGTCAATGGCTTGCGTGCGCAAGCTCGAGACGGAGTTGCGGTGGAGCATGAGCAAGTGCTGCGAGTGACTGCGATCGAGGACAGTGAAATCGTTCTGGTGGATCTGGCTTGATGCTGTAAATGCCGGGCAAAAAAAGGGCGACCGTTTGGTCGCCCCTTTTTTTGCCTGTGCTCGATCGTTCCCACGCTCTGCGTGGGAATGCCGCCCTGGACGCTCCGCGTCCATGTGACGCAGAGCGTCACCGGGATGCGTTACCACGCAGGAGCGTGGGAACGATCAAAC
>NZ_JBWKQB010000030.1:0-77972 GCF_059418545.1 Pseudomonas sp. GW821-FHT07G10 | reverse complement strand
GACTCGTCACAGCGCCTTGGCTCTGGGCCGCCGGCATCCGAATTTGAGCTAACGAACTAGCCACACAGGCCACTAGTTCCACTTGCAGCGAGGTGCGCGAACCGGGAAGCTAGGGTCTGTTGACACTCGCCGGAGAGAACCAGCCTTGGATTGGCAAACCCTGCTTACCCGCGAACGACTCGGAAAGCCGTTGCACAGCCCGGAAGAACTCGGCCGCAGTCCGTTCCATAAAGACCACGACCGCATCATCTTCTCTGGCGCCTTTCGCCGTCTGGGCCGCAAGACTCAGGTGCATCCGGTTTCCAGTAACGATCATATCCATACGCGTCTGACCCACTCCCTGGAAGTAAGCTGTGTGGGTCGCTCACTGGGCATGCGCGTGGGAGAAACGATCCGCAGCGCCCTGCCTGACTGGTGCGAACCCAGCGACTTGGGCATGGTGGTGCAATCGGCCTGTCTGGCTCACGACATCGGCAACCCACCGTTCGGTCACTCGGGCGAAGATGCGATCCGCCATTGGTTCCAGCAGGCCGCAGGCCGCGGCTGGCTTGACGACATGACCGAAGTCGAGCGCAATGACTTCCTCAATTTCGAAGGTAATGCTCAAGGTTTTCGAGTGCTCACCCAACTGGAATACCACCAGTTCGATGGCGGTACGCGGCTGACCTACGCGACACTCGGCACCTACCTGAAATACCCGTGGACCGCCCGTCACGCGGACTCATTGGGCTACAAGAAGCACAAGTTCGGTTGCTATCAGAGCGAGCTGGCGCTGCTGGAGCAGATTGCTCATAAACTCGGCCTGCCTCAGCTTGAGGAACAACGCTGGGCTCGTCATCCTCTGGTCTACCTGATGGAGGCCGCCGACGACATCTGCTACGCCTTGATCGACCTTGAGGACGGCCTGGAGATGGAGCTTCTGGAATATGCCGAAGTCGAGTCTTTGCTGCTGGGGCTGGTCGGTGATGATCTACCGGAAACCTATCGCCTGCTCGGGCCGCAGGATTCGCGTCGGCGCAAGCTCGCGATCCTGCGCGGCAAAGCTATTGAGCACCTGACCAATGCCGCCGCACGAGCGTTTGTTGAACAACAGGATGCGCTATTGGCCGGCACACTCCATGGCGACCTGGTCGAACATATGCACGGTCCAGCCAAGCGTTGCGTTTTGAATGCCAAAGACATGGCACGCAAGAAAATTTTCCAGGACAAGCGCAAGACCTTGCATGAAATCGGGGCTTACACCACGCTGGAAATTCTGTTGAATGCCTTTTGCGGTGCCGCCCTGGAACAGCATGGAGGTCGTACGCCATCCTTCAAAAACCGTCGCATCCTCGACCTGCTGGGTAACAATGCCCCCGACCCGAGCCGGCCTTTGCACGCATCCTTCCTGCGCATGATCGATTTCATTGCTGGCATGACAGACAGTTACGCCAGCGAGATGGCGCGAGAGATGACCGGACGCTCCAGTCCGCAGTAAAAACTATCGGTCAGCCGTGTCAGAAACTCCCTCTGCGACTGACCGAATTTTCTCAAACTTCGGGTACATCCCAGCACCCAGAGAATCCCCCTACAGTACCTGCTGAGCAAACTGATCGAATTTATCTGCATATTCGCGAAATAATCGCCCTCCATCCTGTACGACATAATGAACCGACCCCATCGTCCACGGACCGTCAATAAAGCGATCCCAAGGCTGGCGATCCATTGCCCGGTCGTTGAACTCGACCAGGATGGGCTCTTGCGCATGGAAAACGATATGCTCAAACACGACGTGCGCATCCTGCTGGTGGAGGACCATCCTTTTCAGCTGACAGCAACCCAATGTCTACTTAACAGTTATGGCTTCCACCAGTTGACCCCGGCCCACAATGCCGAAAGCGCATTAAGGCTAATGCAACAGGCACAAATGCCATTCGAAATTCTCCTGTGTGATCAGTGCTTGCCAGACCTTCTGGGTCTTGAACTGATTGACCTGGCAAGCCGTCAAGGTTTTATACACAGAGCCATCATTTTAAGCAGCCTCACTCTGAATGAACTGAACGAGCTGAAAAACCAGGCGAGTGAGCGCGGCCTGCCACTACTCGGTTACTTGACCAAACCGCTGAACCACCGGGAACTGAGAACGCTACTGGTCTGCGCAGCAATAAAGAGCGAACCCACAACAAGCGGCTCACGTGTTTAAGAAATCAGCCACACTTCGAGTAGGAATATTTACGAGCCCCCAGTGAAAAACACCATATTTTAAATCACTTCCACTTACATATCGGTTAAAAATCGAGTCACCATTCCACCAAACCTTGCCCAAGGGTAATCCATCGCCTTTTCTCATGTAGGACTCATCCTATATTGCACCAGCAGACCAGTCAGTTCATGCCTGTGCGCCCCCATCTGAGCTAAGGTGCGCGCTTTGTTTGCGCTCACATGGGATTTGATTATGAACTCGGTTTTTATTGTCGACGACCACCCCGTTATCCGCCTTGCAGTCCGTATATTGTTAGAGCATGAAGGCTATAGAGTAGTCGGTGAGACGGATAATGGAGTTGATGCCATGCAAATGGTCCGGGAATGTATGCCGGACCTGATCATCCTCGACATCAGCATTCCTAAACTCGACGGACTGGAAGTTCTCTCGCGTTTTAATGCAATGAGTACGCCCCTGAAAACGTTGGTTCTGACGGCACAATCACCCTCCCTTTTTGCCATCCGCTGCATGCAATCCGGAGCCTCCGGTTATGTCTGCAAGCAGGAGGACTTGAGCGAATTGATAAGTGCCATCAAAGCGGTCCTCTCCGGTTACAACTACTTTCCGAGTCAGGCCTTGAACCCTGCTCGACTGGATGACAAATCATCTATCGAGCTGGACTTATTTAAATCGGTCAATGACCGAGAGCTCATGGTACTGCAACTATTTGCTCAAGGCCGTACAAACAAGGAAATTGCCAATGGAATGTTTCTTAGCAACAAGACCGTCAGCACCTATAAAAAAAGACTCATGCAAAAGCTCAAAGCCAAGTCCATGGTAGAACTTATCGAGATGGCAAAACGTAATGCGCTAGTGTGAGAAACAGGATGCCCTGGCGTTTAAAGGACTATTTAATATTATTGAGCGCAGGTTTTTGCCTGAGCACCTCTGTGTCTGCTACACAAAACGGTATCGAGCACTACACGCTGCTCAGTCGCTCAGGCGGCGGTCACATGGAAGTCCAACTGGACAGAACACAACTGCTGCCGGTCCAAAACAAGCGCGAACTGGTCCTGGGCACTTCCGCTGCGGATTACCCTCCCTTTGACTTGACCACCAGCGGTCATGACTACGAAGGGCTCACGGCAGATTACGCAGGTATCCTCGCAAAAACGCTGGCCCTGCCCATGAGGGTGCAACGTTTTGCCTCAAGGGAGGCAGCCATAGTGGCACTTGAGAAGGGATACATCGACCTGCTCGGTACCGCTAACGGCTTTGAGGCCAATAACCCGAACCTATTGCTTTCAACGCCCTACGCCGTGGACCAACCGGTCCTGGTGACTCGAAAAAGAGAAAACCGGTCGCTGACCGATGGCCTCGCGAACATGCGCCTGAGTATGGTCTATCACTACCTGCCGCTGGATGAGATAAAGGCGCTATACCCCAAGGCCATCATCACCACCTTCCCCTCGTATCAGAATGCGATCAACGCCGTTGCCTTTGATCAGGCGGATGTCTTCCTCGGCGACACCATTTCGACTCATTACATGATCAACAAGGGTTATCTGAAAAACATCCAGATGGCCAACTTCGGCAAACACGAGGCCAATGGCTTCAGCTTTGCGGTGCGCAAAGATGACCAGAACCTGCTCACTGTCATCAATGCGATCCTCAAGGCCGTTCCACCCGGTGAGCGAGAAAATATCGCTAAACGCTGGAGCGCCGGAAGCGACATTCTTCTCACTGACCACAAACTGCAACTGACCTCTGCAGAAGAGCGCTGGCTGACACAGCATCCGATTGTTCGCGTCGTAGTGAACGAGGCCTTCGCCCCACTCACCTTCTTCGACGCCGATAACAACTTGCGCGGCATCACCGCGGACCTGCTGGAACTGATCAGGCTGCGCACCGGCTTGCGTTTCGAGATTCAGCGCAGCCGCAGTGTCAGCGAAATGATCAGGCAGATTGAAGAGAACAAAGCTGACATCATAGCTGCCATCCCGCCCGGCAATGAACGGGAGAGCAAACTCAGTTTCAGCCGCCCTTATCTGGAAACCTCATATGTACTGCTGACTCAAAAAGGCTCCGCAAGCTTCGCCAACCTTGAGCAACTTCAAGGCAAACGTCTGGCAATCACCCGAGGCGATCCTTTGGTGAGTTTTCTGCGCAGTGAGTTTCCGCTCATCCGCCTGGTTGAGACCCGTGACACCTTCAGAGCGACCGAGCTGCTAGCCCAAGGCCAGGTCGAAGGTGCCGTGAATTCACTGGTGATCGCCAACTACTTCGTCTCATCGCAGGCGTTCCAGGACAAGCTCCAGATCAGTGCCACTATCGGGACCCGGCAAGCAGCCTTCTCACTGGCTACGGCACGAAGTGCGACGGAACTGAACTCCATCATCGACAAGGCACTTTTGAGCATTGCGCCGGACGAACTCGGAATCATCAACAGTCGCTGGCGTGGCCATACGGCGCCCGCCGACAGTTACTGGCGCAGCTATCACCGCCTGTTTTACCGGATTGTCTTGGGTATCGGTCTGCTGTTGCTGATTTCCCTGGCCTGGAATGCCTATATGCGCAGGCAAATCAAACAGCGGCAAATGGCCGAACGGGCACTCAATGATCAGTTTGAATTCATGCGAGCCCTGGTTAACGGAACGCCGCATCCTATTTACGTGCGTGATCGGGAAGGACGTCTACAAAGCTGCAACGACAGCTATCTGGAAGCCTTTTGCACCACGCGAGAAGAGGTCATTGGCAAAGACGTCATGCAAGGGGGGGTGAGCAACGAATTTGAAGCACGCGAATACCAGGCCGATTATCAACGGGTGGTGGCCGAAGGCATTCCTTTGATACTCGATCGCACGCTGCATATCGGCAAACGAGAACTGACAATCTACCACTGGATTCTCCCCTACCGTGACTCGACAGGAGAGGTCCGGGGCATCATTGGAGGCTGGATCGACATCAGCGAACGCCGCCAACTGCTCGATGAACTGAGGATGGCTAAAGAACAGGCCGATGACGCAAATCGAGCTAAAAGTACATTCCTGGCAACCATGAGTCATGAAATTCGCACACCAATGAATGCAGTGATAGGCATGCTCGAATTAACCTTGAAACGTGCTGACCAGGGTCACCTTGATCGCCCGGCCATTGAAGTAGCGTACAACTCGGCAAAGGATCTGCTGGATCTGATCGGCGATATTCTCGATATCGCTCATTTTCCTATATACGACAGCCGTCAAAAACCGCCACCCCCCAATAAATTCGATGACTCCGATGCAAATTTAGCGCTCTAAAAAACTTTGACGACTGTCAAAAGCCGTATGCATTCTACTAATATTATATGTAAACAATGTACCAATGATTAAATTTGTTCAGTACAAAAAACCCAGAGTAAAAACATTACAAAACCCTCAACCAACTGAATTAACAACTAAAAAAACATACAAAACGAAAACTCAGAAAAACCGTGAAAACTATAATAAGAAAACAACTAAACAATAAACACCATTACTGCAAATTACCTGCCAAAAAATACAAACCAACAGACGAAAACTAAAATTCTGCGCAACTCCAAAATAATAAAATTTCATAGTTGACACGGAAAAAAATTCACTGCTTCATATTGTGAATTCTAATCACCTAATTCTTCTATGATCGCTACGAGTTTCATCACAGGATTTCCACGACTGGCTATCAGTAGCGATGCGGCAATCATGTTAGAAAAAGGGATCGTACTTAATCCAAAGATCAGCAGATTGTGGCCCCGTAATTCCGGGCTAATGAACGCATTCCTAGACATCTCCATGCGTCGACTCGAACTTTATAGCATGACCTCTCAGGAAAAAGCGGAGTCACTTCTAGAGGGACTCGAAGGCTTTCTTTTGCAAGAAACCTCGTACCCACGACGAGTCGTATCAAGTATTTATTGTGCCATCCTTAAAATGCTTTCATTGTGTTTTGGATTTGCTCTTTCGCCCAATAAGTTAAGGGGCAACAATTCAACACGACGCACAAATGATTCCATTATCACATATGGATCAACCTTTAAGGATGAAGACAAACGCATTTATTACCAAGGTTGGTTCGTCCCGTGCCAGTCGGGAGAGCTGACATTTATTGACCTCTCTAAATTTTACTTACAGTATGGAAGAACCCTAACAAACTATTATCTTGGAAGAATTACAAAGAAGCTATCCAGCTACAGCCATCACTCAGTAAAAAACTATACCGAGCGCTTGAAATTCATTAACACTTCACTGTACTTGTCTTACAGCACAAATAGGGAGCTTCAAGATCTGAAGGATCCCTTGAAAGTTAATAACTTCACGGAAAAGAGCTTCACATATGGACTGCTGAAGGCGATAGCCTCAGAGAACGATCTTAAGACCTATTACAAAACTTGGGCTCAGACAGTTGCAATTTTTGAAAAGGTGCTCGCTGGCTCTATTTTTGTGGCCGAGCCTGCTTATCAGATAATAGCGCCTAACTTTAACACCTCAGTTTATAGCAAAACTGATGAGTATGATAAAACGTTGACCCCGATACCTCTGACGCTAAAAGACGACGACGCATTAGACGCATTAAAGAATGCACTTGAGCAAAATCGCGACTACATCATAAAAGTTTGCAGAAAAACTTGCGCTCAAGAACTTGCGCGCTATCGGCACTCGATAAACGCTGCAAAACGAGGAAAAGTCATTTCTCACGATGATAACCACGCCAATATTGATTATATCTCGACAGCAGATCTATGTGCCACTTGGCATAAGAATCCATATTTCAACAAACACCTTTTAGACGATTTAAACATTACCACCGAAGTTATCCAAAGCTCCATATATACCCTAAGATCTCAAACCTTGCTGCCTTTTTTGTATCTTCTGAGTATCGAGCACCCGCAAATCACACCTTCATGGTTCTCAGCATTTGAGTTATACAACAAGAAAGGGAGGATGACCGGCTTTACACAAGCTGGAAAAGGATATAAAGCACGCAGTCGAAAAGCGCGTGCCAATAAAATTCAAATCATATCGCTAAGCCATAAATCGACGAAGTTATTCAAGGCAATAGTAAAACTCACATCAGAGGCACGCTTATATTTAAAAAAGTCAGGAGGAGATGATTGGCGGTATCTATTGATGGGATGTAGAACTGGGCTAGCTGCGCCGACTCGGATGAAAATCATACCATCCTTGAAGTACCTAAATGAGACACATATATTCAAACGTAACCTTCTGACTGGAGTCGAAGCGACTCCTGCGAATGAATATACTCCCACGTTGGTTGACAGACTGACGCTGAGAACTGCTCGTGCAGATCAGCTAGTTATAAAATACTTAGCTTCATTGAGTGAAAGCGCAGTTTCTAAAGAAGCAGGTCACTCCCAAAATAGCGGGCGACTTATAACCATCTACATACCGCCAGCGGTCCGACACTTCATAATGGACCGATGGATTAGGCAATTTCAGAACGCAATTATCTATGACGTCATGAAGAACAGCCCATACTTATTGAAATGCATGGACTTCAATAGTGAAGAAGAACTTGATTGGTTCCTTCAGAACATTCGGCCGGACTACGATTTTCAGATAAACGCTCCCCGCCAAAATGACTCAAATGCTTACGAAGCGAACGCGAGCGATAGGGTTTACATCACCTTAAACAAAGAGAAACTGATCGTGCTGCTTTCTCTTTACGAGATGGTCACTGATGCAATTGCTACCGCCAAAAAAGTAACAAATACAGCGATGAAGTGGTATCGGATAGCATGCCTAGTCAGGATAGCTGGGGGGTTGGCGAATGATGGAGTGCTAGGTGGAACCTGCTCCCTTGCGGCGGCATATTTATTGAAAACAACTCAACCCTCCTTTGAAATTGCAGAACGGCTGAATAGGGTAGTATATGGTCATTAAACCAAAAGTTGAACAACCGAAAATCTCCCCAGAAGAAGCCAAAGCCCTCTTGGAGAAGTTCAACAATCCAAACAACCTGCATGCTCAGGACCAAATACGAGACCAAGTATTTTCGACGCTCACCGTAGGTACGACCATTTTTCATCCTTATTGGTTCTCTGAAGATACAGAATATAGCCATGATGTGTGGTGCCAGGAGCTTCCGGATGGTCACGGGGGATTCTATGTACGAACAATCGACTTCAGGGTACGCCTGCCGAATGGTCTACTCCTTACACATCAAAAAAACAGAAAGCTCTTGGCGTTCATTAGATACATGATGGCCATTCAAATTCATCCTAGATTTAACGGGAGCTTTTATAAGCCAACGTATGCGCAATCACTTCTTACGAAAGCTCTTTACGTAGCAGACTGGATTTTACTCAATGTCGAACGTTTCAAGATCACAGAATACGATCTCGGAATTATTAATGAAAACGACTACACCTACCTCTTAACACTTGTAGCAGATCTCCCCATTAACGAAGCCGTATACAACTTGCCATCAAGAACAGAGAAATATATTAGGCAAGAAATACAATCTATAAATGAACGCGACTTTGCAGAGGCGCTAAAAACTGAGCCTCGGCTGAGGTATTTGGCTCCTGAATCGACGCGACGCTTGAATTTAACCGACGATGAGATTGTTCGCGCTCATTACATTTTCTGGAAAAAAGGCTGGTATCGTGCAAATCGAGGAGCCCTTGTATTGAACAACTCAGACTTACTGAGAGTTTTATATAAGGATACTTTGCACGGAATGAACCAACGCCCTCCCCGCTTTGAGGAACTCGACGCTGGACTTGAATATTATGCAACAGAGTTTGATGCTGTCGACGTTAGACGGGGCTACCATGAAGGTTTATGCAATAAAGAGCTTAGGGTATATATAGATACTCTACGTAAGGCGCAGTCATTCGAATCCAATGATGGTTTCCATATAGACAAAAAAGCAATTTTATCTCTTTCCGTCAAGAGTATTTTAGCTGGTCGTATCAGAAAGCCTGACGGGCGTTTTTCTACTCTCCCATTGGAGGTGATAGGAAGCGTCCTACATGACAGCTTGGAATTTCTTATTTGCCACACCGACATCATTCTCGAACATATGGCTTGTGCGTTACTGGAACATAAATTAAATGGCACTCCCAAGAAGCTACCAATTAGTGAAAGCTACAAACCTTTGATCACCCTCGACACTGATTTCCCCTCACCTGGTCGTTGGTCGCTGTATAGAAACTCACCTTCATTTTATACTGATTTGAGAAACGGGGTCGGCCTGAGTGAGTTGTATCAAGTACTGGTGGGCGCCGCATGCATCAGTATATGTTCTTTATCTGCACGCCGTCGCTCTGAGCTTATCAGATTAGACTCGCAGACATGCTTGAAACCAGATCTGGATCCGAACAATAAAAAGAATCAGAGCATTCAATATAGTTTAGAGTTTCAGCCAGCCAAAACTGGCGCAGGGGAACAACGTGAAACTATAATCCGACCAATACCCCGTGTCGTCGCGAAAGTTATTTACTCCTTTCAAAAATTCAATAAAAGACTTGCAGAGTCCGGAATATCCCCCCCTAAATGCCATCTCTTTCAATCAATAAACCGTCACGATGGCAGTATAACCAACGGCTCTAGCATGGGAATATATGATAGCTTCGATATGGCCTCAGATTACTTCGAATCTGAATGTGTGTTAGACGCAGATGGAGTTCGTCGTCGACATTACGTCCGCCCACACCAACTTCGACGTTTTTTTGCGATGGTTTTCTTCAATTCTTCTGGTGAGTTCAAGACCCCTGCTATCTCTTGGATGTTAGGGCACACCGATCTTTCCAGTTTTTATCGCTATGTAACGGAGGTCGTGGGCGGTCGAGCAATGAATGAAGCGAAGGCATACGCCCTCCATAAAGCCGTCGCAGATAGCGTCAACAATCCCATCCAGAATATCGACAGCCTCATGAAAAAGCTCAAACTTGATTACAACACGAAGGCTATTCACATCAAAACCTCAAAAGAGATTAACGAAGACCTTGGTTATCTTTCGTCCGAAAACCTGGTAAACCTAGAACCAACTTTTGAGGAGTATTTGCGCGGCGAAAACATCGAGCACGATCTGCTTAGTTATCTAAGACAAGGAGAGATTTCGCTAGACCCTAGTTTTTTTGATATCAAAGATAAAGATGGAATTCTGATACACAAATTTACCCTTCTGGTAAAAGTTACAGACTTGGATGATTAATTCATGAGAAACGCATACAGCGCATCCGTCCATAAAAAATTTCGCTTGCTCTTAAACATTCTTAACGACTCCGAAAAACACGAGTCGTTGCAAACGATACGTGATGCGTTAATCACGCAGAAAAAATTTGCAAAACTCAGCGACCCTGAAAATCAAATCATTGGTTGCTCTTTGAATTCATTTAAGTCCGCTGCCGATATAGTCATCCCTGGTGGTTTTAATGTCATAGACAAACTGCGACAGCAGGTTCTCAGCAAATTGAGTTCTGAACCGCCACCGCCAGAGCGATCCGACACTGTGAGATCTCTACAAGAGAAAAACAAACGCCACAAGGAAAATATAAAAAACCTAGAGGAGCATATTTTACGTTTGTCGTATGTTCATCGAAAAGTAATGCATATGTACGAGCGTGCCGCATACCTACCTCCGGAGTTAATCAAACCGGTTTACTTAAAAGATCGAGAAGAGATTTACACTTTAATCTCCACCTTAGAACTCACTGAGTTTTGGAGTTTGGCATGCGCAGAGCCCCAGTAACAATGATCACGTCCGTCTCCCCTGACTTTGAACTACCAGGTGTAGTTCTACCAGATGGAGGAGTTGAAATGAAAAAGGCCGGATCGCTCCCAATAATTCGATTACCTAATGGCTCAATTTGCCATTTCGCGAATATGTTTGTCCTTGAGCTTTATTCAAGCGGCTACTCTCTCATAAACAGAGGGGGAACGGTTCGGAGCTATCTATCGCTTCTCAGCCACATAATCATGTACGCTTATAACAATCAGATATCATTCCTAAACTTCACAGATACCCGCTTTCAGCATTTCATGCTTACGCTCAAAGCAGTTTCCGCAGACGGCTCAAAGCTACGCACAGAAAATCAACAAATCGAAATTATATTTATGAGTCTTGATTTTCTTGAGTTTATCGGCACTCATGTGGGGCGAATAAATTTCGTTGGTAAAACCGGCGTAATCCGCGCTGAAAGAGTTCTATCTAATGGAAAAGATAATGACGTCCCCTATTCCTCACGCCCCCGCTGGACTATAGAAAATCTCCCAAGGTCATCTGACCCTGGGCATGGAGTCGCAATCGGGGTCGATGCACTAAAAGCTTTAAAGGAGACTACAAGTAAATCGTCATCTACGTTTTTATCTCAGCGTAATTTTCTGATAATTGAAATAATGGAAGCGTCAGGTGCTCGTAGAGGAGAAACTACTCCCATTATGGTGGCCCACATACTGGATGCACTGAACAATTTCTCAGCCCCCAACAGCTTAACACTTACAACACTAAAGCATGGTCAACTTGAATACCGAGAAGTGATAGTCCCGCGATCTACACTGGAAATTGCTTATGAATACATTAAAAATTCAAGACGCATAATCATAAAAAATACAATTGGAAAACCCCATGATCATGGATTTCTTTTTATATCTGCTAGGACAGGAAGGCCACTTTGCACAAATTACATAACTACTATTTTTTCAAATCTACGCAAAGAAAGTGGAATCACTGAAAAAGCTCATCCGCACCAACTCAGGCATTTGTCCGCTCAAAACAAAAGCAACGATTATAATTTACTTCTTGAGTCGGGACTAGATACTTCAACGCACAGCCCGAATCGACGAGATCGCATGCGAAAACAAAAACTCAAGCAGCATCTTGGGCATCGTGGAGACCAATCACCCGATCACTACATCCAGCAAGCCGAAGATGAAATATCACAACTATCTCTTTCTGACAAACTTGTCGCTAGAGAGCAAGCTTTGCGGAAGCATTCAGACCAAATAAAAACCATGCAAAAATTCTCTCAAGAAATGACAGCTCGCGAGTTTCGCGATTTCTCTCAACGAATGTTTACTGCAATGCTGGATGATCTTGGCGAAAACTACTCACCCGTCTAGCTCAACGACTTATTGAGTATACAACTACTACACTCCAGGCCATCTCATTAGCGTTTGCTTCTGAGATGGTTATCTTCCGACATTCAGATGTCTATGAGAGCCGCACACACTCAGAGAAGCCCAAGGCTATCCAGATAGGTTCCTACCTCCTTCATACCTCTTGCAGCCACGTCGATCAAATTATCGCGAGTATGGCGTTCTGTCGGCAACGGACCAGCTTGGGGAACCCACCTGGCAGCGTCAACCTTAGGTAGTCGCCGCGCGGCTAGGATCATTGCCATAAGATCATCTCTAGCGGTGCTGTCGTTCATCACAGTAGCAAGGTCACGACCCTTGGTATTGTAGTTTGTAGCATCGACCATGTTAGCTGCATGGAAGGAAGCACGCCGGATGATGCAGGGAACACATTTGCCACATTGCACATGTGATCGCTTCCATTTACCGCAAGAGACGGTCTCGGACACCAGTTGCTTGAGGGTGGCTTGATCCAAACACTCCAGCAACATTTCACCCTTGGTTTTTAGCGAATATGGATTTACGACCTTCACCGGGAGGCCGACTGTATCCAGTACTTGCTGGAACAACTCCAAGAAGTGAGGATGGGTTGTTCTGGTACTGAGCGCACCAATGCGTCTTCGCGTCATTGGTGGATTGAGGGCGATCAATCCGTTCTCAGGAACGAACAACTCTACTGGGGGACCAGCAACCCGGAGCTGTGCAAGGGTCGATCCTACGAGCGTACCGTATGCGAGGAAATTGAAGCTTCGCGTACGCATCTGCACATCGGTCGGAGTGCCCAACCATGAGATTGGGTGGGCTACAGCAGCGAACCTGGAAACGTTGACTGGAAGCTGATCACGGATCGCGATCTGCTTCTCAGAATCACCTCTATAGGCATGGCTGATCAATAGAGGGCGGCGCCCTTTGGCCAGTAGATCCAGCGCTCCAATCCCGCTGTCCATGCCACCCGAAAAGAGGCTCACGCAATCATGGCCCGCCATGACCGTTATTCGGCCACGGTTCTGCGCATTTAACTGACGCGGTCCGTCTGGCAACAACACAATCTCCCAGATGTCCCCGCTGAGAAAATGGAGGGCCTTCTGAAGTAGAGGTACAGCTGGTTGCCAACGATCTGGATCAGCTATCGGAATCGATAAACGCAGAGCCCGTGCCCATCCGTCATCAGCATCAGCTTTATCAACAAACGTATCTGCGGCGGTGACTGCCATCGCGATGGTCAGGAGGTCGAAACCAACCCTACTCACAGGTGCGCCTAAACGCCTTACCGCAGCTCTCACTGGCCCGCCAATGGAACAGGCTCCCCGAGCATGAGGTCGACTGCCGTACATGAGTACTGGAATCACATTATCCGAGGGTGGCGGCAATAAATGCGGTTCATGCTGAAAAATAAGATGCTTCACTGTTCGTAGCTCTCCCACTCACTCCAGACTTCCTTGATAGCCAGAAGCTGCACCTGCTCAACTCGGGCGGAAGAAAATGCTTTCAAATTTCCACTCAACAAAGGACGCATGTGCTTGTCAGTGACCGACTCGACTAGTGAATTTAAATCCTTTTCAGCCTGCTCCACTTGACCGGCTGACTTTGCCTTTGCGAACGCATCGTTCGAGTCCAGAACGACCTGACTGAAGACACAATTGGTCACGTAGACCAGCATCATCTGCACCAGCATCTCATCCGTGATGCTTGAGAAATCGAATTCGTCATAGCCTTGCAGGCACTCTGAGAGCGCTTCATTCATTGCTACTCGAACTCGATCCGAATCACCGTCTTCAGTGGCAAGGGCCTGCACAATAACGCTGATGGCAAGATCGGTGTCTTGACCATTCAGCGAAGCCAAATCAAGCCCAGGCAACGACTGCCCTTCGCGAAATGCAGCCATTGCGCCAAACAGCGCTCCGCCTGCCCCTGCCATTGACCCAAATCTGGCAGGACCAATCGCGCTGCCGCCAGTCGCGGCACCTGCATAACTGCTAACTGCTGAGCGGAGGTAATCACCGTCGCCGCTGGCGACGAATCTCCCCAGGTTGGTGCGGAAGTCCTTAAAACGCTGTGGGGGTGCCTCAGGTATTGCGGGCTGACCATCCGTATCTACCCATCCTGGGACGTATGGTGAATTTCCTCCAGGCCCTTTACTCGATGTAGAAGTCCCCATATCACTTCGACTCTTTTGGTTTGAACCAAGCGGTGCCCTTTACCTTGGCGCTGAGCCACGGTTTGAGCTTTCCTGGCATCACTGTATGAATGAAGTCAGACAGAAGTGCACCTGCGTCGGCGGAGTGCTCTGCGAGTAGCTGTGCTCCGTCGAAACCGAGCGCTTTTTGAGACCAATCAGAATGAGGCCGCATTGACTCAATGAGCTGAGCCATGAGCAATCCACGCTCCGGCACAGGAACACTCTGGATTGCGGAAATAGCGGATGGAGAGGACGTGTTATTGGTCCGTTTCAAAATGCCCAATGCGTTCGCTGCGTCTGCTGACAATCCTGCGCGGAGGACTCGCAACGGAGTGGTTTCACGGCTTAGGTAAACAATTGGGCGAAGATCGACGTTGGCCAGTGGCGGCTCTAGAGTTAACCACTCCCTTAACAAATCGCCCTTCTCTTTCCATACCTCAGGGCAGGCAGCCTTGAATTTGTCTGGGTCTTCCAGGAGGGTTTCCAGCGTTGCCAAGATCTCAGGTTTTCCACCGGCGGCGGTATTGATGATGGAGTACAAATGTGCAATCGCTTTTTCTTCCATGCATCGTTCGAATAGCGCGACCTTCGCAATCAATGCTTCGTCCACCGGCATCTTCCGCAACTTTGCAACGCGGGCGCGCATGCGTACCACGTTGAGCATGCGCTTCACGATTCGAGGGTTTCCCGAGATCGACGTCGAATTGGCAAGCATGGGGGCGATGCGATCAGCTATGGGAAAAGCCTCGGCGACCTCTTTTGGCACACCCGCACCGAGAAGACTTAACGCCGTCTCAGTGCTTATGGGTTCATCTTTCCACGCTTGGCGAAGGTTCGCTTCGAGACCAGCTCTGAGGCTTTCAAGGCTGCCAGCAGTGGCATTACCGCCAGCGGAGGCGAAGAGCAGAAAAAGATATGCCCTCACCTCTTGGACTCCCAGCTTGGGGACCCGGACCGGCACCTGAATCAGCTTATCCAGGTAATCGGTGACATGCCGGTCGCCCGGATCCTTGAAGTGCTCACTGACAGAGTGACGGACCATGTCTTCGTCGGCAGCGACCACGAAAGCAGTGTGCCCCATAAAAAGAAAAAGACGCAGGGCCTCCAGGGTGTGAATGGTCTGCGTGGGTAGACACCGATCCAGATTGTCGACGAATACAACGAGTGTCTTGTTCAGACCGTCCAACACATCCGCGAACTCTTCTCTGAAGGCGGAGATCTGCTTGGGTGGCGTATTCTGCTTTTCGTCTGCGAGCAGACCAGAAAAGTGCTCTTTGACCTTGCCACCCTCTTCTTTCAGCGAGGCAACAGATTCGCTGTCTACATCGCCTGAGAAAAGATTATTGAGTGCCTCCACACCTTTTGCGCCAAAGCCAAACGCAGGCACCCCCATGGCTAGCGCGCCGCCTTCAACCATTAGCCCTAGTAACCGCATTTTCTTAACGCGAGAAACCAGCTTCTTTGCTTTCCCCAATAGGGATGGAGACGTTTGGGATGCGTCCATCAACGTTGACGCAATCACCTCCATTAGGGCGGCACGAGAGTCGTCAAACCCTTGATACAGCCAAGCATCAAAGCGTACGACAACAAACTCGCACTGTTTCTGATCGGGATTCAGACCATCCTCAATCAAATTCAACAACGTCGATTTGCCAGTGCCCCAAGAGCCGAAAACACCAACAGTGACCGGCCTCATGTTGGGATCTCGGATCACATCGATCACGAGATCGGCTACCTCCGAGTAATTCAAAAAATCTTGTTTCGTATCGACGTCAGCCCACATCTAGGCCTCCCTGCCTGCGGTCGCTTTTAGAAATTTGACATAGGGCGATGCACCCGTTCCGGTGCCCCATACAGTCCAAACCGACATCATTCGCCAAAAACAAAAGCCGCGCTACTGCTTTGACATCAGCCGGACCAGCTGGAGCCATTCGCGTCAGCGGTATGGGGCAGAAGCCAAGCAATATTTTTGAAAAAAGATGGATAACAAAGTAACCGTCTGGGCAACACACCTTCCTGACGCCGTCGCTTAAGACGATGGTCATCCTCCTTGAGCTGAAGCAGCCCGGTGTTGAGCCGCATCGAGATACTGAGATTTCAGTTGGTCGGCCAACGGTCCGAGTATCGGGTTAGCCTCAAATTCCGCCAGAAGCGTATCAATGATTGCAGCGACCTTCTCGGTGGCTGCGTCGACGTCAAAGGGACTACGCTCGTCGGGGAGCGGGAATCTCTACCTAGCGTCGCAAGGCAGCAATAGGTTGTGCCTCCGCTGCCAAGCGTACACGATAGTGATTGATCGTTTCCCAACACGGACGCCCCCATGAACGATGCTCAACTACTGGTTCAACTGATTGCGCGGTTGGATACAAACCAGATGGCACTGCAAGCGGCGCTGGAAGAAGTGGCGCTGTGGATTCGCCAGCAGGGATCAAAAGACGTAGCAGAGAATGTAACCAGCTCGCTCCTGACGTTGACGCAGAATGCAGACTTTATCGCCCAGGGGATCGCAGAGCTTACTGTCTCTGCACAGGTACGTGGGTGGTCCCAGGAATAAGGTTGGCTGGGCCATGGATCAATACCAGTAGACGACCAACGCATTTGTTAATTCATTGGGCATCTGATCGCTCAGAACCACCCATATCTACCTTTTGGCCATCAGACGACTTCTAGGGCTAAGAGCTTCGTAACCAATGGAATGGACGCCCCTGCCCACCATCGTATCGCTGTGCCAGAGTGAGCGGTGTCGCCATCCGCCGATTTTTGCCCATCATCTCCATACTGACCAACCTGTGTTCTCCTGCTCAAAAGTTGAGCAGAAGCAGCTGAACACCTGGGTCAGTTTTCGGTCAGTGGCAACACGCCTGGGTTCAAATAGCAGTATATTCACTAAGATACTAGTATCTCGGCAGCGAAACGAGGCCTTGGTTTAGAAAGCCTCACGTTCGGTTGATAGAACTGCTATTTCTCTAGCGTCGCCCCATACGGAAACAGGGTTCTTGTTGTCTTCGCGTCGAAATTTGCATTAACGGTCAGCTGTGATAAAGGAATTACCATTTCATTTGATATGGTCTGAACGAGCCTCTCATATCTGACTGGGTATGCCCCTAGGTCCTCAGTAACATTCGAGTCTGTTTTTCGAAGAACATTAACTCCCTCAAAAAAAATCCCAGTTACAAGATGCTCCCCAACTGCATTTGGCTCAGCAAGCACGTCAACGCTAACGCCCCTTGATTTTCCAGGTATTACATAAAATCGATTTTGATGAGCGATAAGAATCTCTGCAATGAATTCAAAACTATTGGAAAATTCCGGCAACTTTCTTAACTCGAACAGATCATTGAATTTTGACATCTTGAAGCCTTTTCTAATCTCACCCTTTGAGTTAAAGAAGACCTCGAAGAGCATCCCATCAAGTATCGGCTTTGTTTTATCCGCAGGAACCCCCGCAATCTTATTTCGAAAACCAGTTATAAATTCAATTGAGGCTTTGGCGCCACCGCATGCTGCTTGGTAAACATTACGACCCAAGACAAATAATGAATCATTTTCGGCTGCCGCAAAGTCCGCAGCTGTTAATTTCATGAGTGCAGGGTTTTGCGCATACCAATTGCTCGACTTCAATCCAGCTACTGCTTCTTTGATTGGTGTTGCTGGTTTCAAAATAAACTGAGCGTCCGAAATTGCATCAAGACCATAAATCGCAACGCTGCGACCAATACTAATATTGAAATAAAAATCTCCCGAGAGAGACGTATGCTCCCACGACGTCTGCGTTCCAGAAGTAATCGTGCTAAGAGTATTTCGTACCCGTTTGAACAGGTCTTCAACCGGAATATCCTGTGACTTTATGTGTTTCAGCAACGCCTCCGTATAACGTCCGTTTCGGCCCGCCCCATCACCAGCAACTTCTCCCGGAGACGTTGCAAACGCAATTAGCGTTCCTCGGGGAGTATTTACTGACGCCAAACCATTTTGCTCCCCCCCTCTGCTCCATGCACGAACGAATGGATTATTTCTGCATGCATCTAGAATAATCAAATTTGTCCCATTAGAACATGAATCCATGACATCAATAACTTGATTCAATGGAAACGATGAGTGCTTTGCAGATATCTCATCAACAAAGCTAGTATCGATTGCGTTTAGATAATTTTCGCTCTTGATCTGCATTCCGTGACCGGCAAAATAGAACAGGCCGACGTCGTTACTATTTAAATTATCTTTGAATGATTCGACAGCGCGATCAAGGTCCTCAACCGTGCAATCAATTTTACTAATTACCGAGAAACCCAGATCTTGCAGCGCCTTAGCCATATCCTCCGCGTCATTCGCGGGATTCTTTAGGCTCCCTCCGCCTGGGTAGTTTGAGATGCCGATCACAAGTGCTGTAAGCTTCCTACTCATAATTGTTTACCTCAAAAGAAATCGCTACTATTGAGTGACATGGTTGTCACATTAAAATGTGATATATATTGCATAAGTTTCCTTGTTCGTATACAACCGTTGTCTGACTTGAAAATGTCAATGGAAAATACGATCTTGCTTAAAATTAAAATCCACGACAGGGCCCAATTCTGAGCTATCCAGCCACTTCGGATACACGCTACTATTTCGCCATCACGCTGTCTACCGACCTCTGCTGGCAGCTTTCTGCCTCTTACAAGCAACCAATTCGGGTCGGTAGCAGCCGTGGGGACCACCTGCGCTTGCCCAAAGGCTGCCAACCCAATACGCATACCCGCGATGGCGAAACTATGAAATATCCAGGAAACGCTCATGACTAGTGCCCTCCTATTTGATGAAGGAAAATGGCTTCAGACCGTAGATGCGCTCGTCATTGCATGGAGTGAGCTGACAACCCCCATCTACATCGACAAGCTAGGGGAAAGCGGGAAGCGCACTGGCGAAGCGTTCCTACTGGGTACTGGATTTTTTACCAGCTACCGAGGCATGACGTTTTTGGTGACCGCCGCACACGTACTCAAAGGTATGGACCCTAAAACATTGTTCGGGGGGCATGTTCAAGGCAAAGCGTTTCTTTTGGGAGGTGTGCCATTCATATTTTGCCACGATCACGACTTGGCCATTGCTCCACTGTTACCCGATTGGCAGCTACAAGCCGGGCTTAAGGACTTAAAAGCGCTATCCTTGGATGGTTTTGAATCAACGTATGAGCCTTTGGGCCACTGGGTGACCATGGGCTACCCCAAGACTAAAAATGGCATCAACCCGAAGCTTTCCAAGCATGCGATAAACGTCCAAGGAACGAGCTTCACAGAGGTGATTGAAAAACCAACAGCAGACGCACATATCGCTAATCCGCTTGGATTTCGTTTTGATAAAAAGGCTGCAATTAACTCAAATCATAAGCGCGAGAATCCGCCATCATTCAAGGGCACAAGCGGTAGTCCAATCTTTCAAATACTTGCCACAGTCCTACCTAATGGCTCTGTGTCTCTCAAGTACAAATTGGAGGGTGTCCTACTTGGCTGGCATATGAAAGAGAAGGAAATCATTGCAGGAAGAGTTGAAGGGCTTTTGGCGCTTCTGGACGAGTTTATCGGACACCTCAAAGAGGTATGCTTGGAGGAAGCATAGTAATTGGGAGCGACTACAGAGCTAGGGAAAAATAAATTGTATCCGTCCACTGTCAATTCTAGCATGTTGCGATCAGCCGCAATGTGTCAACCCTGATTGGCGGAGCTAGGCTTTTTAATGAGCTTTATTATTAATGCTTACCACACAAAATTTCTCATTGAAAAATCATGTACAACGCGCCCATTCATTATCCTAGACCATCCAATACCAGCGCTTGGGCTTTGGATGCACGGTACTGCCAGGGAATATCAAGTAGGGAGCAACAACTTAAGGGCCACAAGTTAAGCAGCCTGATCTAATATGACATACGGTTTTCTAAGAGCATCGAGATACCTTTCTCTCTCGGCACTATCCATCAAAACCCAATTGCTATCGACGCGACGGTATATCTCGAAACCGCCCGAAAGATCAATCTGACCAAAAATTCGTTGTTGAAATATCCCCAAAAGATGCTTAATAAATTTTGGCGGAGTGATGATACGACTCGACTCGACCTCAAAGCAAATGGCTACCGACCATTTTTTATTTCCCGAACTACCTATGAAGCACCCTGCCACATCATTTGGCAAGCCTACTGAAACCCAAGTACATGGTTCCTTTCCATCCAGCAAATTTACAAACCATTGTTCCTCGGGATTTTTAGCAGAACTATGAGGTTCGAGGACCCCGGAACTCAATTTATGAGGCACAACTTCGTTCGGCATCCGATGAGTAACCCGAACTATCTTACAACCTCGAAGACGCATCAGAAAAACAAAATTAATACAAATAAAACAAAAATAGCTTATTACAACAGGTCCGAGCACAGCCACACTAACCCGAACAAAATTCGATGCATGATACACACCAAGTAATTTCTTGCAGATAACAAAATACAGCCCCAACGATAGCATTAAAACAAATGCAGAAATAATAATCCATAGCAACAAATCAGGTCCACCACAGCGCTTATACTTTAGCCACGAAAACAAACCCATAACTCCATAAAACCTCTTGAAAATTCTGCTTACACCACTAACGCACTAAGAAGCCTAAAAAACAGACCCAATTAAAGTCTAGCACTAGAGTACACTGCGACCTCCAGCACTCCTTTGAGATTCCAATTGAGAAGTATAAAATCAATCCACACCACTTACTCTTTCATGATCCTCAGCATACCGGGCCTGCCCAACACTCACCAAATTTAGTATTTCATTTTTGTGCAATCCCTCAATCACAAGCTCTTTATCCAAAAGATTTTGCCCTCCGTAAAATACGGAATCATATTCATCTGGGATCTTCATTCTTTCCACACCCGCATAATCGCATAGATTATCGTAATACCCCCTCACGTATCTAATTGCAGCCAACACTTCTCTTGTAGTAGTACCAACGGTCGCAAAGCCGAATGATGCCCCCTTATCAGTACTGGTTTTTACCAACACCCCCTTGGACTTCAAGCAGTTCGAAATCTCCCCAATAGCAAGCCAATCAGCGGCTATGAATATATCGTTGCACGCATTCAAATAGCAGTCAATCAGCGACAGACCACCAGAGTGATTTAAAGTGCTCATAAGAAATTTCGAGCAACTTAGTATAGAGCGCTCTACAGCCGCAAATGATTTCGTATTAACCTGCGGAATCCCTTCCTCAGGATTACCATTGAAAAATCTTTTATGCAATACTGGATGAACCGAGTTTTTGAAAACTATGACCTTCAAATACTCAACCTCACCCAACGTGGAGAAATAAGCTATAAGCTCTTTTCTGTGAGCGTAGAACGAATCCAAATTATTTTTATAACTGACAACTTCTATTTGCTTAGCTGTTTGCTGCGTTGAATGAAACTTAGAAACAAGACCGGAAAGCGGCAATGAAACCGACATCATCGCTAATGGCAATACGCTTATTTCTATAAATTTCTTAAAGCCTTCCGCAGACAAATCGAATCCATAGGTTGGCCAGACCCACATACCAAGACTTATCGCAAGCGTAACCGGGGTAATTATCGACAACCACAGCAAACCTTGATGAATTAGCCCCTTGCGAACGTCAAGCTGAAAAATTGACTTTAGCCTCTCTTGGCCCAGCCGTCCGACTCCAAACCGCCAACTAACAAAAGCTACTGAACATATGGCTGACAGAATCATTGTAAGAAAAACCCACACACCATCTCCCATACGACCTCCACTACATTGAGTTTTGTTCTGCGCCTTGCAACATCACGCTAAACACCTGAAAACACAACTCTACTACCACTAGCAATGCGAAGTATGCCCCCCCCCTGAACCGCTCCCCTCCATCAGAGATGTGCACAACGCTACCCCGTAGCCCTCCCGCCTTAAACGCTTCATTGAACAAATATTCGCGAGATTATGCTTAGACTTGCACAGTGCTTCACTGCATTCACCAGCAATTTTTTGAGACTCTTAAGATACGGACTTTATACCAGCCCAATAAAAGCTGAGCATTACTAAAAAGGAGAGAACCGACACGAAGCCATAAGTTTTCCAGCTAAATCTAGCAAAAAATACCACAAATCTGAGAAGTGACAACGTAGTAACAATTATTGAAATAACGATTATAGAAAAGCAAAAAAAACCCGCAAATGCAGCACCAAAAAAATTAAAGGCTTGCCGTGTGGACAATATCGCGACACTTCCCAAAAAACCTCCGAGCGCCTGCTCACCCAAAAAACCCGAAACGACTGGAAATGTAACTGGTGTGTCGTTCATTGGCAGCGCCATGAAGTCAGACAACCAGTTTTCAGCAGATTCTATTTTTTTACTGGCGTACGGAAGGCCTAGGAGAAAAAGCCCAAGAGAATTAATCATTGCAGCGGAAAATATATTCACATTTTTTTCATCAGCAAACAGATATAGCTGTAGATACAGCACATCCAAAATCGCTACAAACATTAGAATGACGAAGGCAATGAGTAATTCCCAATGGCCGTAAACTCCTTCAAATTCCTTCTCGCTCTCAGCTTTCATGGATGGTTGAGTGTTGCTCATGTACTTCCTCCAGTTTGTTCGTATGCATGCTACTTTTTCCTGATCCACTCGCAGGAGTGGTAATCCCGCTTTGTGGACCGGTCGATATCTTTAGGCCATGCCGGTTAACTTCACTAAAATTGCAACGAGGTAACTGGCTAGGATCCCTAGGGCAAATTTCACCCAAGGGCGATTGCTCCAGCCCCCCTTGGGGTCTGTTGGAAGCATCTGGTTATAGACGTTGACCTGAGCGATCTGAGCGGCGTTGATCGTGGTAGCGAAGCCCTGTTGATGCGATGACCTCCAACCCGCCTCCTCCATATGACGCAGTTCCGCCTTGACTCGGCTGCGAAGCGCTTTGGCAACCTTGATGGTCTGAATACCAAGCATCGCGACACCAATCAGTCCAAGAACCGACAAATTTCCATAGCTAAAAGGATCTGCCTGATTGATGGTTAGGGCGTGCTTCCATATGAAGCTCGTGTACGGGGACGTCGCTATATAAATCGTGTATGCGAAATGCCCCATTATTTGAAACAGAGGACCGATGCCTGGAGTGTTCCCAAGCTCAATCCCCTGCCAATATACAAACGTCAGGAATGACACCAAATAGAGAAGGATTGTCCCTATCCACATGGTGTAGCCAAGAGCGTAGTAAAGTCGGTACTTCAAGATCGCATCGGTAATTTTCATAGCTACTGCTTACTCATTGCTGGTGATTCTGTTGAGACCATGAGCGCACTGCGCGGCGGCACTATGCCCCTTTATTACGGAGTCAGCCCGCTAGAGGAGAGGTCGGCGTCAAGGACCTCTCGTTGACCATCGACGGGATAAAACTCCGTGCCTTCACCGGTGCTGGGCACACTTTCCAAATACAGGGTCCTGCGGCCTACGATGAGTCCAAGGACGGGGCGCTTGTCCTTGCGCTTAACCGCCAGTTTTCTCCATTCGGTCAAATCGGTTCCGGACGGCGATGGATAATCTTGAGGGTGCGTATGCCACTCACCGATGTACCGAACCAAGCCACTGCTGTCGGCCCACCGTTTCTGTGCAATGTGCTCGTGCAGGTCGCGCATCCGCTCGAAAAACGTCCTGAACCGTCTATCAAATCTGGTGGGCACTGTGGCCTCGACAATTTCGAGATGTGATCCACGGACATACCCAAGCAGGAGGCCACCACCTTCCAGGTCTAATGGCCCCACTTGAATGTGATGCTGAAATACCTCAAGAACCGCAGGGTGGATGTAAATCAAATTACGCCCTTGATTAGCTGACCACTCTGCTAAGAACTGCATGCTGGACAGCCCTCAATCCTGGGTGGATCGCAATCAGCCGTCGCCAAAGTAAATGCGCAGTCCGTAATCTTGGTTTGCAGTGAAGACATGGTTTGTCCGTTGGCCCACGCCAATACCATTTCAGCTCCCAGCGCTGCGGCCTGAATTGATACGGTTGCGGGGAACGGGACGTATAAACCTTCGCAGCCGTGACCCGCCATAACATGTGGTACCCCTCCCTTGACGGTCGGGAACTTGCCAGCTCTTGAGTGCGTGGATAGGCACCTGTAACAGGCCCCCTCTCCTGGGGTCTTTAGCAAAGCTCGGACAGCGGTTCCTGGACCCTCAACCCATACCGACAGCATCGGAGCCGATGGGATGTAATTCGCGGCGAGCCAGTGCCCTAAAGCCTCCTCTCCGGTGGCATCGATCAGCAAATCGATATCCCCTAAATGCGCGTCGCGTACATCCACTTCAAGAGCGCGCACAGACACTCCTGGGGCGTCGTTCTCAAGCATGACTTTGACGCCTAAGGCTTTATGGATAAAAGAGTACCGCAAGCCCAAACGATGCCTGCCGACGTTTTGTGGCATTAGTAGATCGAAATCTACAAGGGTGAGTTTGCCCCCACCTGTCCCTGCGCCAGCCTTCACTAGCATGTCAGCCAAGTATCCGCCGATGGTCCCACACCCCACCAAAGCGATCTTTAAGCCGGCTAGCGTCTTGAGGGATGGGATGCTTCGCTGTGCAATGTAGTGCTCGTCAATACGAATGGCAGCCAGCCTCGTCACCCGGAAGCTATAGAGCCTTTCTGTGCCTCGCGTGCGCTCAAATTTCGCATCATCCAGGATGGACTGATCAAAATGCACCTGGAAGCCATAATTGAGCTGCGGTGACTTGATGAAAATGACCGCTTCGGTGTACTTGTGTCGATACGCCTCAGCGATACGCTGCTGGATCTTTCGGGCACAACCTTTATCAAGCTCGCGTTGCCAGTTGAGAATGTCAGCGACTGTTTTTGGGGGCCAGGAATTTTGACTCGGGCGAGGTTGCGCGACCGATCCGACAACGTATGCCAACATCCTCTGTCTTTGGGGATGGAAATGGAGAGCGTTGATTTTGGTAACCGTTCGCTCCAAATCGTCAGTGAGTACCGGTGTCCGCACACCCGTATGCGAGATCACACAAAAAGCAGGTATCTCTCCTCGCTCCAACTTCTGCACATCAAAAACGCAGAACTGGCTGTGCCAATGGACAAGAAACTCCTCTGCCAGGTCCTCGACCATTTCCCCCCTAAGCACACATCCCAGAACACGTTCTGCCTCAGCCAGACACCTGAGTGTCTGGCCAATCGGATCGAAGATGTCGAGCACAACTGTGCTTGCAGCCAGGTAGCACAGCCAGCCGCTCGCCCCGAGATGTGGTGTCACTGGCCCCAAAGAGGTGGGCAGTTCTTTTAGCTTCACAACGGGCAGGGAAAAGAAGCTCGGATCGACAGTGAAATCGCATGGAAATACTCCCTCAGAAGTATTAAGAGGCCCCTCGAATCGAATCCATCGTTCAGAAGTTCTCCCGAGGTGTTTAAAACCTCGGGATTGCATTTCCAGAATGAGATCAGGTAGTGCGGCCCCCATGTCTACTAACCAGCCTTGGTGCGACCGACCAGCTCGCTTGCAGCGGCTTGGGCAGGCACCGCAGCAATGGTTGCGGCAACGGTGACTTGTTTGATCCGGCTCGGATGATTAGGGAATCGAGGTCCAAACATACTGATCATCCAGTTGCACGCCGTTGCCTCATCAGAGGCGTTCAGGGCGCCATTCAGATAACTTTCGAACATCTCAAATTTCTTGGCAGCTTCTTCAAGCGCATCTTCCGACATACGACCGCTAAGCGTCTCCTCCTCATCAACCGGATTGCTTACGCCGTTTCGAAGAGCTGCGGGAAGCCCCTTCAAAACTTCAAGAAGGGCGAGATCTTCTCTACGATCCATTTTTGAGAACAATGGGACAGCGGCAGCCATCAACAAGATGGAAGACGGGCCACCTGTTTTCCATTGCCAATCGCGGAATGCCTTCAGGTAGCGCACCACGCGCTGAAGCTGCTCACCCTTTGCCTCCACCTCATCCACGAACCAATCTTTGACTGGCCTAGGATCAGAGGTGACCCAATCATCCTCGCGATGGGCCAACAGTACCTCGTTGGTTGGAAGCATCGTCCAGGTGTCGGCTCTCCGTACGTTTACAGCATCCATAAGGCTGTCGAAGCCATATCTCGCTGCGGCTCTCTCAAGTGTTACGTACTCGTCATCAGGTATGGAGTAAAGCGGGATATCGATGTGGGCAGTGGTGGATATCTCGACACGGATGCAGGTAGGTTTGTCAGTCACCAGCTTCCATCCTTCGGCCCGCTTGGATTCAACCAGTCCCCGTAATGCCTCTTCGGCTGCTTTGAAGAAAATGGAGCTGGCAACGCTAGGCTTTTTGGTGCCCTTCAAAAAACTGATTGGCAGGTAAGCACCGTCATCTACGTCAGACTGCTGAGGCGGCAAATGAGCGGGGCTGTTGAGCGTCTTATATGCCCAAGATCCTTGAGTGAAAAAGCGTGGCTTAGGAATGTCACCTGCATACCCTTGATCACGAAGCACCCGGGGAATTCCAGAACGAAGACACTGACGGACCTCATTCTTCGCCGAAGTAATTTGAAGCCGTTGGGCCGCTGTCAAATCCAGCGACTGAAGCAAATTCGGTTCATCCTCGGAGGTGTTGAAAAGCGGTGATAGGTTCAGCATTTAGAAATCCTCCGAGTTTTTGTTGGGACCGTGGAAGAACGTGGGACAGGATGGTTGATGGGCACGGAACGGCTGGAACCGGCGATCACCCAACGCACGTTGAGCAGCAGCGGTACCACGATCACGGAGAGTGTTTGTTGATGCTTCAGACACGTCATCCAATGCCTTCACATCACCGCTTTGCTGTGGCGTTACTTGGTCATCAATTTTGAAATAGCAGTCACCCAGGGACTGCGCGAGCATGTAGTCCACGGAGGATTCTTGGGCGGATATCACCAGATCAAAAAGGCTACCTCCCCACCCTATAATTCCTTGATCCAAATCCCTCCCGCCGCTCACAGTTGCACCAACCGTCATCGTTCCGATGGCAAGCACACGTATGCGGACATCTTGTTTGGGGGCTAGGAAGGTACGTACTTCATGGAGCCCGAATAGCCCCGGTGCATTTCCGACCAAGCCCCCGTCAACAAAGACTCCTCGATCATTTCGAACAGATGGGAAATACACAGGGGCCGCCGATGTAGCCAACGCAACGTCTACCAGACTCATGCGATGATCGAGTTCAAATGTTGGGTGATGGGGCGTCTTGAAAAACTGGCCACGCCCCGTGGTGTAGTTGACGGCAGGTATAAGCACCCGATGCTTCAACTCCCCCATGGTGGTTTTACCGAACCGCTGCTCAAGCACTGAGCGCAGGCCTGCGTTTGAATGCTTCGCACGAGTGAAGAAACCCAGTCGCTTACGCATGAAGTCGCGTGTGCCGAAGATCTGTTGCCCCTGGTCTTCAAACAACGATTTCAGCTCGCTGGCGGGAATTTCACTCGCAAGCCCAAGCGCAAGCAGCCCACCGGCCGAGGTACCGCAGATAAGGTCGAAATGGGACGCGATAGGTCGCCCGAGGACCTGCTCAAACTCCTTGAGAATGGTCGCCGTGTACAAGGCACGGTAACCACCGCCTGACAGAGCAAGTACGTGATACGTACGCAGATTTTCGGTGTCGTCCGTCATATCGACCCTCTTAGACCATACCTTCGTAAAAAAAACCAACCCACTACATGTAGTTAAAACCACAAAACAAGACACCATATGTAGGTTATACACGAACTTTAGAATGGATCCAACTCACGCACGGAGACGCCACCATGATGGACGTGCAAGGAGCCCCTCCCCGCAATCCTGAGGGGCAGCACCAGAGCGAACAGAGAGCTATGGGACGTGGTACCTGGCGCTGGCCAAGATGGAAAAATCTGCGAGAAGAGCTTTTAGAAATGGGTAAAGGCGGTCCATAAACTCGCAAAAACCAAAGGCCGTGAAGGGATCGCCGATCAAAAAATTGGCGAAGTGCTCGCGCTATCACCTGTCGGTGAAGACGGAATATGGCCTGCTCTGGAGGTTCGAGAGCTGATCGAATCTCTGCGCAGCTAGCAGCTCGAAATCGGTTTCGCAATAGCTCATGGAAATCAGCGCGGAGCGACAAGCAGCTACTTCGGGAGGGTGAAGCTCAGAAGAGAGAGCTAGTGTGCTGCCTCAGAAATAATATCCCTCATGCCTGCGACGCCATTGCCTCGCGGGTCTGTTGTGTCTTTTTCAATATATCTTCTCCTTTGGCACTCCAAACGTAACGAGTCGGCTGTGCATTTCGCAGATTCAATCAGCGCTAACATGCCTGCTAAAGTAAAGCGACCACGCTCAAGTACAAAAGGCAAAAATGCGTCAATACCGGCCTCAGCCAGCGTTATCAGAATCAACCCACTGGGATCGCCTCGGCATCCCGTCGGGAGGCAATGCGCTTGTCACTCAGCTGCACCAAGGCTTTCCCACCAGCACGCTCCATCAGCTCTCCCTGGTCATTGGTATCGACACGAAAACCCTTGCTCTGGCCGTATCCATCACGCAATCAACGCTTGCCAGAAGGGCTAGGGCTGGGCGCTTCAACACCAGCGAAAGCGACTCAGTATTCCGTCTCGCCACCGTCATCCTCTCCGCCATGGATCTTTTCGAAGACAATCCTTTGTCAGCAAAAACCTGGCTGCAAACCACTCAGCTCGGCTTGGGAGGGCGCAAGCCTATGGACATGTTAAGCACTCATTGCGAGTCTGAATTTGTTCTGAGGCTTGTGGGACAGATTGAAAATGGCGTATTCCCCTAGTGAGGTAATCACCGATGGAGGCTCGCCCAACTTGCAAGCTGACTGCGACCTAGCGGGCAGATAGACCGACCTCAAACTTGAGACGCAGTATTTCTCGAATCTTACGTATGGATAACTGTTCAAGGACGACCTCTCTGCTTCGAAAAAAGTTGCGGGCGGTCGCGCAACTTAGAAGTTGTGCGACAAAGAGCTGATACTGGTCAAGCAGTATTGGCGGTGCCCCCACAGCGGATCTCTACGCTTAGAAGGTCATTAAATTGGGTATGCCCCCCCTGAAGGGGCACGATAGTCTAGTGTCGGCCCTAAAGCTGCAATCGACAGAGCATGGGAATTCACCCATGCCAGTTAGACCTGAGGACTAACTGGCATAAAAGTCACGTCCCACAAAGAACAACATTATTCAAACTCGACTGGCTCCATCTTAAAACTATTTCGCGAGTGCTCCATACGATAAATAGGTACATTTTTCTCGCGAGCTATACCTTGTAGCACTTCTGCGTCTTCAGCATTTATTTGAGCCCCAAGATAAATAGCAACAGGAGTTGGAACTGAGATATTTTCCTCTGGATTTTCTGCACCTACAGGCAGTACAATCCTCCACTCATTCTCGTACTGCCAGTCGGAACTTTTATGTATGGCTCCGCCGATTAAGAACAACTGGCTAAATTGCTCTACAGGCCGACCAAAAATCTGAGGCGTAACATCGTACATCTTGTCCCCATATATAACAGGCCACAGAGACTCTCGAACCTTATGATCTAGAGGCAGTATAGAAATATCATATTCCATAGCAAACCCCTTGTGATCGTCTCCATAATGAGCCCACATTGGGAGAGAATCGACACGCTCGCTCAAGGAGCAGATATTGCATGACTTTCTGATTTTTGAGTTTAACAGATCTCTAGGCTCATTAACTACCTTCGTAATATTGGCAATGAAAGCCTTCTTATCAGCCTCCTGCATTGAGCAATCTAGCTCTTCGACTATCTCGGCCAACACTCTAAAAGGGTTCTCTGCTGCTTTTATACGGACAATACGATCCTCGTTGCTCATCCTTAGCACCTTCAGTGCCTGTATTATTAGAAGCTTTGGATCCGGGCCCTGTAATGTTAGCGAGCAATCGAAAGGGTCATTGAATGAATCAGCTTTTGCACAAAACAGCGTATCTTCCTGAAAATTTTCGAGCGAATACTTACCAACACCTCTGAACTTGAATAGTCGCTTAGGCACTAAGCTTGAGACCAGATCTTTTGCATGTTGAAGGGAATCTAGTTGGTCGTACCCATCAAAAATCAACCGCTTGAGTTTATCTAGTATATCAGTGGTCATATTCATCACTCCGTGTTAATGGTGTCAGTTGGGGCCGTTTGCACACAGCGGGTAGACACAGCTACCTGACCGCTTCGCGGAGGAGGCCAGCGTAGTGCAGACGCCTGAAGATCTAAAAACACCTGATTGCAAGGTGAACTGGACGACCAATTTTTTCACTTTACCCGCAGCTTCGCTGCAAAAGAGACGTCGTGAGCTTAATGGGTAAGGTGGCAGCCAGCCCCTATATCCTGAACTCAAACTCGGCCCGAGGGTGGCCTCTACATCCCTGCGCCCGCTCATCTGCCTGACTCCCGATACCTTCGAAGCCTACTTCCCACTGATGCAGTAGTGAGCGGCGCATCGAACCTGAAATCTACCACCTCAACACCGTTCTCCATGCACAATTGTCGCTTCAACTGGTCACGCGCCACGACACGAAGGTGCGCCTCTTCCCCACCAAACACCGTTAAAGGCCGGTAATGCTGCTCCCCTTGATGCTCTATCGCCAGCCGCAATTCTGGCAGGTAGATATCTAGACGCATTCTCCCTAACCACTCAGGCGACGCCTCGCGCAGCACCCGCACGTCCGGGAAAAGCTTTCTGACGATACCGTATAACGCAGACTCTCGCTGCCACCGACTGAGACCTAGCACGTGCATGATCTCGGCCCTTGCTGTCTTCCTGTCCACGCCAAGATCGAACCTTACCTGTTCGATATACGCGTCGAAATTGGTCTCAACACTTGCACCGTATCTTTCGTCCTCGGGTGCAGACCGCGCCACACACAGGTGGCACAACCCGTCCCTGTACTCAAATTCAGCGAAGTAAGCATCCAAACTCGCTTGTGGGAGGCCATCAAAATTCGGATCGGTCAATGCAGCTCTGTGGTACTCCATCGAGCACGCACAAAGGAATCGTTTGCCGGTGAGCATGTGGTCGAACGACACAGATCTATGCCACCATGGGGCTGAATCCGGGGAAAAGTTGGCAATCAACGGCTGGATAGGGCTTTTCGCAGAAAGAGCTTCCGAAATCGCCCGGATCACTTCCAATCCAAGCCGGATGTGGTTGATCCGTATCACATGGTTCACTTGGCGTTTCAGCTCCTTTCTCTTGAGCTGAGACAACCTGGAAACGCCGCCTCCGTAATTGATGGGCACCAAATCGATATTCGAACAGATAAAATCTACCTGATCGAAGCTCTCCTCAGGTTTCGTTGCAACGGTGATTTCCGGATACCAGGTCTCATAGCTCGTACGCAGCAACTGCGGGATAGTCGCAAACCGCTGCTTAAAATACATGGAGTGAAACTTCACGACGGGCGGCTTGATGATGGCGCTCGAAAACGCCTCGGCAAAGCACTCACGCAGATGTGCTTCCAAAGCACGCTCAATCGCTAGCACAGGCGTCATACCTGGTGCTACGAGGTCTTGAGCGATTACCGCTACCAGCTTCATTCCATCAAGCAAAATACGAGTCATCCCTACTCCCGTGAGCACCTTGACGCTTAATCCCTTACGGCCAATGCCCCTCCGCCAAGTCTTTGGGGTTGTATTCAACCACTGAGCAATGCCTCAATTCTGGCTAGCGAATGCGCAACGTGCTTCCTCGCAACCTCACCCATGAGGTGTTTGATTCAACCCCCTAGTAGTCTTCCGCTGGGGCACATGAGACTGCCCGCCTTAGAAGAGATGGGCGCTAAGAACAAGCATTGACAGGCGATGATGGCTCAAACTACTGCCAGTGCTCTTTGAACTGCGCATGGACAATCTGTTCACCCCGCCTCACCAGCCGCTCAATCCACTCCTCGTCCATCGCATTGAAATTTGTTGCATAGCCTGCGGTGGACTCGGCGGTCACCATGTCGCGGTTGGTGAATTTGAGTGTGCTGTCATTTTGCCCGAGATAGGGCAGCAGGAACCCCTTTAGCTTGCCCAGCTCTTTGAGATCAAAGAGACGCTTCATTGCAAGATTTTGAGCCCTGGCGAACACACTCTCGAACGATGCCCCCATCCGCGCTCCCCACATGGAAGCAGGCTCAGTGACTTCAAGGCTATACCCAGCCCGACAGGCGATGATCCAATCGTGCTTTGGCACAGGGAGGCTTTCCGGAAAATCTCGGTCCGGCCACAGTGCTACTAAACCGAGATTGTCGTATACGCCACCATCAGTGAGGGTGATCCGGTACGCCTTCTCTTCAGCTCTCTTGGTGAAGACCAGGCGCTGATCGAGGGCTGGAAGAAATGCGGGATAGGCCGCTGAAGCCACAACAGCATCAGCAAGCTCAACACCTTCCGTACTGGCCGAACCGTATCGCCAGCAGTGGAGCCGGTCCCTGGTATAGTAAAACGCCGCTTTTGCTCGAAGCTCGCACGCGATCACGATGAGCTGCGGCCGATCTTGCCGAAGGTCTTTCAGCAAGGAACCGTTGAATGTCTTGCTGAACACATTCCGCATGATGGTCGTCCGACTGACCTTGCGCAGGAACGGAACGGAGTTCGGCCAGTGCTCGCCGGGCGTCCACTTCCCCAAAATTCGCTGGCCGATACGCCAAAGAAACGCAACCGACCGCTCGGCTACCAGCGCACTTAGGTAGGCCACGGCTTTAACGCCGTCCAAGGAGGTCAGCGCCCTTCGAAGAGCGGGCTTGGCGAACCCTTCACGAAGGAGTTCCCGCGCCTTGGCCTCGAATGCCTCAAAGTCACCTGGGTAGCTGCAATAAAGGCCCGCCAGCACACTTCCGCCCGAAACTGCGGTGATCGTAGAGACCTGCTGAAGCACCCCCAGGTCGTGCAGCGCACGCAGGCAGCCCAAATGGAAGGCCATGGCCCTGGAACCACCGCCCGACAAGGCCAGTGCGATCTTATCGCTATCCTGAACCTGAGAGACCGATAAAGCTTCATTCATACCCATGCGTTACCACTCCTTCCATCACCCCACGCTCGGTCCAACCAGCTCGAAGCCAGGAATCACGCTCACCGCAAATGGCCATGATGTACGGCGATCCTACCGATCCCAAATGAGTTGCGAGGTGGGCAAATACCCCTTCATCATCGTCACTGGGCCTGGCAGGCACGGCTCCAGGGTGGCTATGCCATTCTCCGATATAGTGCAAACGCCCCGCTGAGCCAGCCGCCAGTGCTTCGACCCGTGGCTTGAGATCTTCCTTGCCACGAATGAAATAAGTCGGAGCTTGCTTGCTGTCGGGAGGAGCTGGAAGCGCCGCGACGATATGAGCCACATTGCGAACCAGGTCAAAGGTGCCTACAAGTACACCCCCTGTTTCGTTTCTGCCCGCTTTATGACGAAGCTCCCGCATTGTGCTGACGACGTCGTCCGTAATAGATACCCGCATAGAGCCTACTTGGTAGCGATGTACCTGTTGCACAGGGATAACCACTGCTTGGACAGCCCCCGTCTCGGGTTCCAGTCTCCAGACCTTAAAGCATGCGTCGTCGCTCTCGATTAGCTGTGCCACCTGCCCGGTAGCAAGGCCACAAAGCGTCTGAAGCTGCCATGGCGGAAGAGGACGCGACAGATCCTGACAGGCATTGGCGTAGCGGATTTTATCCAACCGCGCAGCAGATAAATGTCCGTTCAACTGTGGCTCTGTGGCCACAGACCAGAAGTACTGCGCCTCGATTTCATCAACCCTGACTGCGCGAGATTTATTCTCTGCAAGCACAACAAGGTCGGAACCATCGGGTCCGAAGAAGGCACTGGCTCCCCGCTTCACTGGCTGATCAGACAGCCAGCCCAATACCGCAGGCGACGCGCTGAAATCGACAGCAATCTCGGAGTTACCTACAGCAGCATCCAGCGCATCGGCATACTCATCAGGAGCGAAGACATTGGCGGGAATCGCTGTATTCCCACCTTCTTCAAAAACATGGTCAAGCTCGATCTCCAATACCGAAGCTTTCGGAAGGCCTACGGAGCCATTCCTCTGCACCTGGCGAACCGTGTTATGCGGCAGAGTAATATCCCCGTCGACCAACACCCATGGTCCTATGCCGGACCGGGTCGCCATCATGGTCACGTTCGACCCGATAGCACCGGCGCCTATCGCGAGCAAAGTGGTATCTGCCTTGTGGGCCGTGCCCGCAAAATGGCGGGCTGTGGCTCGATCCAATCGTTGCACGACACGCCAGGGGGCCATGTGAACCGATGGAAGATCTGCGTTACTGACATTCCCAAAAAGCTTTGCTGTGGTCAGCCCAGTCCTCTGTTCAGTAATCGTGACGTCCAGCCGCTCACCAAGCTCAGCCAGGCTTTGGCCGAGGGTGTAACACCATACTTCCGGCTGTTCATCTGGCCCCTCCGCCGCACGACGTTTTGGCACCGTGATAATCAACATGGGTTGACGATTTTGGGCACCGCTCAACTGCTCGGGCGAAAGCAACCACCGCACCAAGTCTTCGACCAAATCGAAACCAAAGTCCAAGCATAGGCGCTGTAGGGCGCCCAAGTCGTAGGGCGTTCTAGCAAGACCACGGTGCAGTTGACCAGGTAGCTGAGGCGTATAGATGGCGAAATTGTGGCCGGTGACCTCTTTTTCAGGCTTCTCTTTAGACATGCCAAGAGTGATGAGCCCGTTATGCTTAAAAGCCAAGCTGGTGTACCAAGGGCCGTGCATTTCACCGGATGGGATGATTAGCGTATGTGAGCTTGAGAGGATCAGCGGCTCCAGGAACTGATCGTCACCATGAACAGTGCCACCGGCCATCGAGGAGAACCAGGCACGAATTCTCTCGATAAGTGCCTGACCAGTGAGGCTGGTCGCTAAATCCGACCACGCTTCCTCCCAAATACACAAAGCCAGCCCGCCCGCCTCACGATCAAGGTTGGTGTGGACCATGCCAACCGGGAAGTCCTCACGCCTCGAAAGCACTCGCGGATGCCAAGCGTCGTTGCTTGACATGAAAATAAGCCGGACTGGCTCCCTCGGTCGAATCGGTACTTTGCGGCGCTGCTCCAGCTCAATCTCAAGCTCAATGTCCAGAACATCGCATGTGTCGTCTCGGCTGACGCTGATTAAGGTCGCATAGGGATAGTTCGGAGACTCACCTAAATACCGGACAACCGAGCGAGCCAACCGAGATCGGGGTGCTTCGAGCGCCTCACCCATGATCAAATTCCCGCGCGCGGTGCAGCAGTGGTGATGACTACCTTGGGAGTCTGCTTCCGGATCTTGTAGCCAGTGCTCTTGATCTCGATAACCAATGGCTCTGGTTTAGTTTTCGTGGGGTGCTCCATCGAGACGACCCACTCGCCGCCCAACTGGTTGGCAACGTCCTTGTAGTATGCAGCTGCCTGCCGGTGAGGAGGCTGCTTGTCCTCATCATCAGTTGGAATGATCTTGGACGTGCTGACCAGCAGCCCACCGGCCTGACCAGCCTCTTCGTACAACCACTTGGAGGTCTCCGTAGGCTCGGTCTTCTTGTCACCCTTCTCATCGGACAGGGCGGTGTAGCTGCAATGGTGAGGGATGTTGTTGATATCCCATTCGAGCCGAGACTCACGACCGTGATACTTGGTCACCTCGACGATATCGTCGATGACCTCATGAGTCACGTCAGCCGACAAAACCATCTTCGTTTGCTGTCCATCCACTTCAAACGTAGCCTGCATGAAAAGGGCGTCGTTATTCCGGACGCGTACTACATCATCTTCATCACGCTTACCGAAAGGCGAATGCACGAAAAACTCCACCCCGTCGTGCTCTCGGTTGAATTCCGGGCACAGGGTGCCAGCGTCGCTGATCAGGTTGCGGCGCTTAGCGGGATCGATATCGCGCTCGGTGAGAAAGTCATCCAACTCTTCAGGACGGGAAAACACCCGTACCCCTTCGCCGTTGATGAAGCGATGCCGTGCTTCAGCGCGAAGGATGCGTGCTTGACCTGTTACCCCTTTCTCCAGCACAGCATGGGCAGGAACCCAGAGCGTCTTGATCTTGATCCGGTCATCGTCCTGATACTTTTCAGCGTGCTCCAGCCAGAAAATTTCCTTGGCGCGGTGACAATGGTCTCGGTCCAGATGGGTGAACGCAACGACGTCGATGACCTTGTCATTCCCGAGAATATCGCGCAGCTCCTTTTCAAGGTCGCAACGCTTGTCATCAGGGTCATCTGGGTTATGCATATCCGCGAAGTCGAAGAGAACTCGACGGCCATTGGCAAGCTCAATCAGGCAGGTATCGGCGTTGCCGATGGGGAAAAAACGAACAATATGCATGCTAAGTCCCTCAGGATGGGTCATCGTTCGACTGGCCGAAAGCCATTGCTCATCAGAAGGACAAAAAATACTACATATAGTGATAGCAAATCAACATCGACACTATAGGTGCCATTTTTGACCGTAATACTGGCTGTATCAGAAGCGATTGCGTACACATCCCTCTGGGGGGAGCAAGCCGGGCGCGTAGAGCCTGCTCACCCGAATAGGCTACTCCCGCAAGGACGAACCTCAGTAGCCTTAGAAACTGGCTTGGAGGACCAAGAACCTTCAATGTACCTACCCAACCAAGCTCGGCACGGGGCTAGTCTGTTAAAATCCAGACGTCGTCTTCGCTCAAAGGATGGTGGAATGGGGAACTACACGAAAGGACTCACAGAGCGTCGGCTTCACACGCAGCTCAGAGAAGGTTACTGCCTGATCTGCGGAACCTTCGGGCCGCTGAGCTGGGATCATGTCCCGCCCCAAGGCAGCATCACGATCACCAAAGTTGAGCAGGCTCACCTCACCGAAGTTATGGGCGTCAATCCTGAGCCAGTCATTGGCTTGAAGTCTTCCAACGGAAGCAAGTTCAGAACGATCTGCAAGCATTGCAACAGCTCACATCTCGGTGCGAATGATCAAGAAATTGCCAAGGTCTACAAAGGCATATCAGAAAAGATCAAGAGCTACTTTTTGAAGGCGAACAGCCCGGTCAATCACGTGCATATGCCGTTTGATGGAATGAGATTTTGCCGCGCCATGGTTGGACATGTCCTATCGGCAACCACTGTAAAAGAATGTTTACGCGAACCAGCACCTGACGCCTATTTTTCCTCTTTGCAAGATTTTGTGATGGGGGATGATACCGCTGTTGATGACACTCATGATTTCTATACTTGGTTCTATCCGCACCGTAGACACATGAGCATAAAAATATTTGCTTGCAGAAACCAGGGACACATCGCCAGGCTAAGTCTCTTGTCATTCTTCCCGCTGGCATTTCTGATTACAGAAAAAGGAAAGGGAATTTATCCATCTGGTGCAACACCTCTGAAACCCACTGACAAAACACTTAACGTGAAGCTCGATTCTGGACATTTGCCTTACGCTGCTTTTCCCAATGCAGGGCTAAAGGGCGACCAGATGATTCTATTAGACAATAGCCAGTCGATTGTGAGCTACCCAATCTGATTGCCTATTGCGCATCAGCTCCACTTTTAGGTTAATTCTACAGCAAACCACTACCCTTATGGCTTGCTGTATATCGTAAATCCTCGCAACACTACTCCAACGACATCTTTTTTGACTTGAACATCCGGGCCGGGACGCTATCGGAAAAGTGCAACGCGAAGGACGAAGCAATTTTTGATGGGCGGATTCGAACCCATGGATCAGTTAGTTCGTTTTCTGAGAAACAGCCATTAAGCTCGAACTCAAAATAATTATCATCGACTCGAAAATCAGTCTTATCTAGATCAGCCAGCAAATATCCGCTTGAGCTAATGCGAATGCGCTCAACCTTCTCTGCCAGCGAGCGACTTAGTACCGGCATTATCATGCAGTCATCGAAATCCATCAGCGACAGCACTGGTTCGTATCGAATAAAACTATCCGTGCTGTACGTAGTGACAACGTGCTTGACAGTCTTCATCCCAATTCTAGAGCTACATCCGACCTGTACATACTCATGAAGATCCTCGTCTTCATCTTCGTGACTGGCCTCAGCCTTTTGCTCTTGCTCAGCAAGACTCTCCCAGGCTAATTTCCATTGACCTGACGCAACTCCATGGGCAATTCCGGCTGACTCATTAGCCTTGTTCTCAATATCTGTTCTAAATCTTTCAGACATGTCTGTAGATCCAAAAAGAAGTGAGTAAATGCCAAGCTTGGGTTCTCGCAACCAAACATAGCAAAATGCTCGAAAATGCCCGATCTCACTGGCATCGTATTCTCTATCGAGCTTGAATTGCACATGCACACCCGAGATTGGTTGCGTAGCCTCTTGCAGAAAAAGTAGCTGGGAAAGCGTGGAGTGCACCTCCTGAAACCCAGTCGCAATGACTGACTGTATTTCATCCCCCCATTTCGCAAAAAAGCTAGCCTGCTCGGCATCAGACATCGATATCCCTAAAAACTGAAATCGTGCTGCAAATCCATCTGGGCTATCTAGTGCCACTCGAAGACGTTCACGGTCGAGAATCTCGCAAAAGCTAAACCCTTTGGTTTTTGCTAAGGTAACGAGGTCAGATTTTTCTCCTACCGTAAAATTGACATTGGTCAGGAATACGAAAACAGCCGGTCTTGGAGTAGCAGACCAAGCACTCTCAAGGTCGTCGGCAAATTTTGTTCGGACGGTGCGTTTCTTTTCCTCAATATCAGCGGCTTGGTTAACGAAGCCCACTGCCCCATACGCTAGTTCGGTAGCTCTGAATTGTGCTTCCATGTCCCTCCCACCATCAGGACCGCCCCGCGGATGCCGTGGACGCACGTTTGTGAATCGTTTATCCAGTGCAAGTATGCTTAGGCACATTTGCTCCCGATGCAGCTGGTTTGTGTCCAGATATCCTTTCAACCGCTCATCTGTTTCGTAAGCCATGCTTAATCCTTTTCACCAATGGTTCCGAGCAACGTCTGAAGCTTCATAAAGCAATCTCATTTCGGCTCTGAGCTATCACGCTCTGAGGCAATATCCCCTGCCTGCTCAGCCGACGGGTGCAGCGGTTGCTTTATCAGGTACGCGAAAAGGCCTATGCCCAAAATCGTGTAGATGGTCATATTCCAGAGATTCAATAGCAGCCACAGTATTTCCCTTCTGGTGGGCAGGCCGTCACCAAAAGCGAACGTTGTAACGTGCCACACCGAAACAGCGACGATCATCGCCATAGCAGCCAGCACTGCGGTTCGCTTGAGCAACGAGTGAGCACTGATCCGCTCGGCAACCGATAGCTTCACATAGCCGAACACAAGGGCGCCGACCGCTGCCACACCTTGAAGGACTTGGACAACCAAGCTCATCCACGGCCTCCATGCTCAAGGAGCCTGGCTGCGTGGAAGTCGTTTTTTGCATAAGCACTTCCAGCGTGCTCATGCGCCAGTTTCTCGTATTCACTACTCAAACTGCGGTTCCTTGACGGGCTGAAAATCGGACAGAATTTATAACGGATTACGCCGATAGGTGCAGGTCAGACCTGGCATGACGTTAATGGTAACCCACACCCCACTGGCCGCTTTCCGCGCAGCGGGTTAGGAGGTCTGATTGAAAGCCCAAGCACCACGCTCGCCTGCGATTTTTGCCTGTGCATTTTCTGGCACGGAATGCCTTCTGCTGATACCACGATTTTCTGGGATACTGAGCCTCCAGGCAACACCGAAGGGCTCTAGCATGGGCTCTTGCGTTTACTGATGAGCAATACGTACGGATGCAGAAATGGAAAGGATCAATCTCGCTGTCCCATTCTCAGAGAAAGATGAGGCGAAATCACTTGGAGCCCGTTGGGACCCTTCTCTGAAGACCTGGTACATCCCCCTGGGCGTAGATGTAGGCCCTTTGGCCCGATGGCTACCGGTCACACAGCAAGCCGACCTGGAGCACGGACCAGAGTTTTGCGTCAGAGCGCCCTACTACTACGTCATGGAGTCCATTTCTCACTGCTGGGGCTGCTCCAATCTGACCCGCGTGTTTTCGTTCAAGCTGCCCGAGCAACACGAAGAATTCGATTACTACGAAAATGAGGACGAAGATTTCGCGCTCACAAGCAACCTCGGCGAATGGAAGTGCCATGGATATCGCGGGACGGTCTCCAACATCGACAGCCTCTCCCCCCTGGTCACGAAGCAAATCCATCGTTTCACCACCAAATTCAAGCTGGCCTACAGCAAAACCGCTGGCAGCCGTTACCTGATGAACCACTGCGAGCACTGCGGTGCAAAGCTCGGCGATTTCTTCATGCACAGCGAACCTGGTGGAGCTTTCTTTCCGAGATCGCCGCACGAAGCTGAGCGGATGACGCTCATCAGAATCAACGACCGGTTCGACGCCAACTGTAGCGTCAGCTACGCATCCGATGATTTTTTCGACTGGATGCAGGTTCGCGAGTAGCTATGACAACTTAGGTTAAACAGCGCAATGTTCAAACGCGTTCGACCATATGAGTTTAACAGCGAGCCATAGCTCAGACCAAAAAACTGATACGGAATCCGAGATAAACTTAACCACTAACTCTACCAAAACCCTCTAACATCAAAACAATCACAATATCTAAAGCAAGCGGGCAAACCAAATGACTCCTCACCTAGACCATCTATCCCGAAATAAAAATATCGAAAAAATCGTCGATACCGCAATGGCACTTCATGATGGAAGCCTTAAAAGCATAGGAGTGTTTCTGGATGTACTTGACGACCTGATAAGTGACTTCAACACTACCCCAGAACGACATAAATTACTTAGAATTCAATACTACCTTCGACATAAAGGCGAAATCCACAACCCTCGCTCTACAGAAAACATAGTAGGCAAGACAGCGCATGAATACTTAATCACCTTCTGGACTTACCTGCAAGACATAAAAGAAAAGCTTCATATGTCGCACGGTTCGACTCACGAGATTATCAGGAGCACAAATCGATACATCCAGAGCCAAATATCCTTGAAAAACTTGACAAACGACCAGATCAAGGAATCGATAGAAAGCTCTCTAAATTTATACTCCACATTTTATTATGGTTTTGTAACCCAAGGAGAAAACCTTGCAGTTGTATTTAACCATCCTAGAATTACATTATACATCGTGAGACGCTGGGCCGATTACACAACAAAACCTGGCAAAGGTCACATGCACCTTATCGTCACCACAGATGACGAATCTAGTATGCCTTTTGAAATAATAACCCAAGGTAACGTAAGCTCGTTAGCTGTCAGAAATGAAAGAGGTCACTTCGACGAATTCATCCTATCCAATCCAATTCAGCACTGTATTAACCGAATACAGACCGCCTCCATGAAACTTAATATCGATTGCTCCACGGAGGCAAAGGTACTAAGTGAATATAATGCATGCCTTGAAAAGCTTTTTCAACTTAGAAGAAAATTTCAAAAACACAATAGAACGCAAGGCCATCTTTTCCTAGAAGACCTAAAGCTTGCTAGAAAATATATTGAAATTTCTAATGACCGCATACTCAACATTTATGCGGAACCGTTTCAAAAGCACGAAAAAACACTTGAGGAAGTCCACACTTTGCTGTCTGGAATGTGGGATTCATATGTAAACGAGCTTGACCTCAGCGCTAACATACACGCCTCTTTACTTGAAATCAAAAGAAATGACGGCCTGTACAGACTAAAAAACTCCGACACTTCTCAGCAAAATACATTTAAAGAGGAAAACCTAACCGCCATTCTCGCCAGCCTGCTAAGAGCTGCCTATTACAAATACAGCAAAATATCGATTCAACGTGAAGCCTACATAGGCTCAGGACGCGCAGACATAAAAATAACAAGCCACGGAAAAACCATAGGAATTATAGAGTCCAAACTTGCAAGCGACAACTTTTCTCAAAAAACATACGAAGGCTTGCATCAACTATTCAAACGATATAGCGAGAACGATGTTATACACGAAGGATCTCCGACAGACCTTTATCTAGTAATTTTCTCTTTCGACAGGGAATTCGGAGCAGTAGCACAACACATCCAAGATGCCGTTAATAAATATTCAACGGAGAAGAATATCACATGCCAAAAACACGAAAGCAGTGAAAACCATTTAATATTCACATACATTGAACCTAGAGAGACATATGGATTCCTGAATAAGTCTCGAAGCATTACAATCTATCTTTGCAACATGGAAGTTGACTACAAATCGAAGCTTTTGGCTTCGGTAAAACGAAAAAAATAGTGCTGTTATACAGCATTGGTATGCAGCATTTCTGACGAGGATGGAGATCTAAAATGCGCGATGAGTCCTCCCTCACTTGCTGGCTGCGAGGGCATGCAACCCCCAGTCTAGTGACCTACACGGCTGACCATGGCTGGCGGCTTAGTTAGTGGCCCACGCGACGGACGTGTTTCGCCCGATTCACACCGGACGAGACAGTCACATGTGCTGATAAACTACCGATACAAACGGAGCATCAACTGGCATGCAATCACCCACTTGAGCAAAAATTAATACAAGGCGCAGCATCGATGGCAAGGATGATCCCAGACAACGGACCTCACAGCACTGGGAGCAGGGGCGAACGAGATCTCTACACCATCTTCAAAACGGAGCTACCGGACGACTACGCTGTCATCCACAGCCTCCCCTGGCTCTGCTCAGCTGTACGTAAGCTCGACCCCAATGCCAAACCCACGGGTGAGATCGATTTCCTGATCATTCACCCTGAGAAGGGGCTGCTCGTGCTTGAAGTGAAGAGCGGTGAATACGGCATCAAGAACAACCGTTTTGTTCACCTTCACAAGCATTACCCCATAGACCCCATCGGTCAGACTCGCGACAACGTCCATGGAATCGCTAGGTGGTTAGGATCAGATCCGACGCTTCGGCTCTTGATTGGCTACGGTTTTATTTTCCCTGACTCCGATTTTGCAGGGAAGGCAATAACGCCTGGCATGTACGACACGACGTCTTTTCCCCAACAACCGCTCTACATCGACTATCGAGAGATGCCGAACGTTACGCAGCGGGTCATCGATCTGATGGACTACTGGAAAGCCGCCCTGGGTAATTCGGATTTGGGCGAATCTCGCGCTGCTCGTGTGATTGAATATCTCACTCCAGAAATCGACGGTAGGCGGGGCTGGGCCAGTCGCATCTTCTTCGACAATAAGGACTGGCTCCAACTCACCGAGGAGCAGAGCACAGTAGTCACGAGAGTGTTGAAGAACAAGACCTCGCTCGTGACCGGCTGGCCTGGAACCGGTAAAACGCTGATCGTGATCGAAAGCGCTCGCAGACTGGCCTCCCAGAAAAAGAACGTGCTGGTAGTTTCTTTCAACACCAAGCTCACGGACTACGTCCGCACCCAGCTTATTGAATCAAAAGGCTGCGATGTGGTGACTTGGCATGGTCTATGTGGTCAAGCGCGCAACGCCCTAGGTCGCACCAGTGAGCCAGGCAAAGAAGATGAGTGGTACAGGCAGCAATGCGTGCTCGATCTGAAAGACGCCATTGACCAAGGTCGCATGGCCGGTTACAGCGCCTTACTAGTCGACGAGTCTCAAGCCCTCCTCCCTTCCTGGTGCGAAACCCTGACCAACTGGTTCCATGACAAACCCAAGGCGTTCTTCTGCGACGAGACGCAAGTATTCCCGTACGAACGTGGCAACATCCCCCTGAAGGGCCTCAGCCAGCTGCTTGGCGTAGATCCATTTCCACTCACCATCATCATGCGGATGCCAAAGGCGGTCACGAGCATTCTCGAAGAGGCCGTGCCACCAAAACTCCAGCATTCGACCCCACGGACATTGGAGCACGACACTGCCGTCGAGATAATTAGCGCAGATCCATGCCAGGAAGCATCTGACATAAGACAAAGGCTCATTGGTAGCGGAGTCAGCCCTCAAGATATTGTAATTTTGATCCCCAGGTTCCTTTCAAGGCAATACATTGAGTACTTGGTAAGAGAGGAACCTCGTTGCGAAGCCATTACGAAATTCCGTGGGTTGGAAGCGCCTATTATTTTGATCCTTGGCGCAGAGCTGCTTGATACCGCTGAGTTGTTTAGCGCCTACTCTCGGGCAACTTCAAAATGCATAGCCATCTACGATGCTGCCGGTGACAACTGGTCTAGCACTGAGGTCTTTAGAACCCGACTGAAAAGCATTCCTGCGAACGTAAGAATTTTGGAGGAAGAACAGGAAAAGCTGCGTGTTGATAACAGAATCGCGCGCACCACAGACAGAACGTCGCTGAATCTCGTTAGCCTTAACATTTCATGGGCCGAATCTTGGCGGGCCTGGCTCATAGAAACCGACGACGATCAGTCCCTGGTGAAAATGTGGATCGCTTACCTGACGCACAAGCTGCCTCAGCCCATTTTTTATTGGCCGAAAGACTCAAAAACCGATTTACACTTAGCTAAGGTTAATGCGTCATCGCCAGATTTTACAGACTCCCCGAATTCGTATTCGTCGCAGATATTAACCTTCTATGCGTGCAAAGAGTGCACCTGCTTGACACCACACACATACGATAGCAAGCGCATCTGCACGCTATGTGAAACCAAGGTGGATAGAACGCCCTATCCGGACCAATCCATAATAGATGAAATCCGGCTAATGGATGGGCTGGTGTCCGGTAAATTGGCCAAAGATCGCATTCGTGAACTGCAACCCGATCTGCCATTGAACATTGCCGCAGCCGCCTCGCTATTTCGTGCCGAGCGAAACAAGATGCGCTCAAATGTACTCAAAGTTCAATTACCAGGGGGACGCAGATTCTATTTGATCGCCTATATTTTCGTTCAGGTAAGAATTGCCACATCCAAACCCGGAGCGGTCATGGAGGCCAATGCCCTCGCGGATGAAATCTATGGTCGTTTCAATGGGCTTAAATCCATTTCTTCAGCCGACTGGAGAAAGTTTTTCGCTAGTGCCATGGGCACATTCTACTCGAAAGGCTACATGAAAAAGATCAGCAAGGGCTTTTACTCCCCAGTGGAAGACGACCAGGCACCTGTACCTTGGAGGAACCAATCCGACGGGAGCAACAAAGCCACTGGAGGCGATGGTATCGATGAGGATGGAGGGGGCAGCAATCACCTCGAAGCAGCACCAGAAAGCGTTGTCGAACTAGGATAAGCGCGTCAAAGCGTGTGGCATGCCGGATGTGATGGAACGAGCACCCCCGCTGGGAAACTTCGACCTGGCCCAAGCCAGCGTCGCTCGGACGTCCCTGGCCAACAGCACCATCATCTAAAGGGGTGCGAAAGGCTCTTGGTTAAATCTGAGCCATCCGGATCGCAGCGAACGTACCCCTTGCGCTCGTACCAACTGACCAAGGCTTCGTCGGTATATTGATTTCGATCCAAGGATCTTGCCGTCAGTTTGACGCTTGTGCAGCCAAGCTCAGATGCAATGCGCTCCGCCTGTGCGAGCACCCAATCTCCTACCCCTCCTCCCCTGGCTTCGCGAAGCACGAAAATCTCGTAAATGAAGCCCTCTGGAGGCCCCCAATTTTCGTAGATAAGCAACCCCATCTCCACACCGTCTCGCAAAACCACGAAGGTCTGCGTCTTCGGGGTACATCCCCGGACATAACGGTCACGCAGGCAGAGGTCGCGCAGATCTTCTGAGGTCGATATCTCGGATGTAGTGAGCACTTTCCCTTCCCGTACAAGCTTCCTAACCGGTCCCAAATAATAGCTTCAGGTCGTGCAGCGGCCACTGGAATCCTCAGACGTCTAGCATCTGATCCTTCGACTCGCCCGCTCCAATGCATCACAAATCAGGCAGAGAAAACGCCTCTCGATATGGCGTGCTATATCTTGGATCGAATACACACACCTGGTCCCCGTTGGAGCCTGGATAAACGATGGTGATCAGGTCTGCGATGTTCACCGCCTCAGCCAGCGACTCGGCCAGATCTGACAAGTACACGTAACGTTTTTCCCGAACCTCGTGCCAATGAGTCATTCCACCGCCGATATAGAGATAAACTCCAGCTTCAGCAGCCGTATTTCGAAAGTTTCGAAGAGCTTCGGCATGATTCACCACATCCACGATCAGATGATAATTCTCAACCATTACACTGGAACCAGGTAGTTGCGTTTGAATTATCTCCTTTAGCTCAGCCAGGCCAATAGCACCGTTTCTCCATTTCAATTTTGCCTCTGGGTCTGGAGAGAAAGGTGGCTCACCATCCACAATTTCTTCAGAGAAGCCCTCCCTCCCGTCCAGATAATTCACTGCACTGGTCAGTCTTGGCCAATCATCATCCGAGAAGGCCACTTGATCCACGGTGGAAAATTCAAACCTCCCGAGCAACGCCAGTAACTGCCGCAACAGAACAGCCGGGTTATGGTTGGCGATCACCACTGTCGCCTTACCCTCATGATCGGGATCAAGAGTGCTGATATCCTTCAACGTCCGGGCGATAAGCCAGGCAAGGACTTCACGCCTTAACGCCACTGTGCGAGACACCACGACTGCAAGTCCGGGAAACTCAATCTCCGGGTAATCTACCCTATTTCTTTTGTAGGTAGATGGATCATTGAAAATAGCATCAATCCTATCAATTTCCGAAACCATCAAACGCTCAAGCTGCTTACTCGGCATAAAACTACTTCCTGGAAAAAATTAGAGCGTTCGTCGAGCTTGTTCATCACGTATTTTGTCAATCTGCTTATATAAACTCTCGGAGCCCCACGAGCCCCACCACTAAAGCCGCTGCGCAGAAAAATGCCAGGGGGTTTGCTTGAGGGTTCGAAGTGTTCCCCGGCGTAGACCATGACCCATTTACACTAATAATTACGGGCTTGGGCTAGATGGATTTGACATAGGCGGCAGAATAAATGATTCGACTGAATACTCCTCATCTGGAAAATCCATTTTCTCGACTAGCCCCTTACTTAAAGCCATTTTTTTTGTTACGTCATTTACGATAGCAAGGTAGACGCTAACACCTAACCCACTTCTCAAATTGTTTACCTCGGCGAGGTATTCCGGCTTTAATCCAGGGTCTGAATCCGTGCTTTTTACAACCACGAAAAACCTTTGTATCTTATTATTAACGACCTTCTGCACATCCAGCGAAATGACGAACCCGCCAATTCTAACCCCTTTCCTGACCTCATACCCCTTAATCACTAAAGGAAAAGATATAACATCCCTACTATAAACATCTCGCAAATTTTCGTACATGGCCCAGCTCCATCAAACAAACTTCGACGAGAATATATTAGCATGCTTGTCGAAATAATTCGAAACCTCTGCACATAGAGCTAATAAATTACCATCATCTCTCAGCCTATGCGTCTTCGGCACGCTATAAACACCGGCATCCCTATTGGAATCCAAAGCAATAAAATATCCCCTCTGCCTATTTCCTTTGACCTGCACACCTACAAGATATGAAGGGACCTTCCGAAGCTTTACCATCTCAACTTCTTCCCTGGAAAACTTTATATTTAAGGAATCTTTAAAATCCTCGACTGAATGAGCTTTAACCTGCAAGAGAAAAAAATGCCCTGTAGGGCTGCCGTCTGCGCTTATTATGTTAACCATAAAATCAAAAAGTTCATATTTCGCACCAAGATTGGTAACTCTAAACAACCGATCCTTACCGATCACTCTATGAAACGTGTTCGAGACATAATCTTCGCCAATAAGCCCTGTTATATCGTTAAGTCTTGTCACAGTACCACCTCATAAAAAAATCCCTTATAGGCTCTGCATATAAGTAGGGCATGGTATCGGTCTTCCCCCCTACCCGGCCACTTTCCGCACAGCGGGCTATGGGAACTGGTTGAAAATCCAAGCACCAAGCTCGCCTGCGGCCTTTGCCAGTCCATTTTTTGGAACAGCCCCCCCTCTACTCAACAACAATTTTCTGGGATACGGAGCATTCAAGCAACACCGGAAGGCTCTAGCATGGGCTATTGCGCTTAGAGATGAGCAATACGTACGGATGCAGATATGGAAAGGATCAGAGGATCCGGTTCGACGGGAGCGATAAGGCTAGTGAGGACGAAGTTATGAATGGGGAGGGTGGATCAGCCGTGGCAGTGAAGGCGATCACCATGAATCAGCGCCAGAGAGCATTGTAGAAAAAACTAAAGCTGCCAAGGCGTGTGGCTTGCCGGACTTGATGGGACAGGCGAGCCACCATCCTCACCAGGAAGGTTCGACCTAGACGGCGCTAGCGTCTTATGCCCCCTGTCCTGCTCTCAGTCTTCAATCATGAAAGCCCGCCCTGTGAGATCCTGCCGTGGGGGCAAGATTCTGAGGGCTTCATCAGCGCGATAGCAAATCCGGCTCATCTGCCATCACAAATTTTGTGAAATCCGACACAACAGCCTACCTACCAAGATCACTACTTTGTGTTCAAAACAACCGATCATGTTGATCAGCATCTGATATTCATCTTCAGTCACTAGCACGGACGGCAATGGAGCGCCCCGCTGGGTCATCCCGCGTAGCGGCTCCAAGCTTAAGCCAACCGCTTCGCGGAATTTCCAGCCAACGTAGGCATGTGTGACCTCTTGTGTACTTAGGCCACTGGCTGAAACCTTCAATGCTCTGATTCAGCTCGGTTGTAGAGTACGGGTAGACAACCATCTCAAACATTCGGTCAACACCGCTGGCGCAACAACCCCAAACTTCCGGAGCTATCGACCGATAGAACGATCCCGGCGATTTACGCCGGGGATCCGCCACCCGAAGCTTGCGACTGGCCCAGAGAGGTAACTCCGTTTGCGACCATGGCAATGCATTTTTTCTTCCGTCGTTCGCCTATAATTATGGCCACTCCTAAAGGAACGGTCACAAACCCGATCACTACCACAATAGCAGGGATTCCGAGCAGCATACAGAAATACCCCAAAGCCTCCAGCCACCAAATATAATTATTGTGTTCTGCCTGGGTATTCAAATTTTTCAGTGCATAACAAACAAGGTGCCCCTTCTTCACCGTTCCGGCGACGCGTACTGCGTCCCCGTCCGCCAAACTAACCGCATCACTTATAAAAAACTCAACCGGCCGACCGTTCACTCGAAACGCATAAACGTTCCCAGAACTAATTGAACCGCTGGTTTTACCGGTGATAGCCGATGTTTGGATATTCCCATGAACCTTTGTACCGCGACTTACATGCGACACGACACCTTCAAACATCTCAATTTTCGAAGCCATGGAAGCATCTCCGTAATAATTCAAATCATCACAATTGACTGGACAGCCACATAAAGCGAACCCGAACTCTATTTCGCAACTACACCATTGATGATTTTGCAGAATTCGCCCTGCGCCCCACTATCTGGAGCGTAAATTCCTGCTGCGGCCACGAAAACTAACGTCACCTTTGTACCTGATGGCAATGCCTCAACAATGGCATTCAAAGGTGCCCTTTTTGTGCTGTAGTTGACGTCCTGGTACGCTGATATAAGCCCTCGGCGCGAGTCTGAAGACTCAATGTGAAATCCTTCCTCCAATATAATGGCTGACAGCCGCTGGAATGCTAGATCAGGAGGAACACCAGGCAGCATCGAAGATGTCGTAAGTTTTTTACCGGTAACGATGCTACCTTCCGTGTTGAAATTAGCTTCGCACTCACTCGATGAATGCAACGCCGCGCACCCACTGAGTACAGCGACGCACGCTATCAACGCAAACTGATGAATCATGATATTTTCCTGTTACTCAGACTTGACGCAAGAACGCGCCGCAACGGTCGGAGTTAATTCACAATGCCTTGGATAGCAGAACCGAACCGCTCGCAGTGTCAACCACGTCTACTCGTTGCGGAGCGACTAGCACATAGCGCTTGGGGCCGAAATGGTCAGTAATGGTTTCACGCTCGATACTTTTTACGTAACCGTAAACCACAATATTTGACGTAGGGCGAGCAGCCTCAATTTTACGGGCCTGAGCTTCGTCAGGTACATCAAAAAAGACTTTTGAACCACCAGTGAGACCTATCTTGTAGTCTGTCGGACCTGGATTATAGTAACAGCGGGTTGGGCTGGCACGCTTGAAGCTAGCCTCATTTCGCATTTCTTCTTTACTGTATTCAAGCTTATCGGAGAACATACAGCTAGACACTTTGAACCCTTTGGATGCAAAGTCATATGCAGCTAGATGATCCGGAATGACAGCTTTAACCAATCTATTCGCTCCAGACTTTCCGGCCTCATCCTTTACAATGGCAAAAATCTTATCGCTTAAATCTTTTTTCCGGAATGCATCTTGGGCCGTTAGAATCTCGTACCCGTATTTGTAGAGATCCGGATTTTCTGTACGTACCTGAATCGCATTTTTTACAGAATCAACGACATCATCCTGCGTTTCGTCCCACGTATGCTGTGCAGTATAAATCCGCAAGGCCGTCATAGGATTCAGCATGTCTTGGTATTTTGAAACATCCGTCAATTCAAGAGCTGGCAGTTCGATGTTCCTCGGCTGATTGAGTACTGCGAACTTTTTCTCCGCTTCACTCTGTTTCGGAGGCTGGATCTCAGCTTTTTTCTCTACTTTTTTTGCATCGGCATCACTATCTGAGCATGCAACAAGAAATGTACTGCATAGCCCAACGATCATCCCTACCGCAAAGTACTTCGGCGAAATGCTTTTTTTAGCATTCATACCACAATCCTTTTTATCCAATAATAACGTCACAAGCAGTCGTTACATCAGCGACACATACAGCATTCGCGAAACTTTATTAATATCCGACAAACCAGCAGATACTAAAAATTTATCTGCGGCAGACAAATTCGAGCCCTCAACCAGGTCCAACCTCTACTTTTCTTCATATAAAAGTCGCTCTTCGTCATGACCTTCTACCGTTGGGTGCGAATATTCCACGGTGTGGTTGTGCATTTCATACCGATGATGCGTGTCTCCATCAACAACAAAACTCCACACGCGTCGTATGGGAAGCAACCGGTAAATATACGGAATATTTTTGCTACCTTGCATTCGCTGAACACTAACAATTGGCCTACGACTACTCGGCTTCTCATCGATGAACGCATCGAAATCAGAATGGTCTGTGAAGAAGCCCCACTTCATTCGAAACCCATCTACCGAAGGAACGCCGTAGCAGACATGTAGCCAGGGAAAAGCCTCGTCATGGCCAACGATCTCATGCCTGTTCACCTCCAAATCTGATGCAAAAACATCGGTTGAGTCCGCTGACCCGCTTGTTGCAAACATCCGTCACCCTTCCCCACGCCAATGAATCCGCCAGCCCCCAAATCAGGGCACCGCTTCGGCACAACACCTAGGCTGACTACCGAAAATAAATCTCAAGAACCGGAAGTATGCTTCCTGTTTGGAACAATCTGCAAGCGTTCCAATGCCCGTTTTGGGCAGAAAAATGGAACTCAACCAGGCATTCGGTCGCGTTTTCGCACGTCTACGCACTCGGAACGGTTTGACTCAGGAAGATTTCCATCCGGCAGCTACGGACAGATATGTGCGAATGCTCGAAAAAGGTAAGGCATCCCCGACGATTGCGATGTTTTGTGAGCTATCAAGCGTGTTGGATGTAAGCCCAGCGGTACTGATGGCCCTCACAACAGCGGAAGCTGCTGGCCTTACTGAAGAAGATGGCCTGCAAGCGCTCCAAGCAGCGCTAGATGACACCAAGCGCGTTGCGTAGCGGCCCTACGAGCCTGAATGCTCCTCGTACCGCCTCACAGCACTGCCTCTCTTTGCTCTCCCCTCACCATTGGGTAATTGCACAGACTTGCCCACCCATTTGCATTCGGCCTGACCGGTAATTTGCATGCGTTCTGACCAGCCCCTTTCGCGGACATGACCGGCAGAGAACGACCCATAGCGGCCCTCCGTGAGGGGCAGAAACCGGCCGATTCTGTTGAAAAAGTCGGCTCCGATTTTCACGGTAGAAAAGTACGCGTCTGAGATTGAAAACCGCGCGTTGAGCAGAAGGTTCAAGGCTCAGATTTGACGTAGCGGCGTGCAAACACGACGTTTTCACTACTCAATGCATGGCTGGTCGAGCCGGGTCGACTTTTTCAACACAATCGGCCAAAAGCAGACCATGGACACGCTGCTAATACGCCAGTAATGTGTGCCCAAGTCATGTCGTTTTTCCTCCTCGTCCCATGTCGCGTTTCTGGCGCGACACTCAAGCTAAACAGGGAGTTACGCATGGACAAGGAACGTTATCAGACACAATCGGCGGAAAACATTACGCCACTTGTGTCGTCTAATAATCGTTATACGCAAGAGGATATAGTTTGATAAATTTATTGATCGGGGGAATTCTTGGCCTAATTATTACTACGGTTGGTTTTGATATCATTCAAAGTCAAGATAGAAACTTAACGCTTCAAACAATAACCAATATCGTAATTGCCCTTGCTACTGTGGTCGCTGTCGCCATTAACTATCTTTCCGTAAAAAATCAAAAAGAAAGTCGGCGCTGGGAGGTTAGCAAAGACGCACTAATTAACGTTAGTACCACGTTATCCGACTTAATATCACAAACCGGAAAGCTATCTGATAATGCATTTAACGGTGCGCAAGGCATTCCTGAAGAACACAAATTCACACCTGACAATTCTATATATTCAAAATTTGACAAATATCTAGCCCATACCGTTAGCGTTTATGGGCCACTGCTGAATAAAGATATAATTTCAGCTATAGAAAAATACAAAAAAACTGATTCGGATATTACACATGCATACAACATTGATGAATATGATATTTTTCAGGCATATGACGCTTCCTATGCTGCCCAAGAGGAACTCATAAAAACATTAAACAAAAACATCAAAAAATACGCATCCATATAAACGTATAACAACTGATTCAAATCGTTCGCTTCGCTCCCTGGGACTTGCTAAAGCAAGCCCCTTAGCTTAATCGTTATACATTAGTGAATGTAACTCGCATGTTCAAACTCAAGCGCAATGCCGTAGCAAGTGATACTTATGCCATTTTTGGGTGGATTATTGCCTCAATGAGCTTGATCAGTTTCACTCAAAGACTTTTCAACATCGGTTTTGGCGTTATGGCAAGCAGCTTCGTCAGTTATTATCACAAGCTTGCACATGCTGTATTAGGGGCTCCAGCAGAGCTTTTTGGCATCAACTTGCCAAGCTCTCTAATTGACTTTTGGGCTCTATCGTTTGTCTGCGCTGGCGCCTACGTAAGAGCTAAAAATATCGAAGACGCTCGTGCCTTTCGGCACTTTCAACTGAAAAGACCTTCAATAAAACTGAGAGTAACTGTCTTTTTAATATCCGGTTTTACTGGTCTTAGTCTTTTTATTCCACTATCGGCAGCGTCCGTGTACACATATACGGATGGCGATATCACCCGAGACGCATTAAAAAATTTGCTTATAATTCTAACTATTGTCTTAGGTTTTTTTATTTTAAATGCATTCTCTCCATCGGCGTAAAATGTATAACAATGCGCTCAAATCGTTCGCTTCGCTCCCTGGGACTGGCTAAAGCCCGCCCCTTAGCTTAATCGTTGGCCAGCGTCCGCAATTGGCCGTTCTCTGCCGGTCATGTCCGCAAAGGGGCTGGTCAAATCCGATGCAATCGATGGTCAGAACGCATGCAAATGACTAGTCAGGTCGAATGCAAACGGGTGGTCAAGTGGAGCGCGATTTTGGCTAGAATCTCGATCAGGGTAAGCGGAGGGGCCAAGGCTATGACTGACAGTACGGATAACGGCGTAACGGCGGGATCTGGGCTAAAGCCGAGCTTCGAGGAGCAGGTCCAGTTGAAAGCTCAGAAACAAGCTGAGGCTAGCGAGAGCAGAAACGCATGGATGGTTCGTTGGCGAGCGGCGTCTCTGGATGAGAGAAATGCGGCTGAAGAGCGGTTTCAACAGGCTTTCAGCAAAATCGCGTCTCAGTTTGGCCGTAGCCGACGCCTCGTTCTTTCCGATGCCCCAACCTCAGATGACTAAGCGTACAAGCCCCGCTCTGTGCATATCGTTGCTCATCGATGGCTTATCAGCCCGTGTGGTACGGCCCACACCTATCAGCGAGATGTGGCGGATTTTCGACTACGGCGCTTGGTAAATAATGGCGCGAACAAAAAGCTCAGGAGTAGCACCGCTGTCACTACTAGAGTTAGCCAACCATATTCTTTGGCTATCGGATTTGACAGCAATTCAATGTCACCACCTCGCAACGTAATTGCAGCTGCCGCGATGAGAACTGGTGTCAAGATGACCGTTGCTTTCAATGAGACCTGCACCCCTGCCGCTATACATTTAAGAAGAAATAGCTTCGGGACCCCATACTTCTGAGAGCGTGACAATGGCAGGTGTGGTTCAAGCACTCGCGATCCGATTAACACGAGCAGTACGGGCCAGAAGAAGTAGATTGAGGTCATTGTGCGTACCCAGAAGAGGCTCGGGTTGAAGTGTACAACACTGCGATACTTCCCAGGGCTCAAAATGACCATATTAGCACCGGATACACAGGTTTCGTATCAAGCCCCTCATTGGTGCATGTTGGGGCTGTTCACATCCTTCGTGATTTTAGACCCTTATTACGATTTCAAGGATTCTTCAAGCACATGAGCATCAGGAATGATGCGACGCGATTCGCTGAAGGACATGGAGAGGAAGATCAACCTGAAGGGTTGCATCCACGTCAGGCCAAATGGGGGCACGCTTGAAATTACACGAAATAATAACAGCCTTTTTGCCAACCTCACCTAAAAACCCCAGAGCATCTTGTAGGCATTCGCCTCTAAAACCACACACCAATCACAATTAGGCTTTTTACACCAAAAATATAATATCAACGTTAATTTAAAATAAGCAAAAAAAATCATACCTGACTGCTTTCCAAACCTGAGATCAGGCGTCTCAGGCCAACACAAATTTCGGCAAACCACCTTTATTATTGTATCAATTATACAGAAATATTTAAGTACATCACTCCCCTTCGCAAACCTCTTGATTATTTTTCTTTTTGTAGAAGTTAGACACAGAAAGATTTTGATTAAAAGTATGGCTTTTTGTCGTAAGTAGCAAAACGCCCGCATCGAGTCAGGCCGTCTAAGCCTTGCCCCTGAGCAAGTCAACTTGCGCGCGATCATCGAGTCGGTGATTCGGGTCTTTGACGGACTGGCCAGGCAAAAAAACCTCAGCCTGTTACTGGAATTCAATTCGAATGTGCAGGAGACCGATGCACTGATTGATCCTCTGCGTTTCAAACAGATACTGAGCAATCTGGTCAGCAACGCGATCAAATTTACCGAACACGGTCAAGTCAAGATCCGGGTCGATATACAACCCACCGAAGAACCACAACAGATTCAAATGCAGTTGCAGGTTCAGGACTCGGGAATTGGTATTAGCGAAGATGACCAACAACGCCTGTTCGAACCCTTTGCTCAGGCTGAAAGCCCCAACCATCTGGCCAGGAGTGGTACTGGTCTGGGCCTGGTCATCAGCCGCAGTTTGTGTGAAATGATGGGAGGGCTTTTGACTTTAACCAGCCAGGCCGGGGTAGGTACTCAAGTTCATGTGTCGTTGAAAATGACCAACCTGCCGCCCAAATTGATGATCGACGAGGTCGTTCCTGCTCCTCCTGCCGCGTGTGCCGTATTAAACGTCCTGGTGGTCGACGATCACCCCGCAAACCGTTTGCTCATGTGCCAGCAACTTGGGTTCCTTGGTCATCACTATACGGTCGCTCACCAAGGCGCTGCGGGTTTGCGGGCCTGGGCAGACGGGCACTTCGATCTGGTGATCGCGGACTGCAACATGCCCGTCATGAATGGCTATGAACTCACCCGGGCCATCCGTGAGAACGAACAACAGGGGCAGTTGCCCCCGTGCACAATTCTGGGGTTCACCGCCAACGCCCAGCAGGAGGAAAAGCACCGCTGCAAACAGGCCGGGATGAACGATTGCCTGTTCAAACCCATCAGCCTTACCGCGTTGAATCAACGGCTGGCCGAACTCAAGCCATTACCCTCCAACGACGCCTTCAATCCCGATAGCCTGCACTTGATGACCGGAGGCAATCCACAACTCGTTCTACGCTTGCTCACTGAACTTCTAAGCAGCACCCGTCAGGACCGACAGACACTGCACGCACTCCAGCATGAGGGTGAGAGGCAATCGCTGATCGATATCGCGCACAAGATCAAGGGCGCAGCTCGAATGGTGCAAGCCTTTTCGCTGACTGATCATTGCGAAGCACTTGAGCAATCCTGTATCGAAAATGCCAGCACGGAGAAGGTCGATGCCTGCGCAAAAGCCATTGAGCACTCCATGCTTGAATTGGAGCGAGCGCTACACAGACAAATCCACCGGCACACTCAGCCCCCCGGACCCGAATCTTGAGAATGAAGCAAACGCCTGTCCGAGACAGACATCCTCAGTAAGCTGCTTCAGGACACTCGACAGAACTCTATTGCCGGTGGCCATCACGAAAAAATGGACGGCACCGGTTATCCCGAACAGTTGAAACGCGAGGAGATGAGTCTGCCGGCGCGAATGATGACAATCGCCGATATTTTCGAGGCGCTGACTGCGGCAGACCGCCCCTGCAAGAAGGCCAGGCGCCTGATCAGCAGTCGCTCAAACGCAGGAAAATAGCCGCCAACTGTTCGATGCCCGCCTGGTCCTGCTCGGTAAAACGCGCCAGTTTCGGGCTGTCCAGATCCAGCACACCGATCAACCGACCCTCTTTGACCAGCGGTACCACCAGTTCACTGTTCGACGCACTGTCGCAGGCAATATGCCCGGCAAACGCATGCACATCCTCGACCCGCTGGGTTTGCAGGGTCGCAGCGGCAGCCCCGCAGACACCGCGCCCAAACGGGATTCGCACACAGGCGATCTGGCCCTGAAACGGTCCGAGTACCAGTTCCTCATTTCGATTGAGGTAGAACCCGGCCCAGTTCAGGTCATCCAGCTGGTTGAACAAAAAGGCCGAAAACTGCGCAGCGTTAGCAATGAAGTCACGCTCATCGGCCAGCAACGACTCCAACTGCGCACACAGGAGCGCATAGCCATCGAGTCCTGCGCCACTTTTCTGCAAATCGATCATGCTTTTTGCTCCAACAACTGTAGCCCTACCCAATACCGCGCAAATTGATACGCGCAACGTCCATTGCGATTGCCCCGTCCGGTCGCCCAGCGGACCGCCAGAATATCAAGCTCATCGGTACGCTGCCACGCAAGACCGGCTTTACGCGCCAGCTCACCGATCCAGTGTTCGACCACATTGAGAAAGTGTTCCTGGGTGAAAGGATAAAAAGACAACCACAGACCAAAACGGTCCGACAAGGCAATCTTGTCTTCCACCGCCTCATTGGGATGGAGTTCACCATCGACCATCTTCCAGTTCTCGTTGTCGCTCTGTTTCTCCGGGACCAGATGTCGGCGGTTAGAAGTCGCGTACAACAGGACATTGTCCGGAGCCTGTTCCAGCGAGCCGTCGAGTACACTCTTTAGAATGCGATAATCACCCTCGCCCGCCTCGAACGACAAATCATCACAAAACAAAACGAACCGCTGTGGCAGCTTTTGTAATTGCTCGACCACCCGCGGCAAATCCGCCAGGTGATCGCGCTCAATCTCGATCAGACGTAAACCGGCCTTGGCGTGCTCCGCGAGCAAGGCCCGAACAAGCGAAGACTTACCCGTCCCGCGTGAGCCCCAGAGCAATGCGTGGTTGGCCGGCATGCCATCGAGGAACTGTCGGGTATTGCGACCTAACTGCTCACGTTGTTTATCCACCCCGATCAGATCGGACAAACGCATGTCCAGACTGACCTCCAGCGGCAACAGAAAACCACTGCGCCCTTCGCGCTGCCAGCGGGCGGCCAGACACTGAGTCCAGTCGATGGTTTGTCGCGGCGCGGGCAACAAAGGCTCCAAACGAGCCAGAACCGCATCGGCGCGTTCAAGAAAAGCATTCAATCGGGAATCCACGACTTCTCCTCAGGCACGTTCACAGTAATGATGTTATCCAGACAAACGCAGCATCAAGCACCGGTTCGTAGCTGAATGAAAGACTGACGTCAGGTTCTGCCGATAATCACCACTGTTCAGCTATGATTGATCGGCGAAGGGAAACGGAAAAAATTGGCTCAGCACTCCATGGATATCAAGTTCACCAACCGCCTGTCTTACAAACAAGCCAGGCTCACTGTGCTGGTCGGTTTCATTCTGGGAGCCCTGCTCAGTCTGCTGCAAATAGGCATCGATTATGCCAGCGAAGACGCCTCCATCAACCGGGAAATACGCTCTCTTCTGGAAATCAGCCATAACCCGGCCTCGCGGATCGCCTACAACATCGACGCCGAGCTCGCGCAAGAGTTGACCCTTGGCCTGCTCCGCTCTCCGGCGATCATCAGTGCGCAATTGATCGATAACAACAACACGATCCTTGCCAGTGTAAATCGCCCCGGGATGCAAAGCAGATACCGGCTGATCAGCGACTTTCTCTTTGGTGCCAATCGCCAATTTGAAGACCGGCTCTATCTCGATTACCTGCCCGGCGAATCCCTCGGCACCTTGCATTTGGAGGTTGATACCTACGCTTTCGGCAGCCGCTTCCTGCGCAGGGCCGAGGTGACCCTGCTCAACGGCTTCTTCCGCAGTCTGATCCTGACCGCAATTCTACTGGCGCTCTTCTACGTCATGCTGACCAAACCCCTGGTTCGGGTTATCCGCGCACTCAGCGGCAGTGACCCTCGAAGCACCGACCAGGCGCGACTGGATTTCCCACTGGGCCACGAAAACGATGAAATCGGCGTATTGGTCAAAGTCGCCAACCAGCAGTTCGAAAACATGGCCACCGAGATTCAGCAGCGACGCAATGCCGAGAACCGCTTGACCGATTATCTCGGGCAACTGGAGAGCATCGTCTCCGCGCGTACCAGCGAACTGAAAGCGATCAACACTCGCTTGAGCCAATCCAACGAAGAACTCGAAATTGCCCGCAGCACGGCACTCGACATGGCGGAGGCGCGCTCGGTGTTCCTGGCCAATATGAGTCATGAAATTCGCACTCCGCTTAACGGCTTGCTGGGAATGATCGCCCTTTCTCTGGACAGCCCCCTGACTGCCGAGCAACTGCAGCAACTGTCGATTGCCCACGACTCTGGCAAGGTATTGGTGGAGTTACTCAACGATATTCTCGACCTGTCGAAGTTCGACGCCGGTCAACTGGAGCTTGAACGCATCCCCTTCGACCTCGGCGTGCTGGTCGAAGACACGGCCAACCTGCTATCGCAGAATGCCGCACCGAGCGTTGAACTGGCCTGCCTGATCGACCCGCAGTTTCCGGCATTGGTGCTGGGTGACCCGACACGTGTACGGCAAATCGTCAGCAACCTCTTGTCCAACGCTCTGAAGTTCACCCGCTTCGGCCGCGTCGATGTACGCCTGAGCACACATGAAGACGGCGTCAGAATCGAAGTCTGCGATACAGGTATCGGCATTGCGCAGGACGCGCAGGTCAAAATATTCCAACCTTTTACCCAGGCAGGAGCCGGCATTACCCGGCAGTTCGGCGGTACCGGCCTGGGTCTCGCCCTGACCTACAACCTCTGCGAAGCCATGCAGGGCCGTCTGAGCATCAGTTCGGAAGCGGGTTTCGGCAGCCAGTTCTGCGCCGACCTGCCGTTACCTTGCCATACCCCCGCACCCACTCCGGCGCCACTGCAAGGAAACGTCATGGCGATCACCGCCGCTGGTAGCGGTCTGGCCGAACTGTTGAACAGTTTGCTGCCCGGATGGGGACTGGACTATCAACGACGCAACATCGATGACTCGCTGATCGGGCTCACGCCTGATCTGCTGATCACCGACTGCCCTGAATGCCTGTTAGGGATACGTCCCGCCATCCAGACGCCAATTCTGCTGGTGACCGCCTACGGCAGTTTTATGCCAACCGAAGAAGCCAGCGCTCTGGCACCCTTACAGCAGCAGGCTCGACCGCTGGCACGCAACGCGCTTTATCAAACCCTGCGGCGGACCCTGCAAGCGCAGACCACCACCATCAACGAAGCACAGCTTGAAACCCTGTCACCCCAGCGGCGGGCATGCATCCTGTTGGTGGAAGACAACCCGGTCAACCAGCTCGTGGCCAAAGGAATGCTCGGCAAGCTTGGCTGCGAAGTGACCGTTGCAGCACATGGCGCCGAGGCCCTGGACCAGCTTGAGCACAGTAGTTTCGACCTGGTGTTAATGGACTGCAATATGCCGGTCATGGACGGTTATGAAGCCAGCCGGCAGATCCGCCGCAGTGGTCGCTGGCCTGATCTGCCTATCGTCGCACTGACTGCCAATGCCATGCCCGAGGAGCGAGAACGCTGCCGCGCGGCCGGGATGAGCGACTATCTGGCTAAACCGTTTCGGCGCGAAGAGCTGGCTGCCCTGCTCGAACTATGGGTGCCCGTTACGACAGCGCTTTGATCTGCCCCAATAAATGGTCCAGACCGCTGCGCAGCTCACTCAAGCGATCCAGATCCACACCGCTGTCGCACAACAGACGCGCCTTGAGCGGCGCGACCCGCTCGCGCAGGGCCAACCCGGCACCGGACAGACTCAAGTGCACTTCACGCTCATCGCGCGCCGAACGCTGACGCTGCACTAACGTCATCTGCTCAATGCGTTTGAGCAACGGTGTGAGCGTCCCGGAGTCCAGGGCCAACCGCTCGCCAAGGGCTTTCACCGTCGGTTGCTCAGGCGGCGAGTCCTGCCATTCCCACAACACCAGCATGACCAGGTATTGCGGGTAGGTCAGCCCCAACTGGTCGAGCATCGGCTTGTAGGCACGAATGACTGCCCGGGAAGCGGCGTACAACTTGAAGCACAGCTGGCTGTCGAGTTTGAGCGAATCAGCTGACAGACCATTCATTTGAGCAACGCTTCAATCTCGCTCGTCAGATCCTGCGGCTTGGTCGCCGGAGCAAAACGTTTGACGACCTGACCGTCCTTGCCGATGAGGAACTTGGTGAAGTTCCACTTGATGCCTTGAGAGCCGAGCAGGCCCGGAGCGCGTTTTTTCAACTGCACGAACAATGGATGAGCGTCGCTTCCATTGACCTCGATCTTCTTGAACAGCGGGAAGCTGACACCAAAGTTCAGCTCGCAAAACTCGGAAATGGCCCCCTCATTTCCCGGCTCCTGTTTGCCGAACTGGTTACACGGGAAGCCGAGCACCACCAGACCCTCGTCCTTGTAATTCTGCCAAAGCTCCTCCAGACCTTTATATTGCGGCGTGAAACCGCACTTGCTCGCAGTGTTGACCACCAGGACGGCTTTGCCGGCAAAGTCGGCCAGGGTCTTTTGCTCGCCTTTGATGGTGGTGCAGGGAATGTTCAGCAAATTGTCAGTCATGGCGCAGGCTCCTGAAACGGAAATGTGAGACAACCATAGTGAGCAATTGAATTGCGTGCAATTTAATTATCGGCAACGTCACCCGGGATATCACGGCTGGCGCTAACTATATGTAGGAGCCGAGCTTGCTCGCGATGGATTTGAAGCTGACGCGTTTCGTCAGGAAGTACACGTCATCGTTTACGACCATCGCGAGCAAGCTCGGCTCCTACAGGGGGGCGTACAGCCGATCAGGCTCGCGCAACGAGATCCAGGCACACCGAATTGATGCAGTAGCGCAAGCCCGTCGGTGGCGGACCATCAGGGAACACATGCCCCAAATGTGCATCGCATTTGGCGCAGACCACTTCGGTACGAACCATGCCGTGGCTCACATCACGAATCTCGACCATGGCGCTCTCGCCTATTGGCTGATAGAAACTCGGCCAGCCGCAGCCAGAATCAAATTTTGCCCTGGAGTCAAACAACGGCTCATTGCAGCAAATGCAGTGATAAACACCATCGGTCCTGGTGCCGTTGTACTTGCCCGAGAACGGTCGTTCGGTGCCTTTGAGGCGACAAACGTTGTACTGCTCCGGATCGAGCATGGCGCGCCATTCTTCAAGGGTTTTTTCCAACTTTTCCATCGTCTTACCTCTGCAACTGAAAAAGCCTGATCTGTATCTTTTCCACGGATCAGGCGGCACGTATGATTGCGCCTCGTCAAACGCCAGTCTGGCAGCCGTGTAACGCGCATTCAAACGGATTTTCACGCTGCGATACCGGTTACAGGCCTGTGTGAGAACGCAGGATTCCCAGTACGGTAGTTCAATGCCGCCTGGATCGTTCATTTTCAGGAACACATCGCCATGCAGGTCAGCAAATCGAACAAGCTCGCCAACGTCTGTTATGACATTCGCGGCCCAGTGCTCAAGCACGCCAAACGTCTGGAAGAGGAAGGCCATCGCATCCTCAAGCTGAATATCGGCAACCCGGCGCCTTTTGGTTTCGAGGCACCGGACGAAATCCTCCAGGACGTCATCCGCAACTTGCCGACCGCGCAAGGCTACAGCGACTCCAAGGGCCTTTTCAGCGCCCGCAAGGCCGTTATGCAGTACTACCAGCAAAAGCAGGTAGAAGGCGTCGGTATTGAAGACATTTACCTGGGCAACGGCGTTTCCGAGCTGATCGTGATGTCGATGCAGGCCCTGCTCAACAACGGTGACGAAGTACTGATCCCGGCACCCGACTATCCGCTGTGGACCGCAGCCGTGACCCTGGCCGGCGGCAATCCGGTGCATTACCTGTGCGACGAGCAAGCCAACTGGTGGCCGGACCTGGCCGACATCAAGGCCAAGATCACCCCGAACACCAAGGCTATGGTGATCATCAACCCAAACAACCCGACCGGCGCGGTGTACTCCAAGGAAGTTCTGTCGGGCATGCTTGAACTTGCCCGCCAGCACAAGCTGGTGGTGTTCTCCGACGAAATCTACGACAAGATTCTCTACGACGATGCCGTGCATGTTTGTACTGCTTCGCTGGCTCCGGATCTGCTCTGCCTGACCTTCAACGGCCTGTCCAAGTCCTACCGTGTAGCGGGTTTCCGTTCCGGCTGGGTCGCCATTTCCGGCCCGAAACACAATGCCCAGAGCTACATCGAAGGCATCGACATGCTGGCCAACATGCGCCTGTGCGCCAACGTGCCTAGCCAGCATGCGATCCAGACCGCCCTCGGTGGCTATCAGAGCATCAATGACCTGGTCTTGCCGGCGGGCCGTCTGCTGGAACAGCGCAACCGTACCTGGGAACTGCTCAACGACATTCCCGGCGTCAGTTGCGTCAAACCGATGGGCGCGCTGTACGCCTTCCCTCGGATCGACCCGAAAATCTGCCCGATCCACAACGATGAAAAATTCGTTCTCGATCTGTTGCTCTCGGAAAAGCTGTTGGTGGTCCAGGGTACCGCCTTCAACTGGCCATGGCCGGACCACTTCCGCGTCGTGACCCTGCCGCGAGTGGATGATCTGGACCAGGCCATTGGCCGGATCGGTAATTTCCTGAAATCTTACCGCCAATAAGCACTGTTACGCTGTGCGACTGTTGCAAAGTCGCACAGCGATTAATTCAGCAACATATCTCCTTTTTCCCTAAACACATGCTCTTCTGTGCCCGTGCTGTTTCCATGGTCTGCCATCGCACCCAACTGCGACGGGACCCTCAGCGCTAAAAGCGCGTGCCCGATCAATATCGAAAAAACCCTGCAAGGGTCTAAAATCCGACTGTAAGACACAGTTTGAAATAGTCACCTGGTTGAATAGCCCGGTGCCGCACCTTATATACCCCGCAGTACGCTACATATTTAGCATGAGGAGATTTCTACAACCATGATGCGCATATTGCTGTTTTTGGCCACTAACCTGGCGGTCGTGCTGATTGCCAGCATCACCCTGAGCCTTTTCGGCTTCAACGGGTTCATGGCGGCCAACGGGGTTGACCTCAACCTCAATCAGCTGCTGGTTTTCTGTGCGGTCTTTGGTTTCGCGGGTTCCTTGTTCTCGCTGTTCATCTCCAAGTGGATGGCGAAGATGGGCACCAGCACCCAGATCATCAGCCAGCCGCGCACTCGCCATGAACAATGGTTGCTGCAAACCGTCGAGCAGCTGTCCCGCGAAGCCGGGATCAAGATGCCCGAAGTCGGGATTTTTCCGGCTTACGAGGCTAACGCCTTTGCCACTGGCTGGAACAAGAACGACGCACTGGTCGCCGTCAGCCAGGGTCTGCTGGAGCGCTTTTCACCGGATGAAGTGAAAGCGGTGCTGGCCCACGAAATCGGCCATGTAGCCAACGGCGACATGGTGACACTGGCGCTGGTACAAGGCGTGGTGAACACCTTCGTGATGTTTTTCGCGCGAATCATCGGCAACTTCGTCGACAAGGTTATTTTCAAGAACGAAGAAGGCCAGGGCATCGCCTACTACGTGGCGACGATCTTCGCCGAACTGGTACTGGGCTTCCTGGCCAGCGCAATCGTCATGTGGTTCTCGCGCAAACGCGAATTCCGCGCAGACGAAGCCGGCGCCAGCCTGGCCGGCACCAGCGCAATGATCGGCGCCCTGCAGCGCCTGCGTTCGGAGCAAGGCCTGCCGGTACACATGCCGGACACCTTGACTGCCTTCGGTATCAACGGCGGCATCAAGCAGGGCCTGGCTCGCATGTTCATGAGCCACCCACCGCTGGAAGAGCGTATCGACGCACTGCGCCGTCGTGGCTGATAGCCTTCATTGAAGCACCCAAAGGGGCGACGCAAGTCGCCCCTTTTTCGCCTCCAAAGAATTCGACCACTCCAGCGTTTACGACCTGGGTCAGTTCTTCAACAGACGATAAACCCGCTCATCCAGGCGCGTGACACCGCTCTGGAGGAACTTCCAGCTCTCTGCGAGGACGTCTCGTTCTTCTACGACTCGAAGCTGCCAGTAATCGCCAAGCAGGCTTCTTGTTTCAGCATCGACCACCGCAAACGGTGGCCCGGCCATCTGTATCTGGTCGTAGTCCAGAGTAATCAGCAACCCCTTACAACCCGACGGCAGGATCCGGTTCAGATGTGCCGCGTACTGCTCGCGCATTTCCGGTGGCAGGGCAATCAGCGCCGCCCGGTCATACAACGCTGCACAATCAGCCACATGCTCAACGCTCAAGGCAAAGAAGTCCCCGCACCACAACTCTATCGAGCCCACCTGATAGACCGTGAAAGCACCCTGCTGACTGATCTGTGGCTCAAGTTGCTGATCGCTGAAGAAATCCGTCACGGCCTTTTCTGACAACTCGACGCCCAGCACCTGATGACCGCAACTGGCGAGCCACACAAGGTCCAGACTTTTCCCACACAATGGCACCAGCACCCGCGAGCCTGCCGCCAACCCCAACTTAGGCCACAACCGCGGCAGGTAGGGGTTTACCTCGGACAGATGAAAGCCGATCTGATTGAGCTCCCAACGCTTGTGCCAAAATTCCGGTTGCATAAATCACCCTGAAAATTCGATCAAAAGGCACTAAAACTTATATTAGATTTAGATCAATGATCTGACTGAAGATGATGTCATCTTAACGCTCAGGAACCTCTTATGCTCCCTAGCCTGTTTATCTCCCATGGCTCGCCAATGCTAGCACTGGAACCCGGTGCCAGCGGCCCGGCTCTGGCACGTCTGGCCGCCGAATTACCCAGACCCAAAGCCATCGTGCTGGTTTCAGCCCACTGGGAAAGCCAGGAGCTGCTGGTCAGTGGTAACCCTCAGCCGGAAACCTGGCATGACTTTGGTGGCTTCCCACCCGAGTTGTTTGCCGTACAGTATCCAGCTCCCGGTGAGCCAGAGCTCGCAGCGCAGGTAGTCGACTTACTCAAAGCCGACGGGCTGCATGCCCGGATTGACGCCAAGCGCCCGTTCGACCATGGCGCCTGGGTTCCACTGTCTCTGATGTATCCGCAAGCCGAAATTCCGGTGGTACAAGTTTCGCTTCCAAGTCGTCTTGGGCCAGCCCTGCAAACCCGCGTCGGCCATGCGTTGGCCAGCCTGCGCGAACATGGCGTACTGCTGATCGGCTCCGGCAGTATCACCCACAACCTGCGCGAGCTGGACTGGCACGCCGGCCCGGAAAGCGTAGAGCCCTGGGCCAAAGCCTTTCGCGACTGGGTGATCGACAAACTCGCCGCTGACGACGAAGCAGCCCTGCATGACTATCGCCAGCAAGCGCCCTATGCCGTGCGCAGCCATCCCAGCGACGAGCATTTGCTTCCGCTGTATTTCGCCCGTGGTGCCGGCGGCGACTTCAGTATTGCCCATCAAGGCTTCACCATGGGTGCGCTGGGGATGGACATCTATCGGTTTGGCTAGATGATCGTTCCCACGCTCGCGCGTGGGAATGCATCCGGTGACGCTCTGCGTCACACCCAAAGCGGACGCGGAGCGTCCATGGCGGCATTCCCACGCAGAGCGTGGGAACGATCAGGCATAAAAAATCCCCGAACCAGTCGGGGATTTTTTATGCTCGATTGATCAGCTCAGCGCGGATCAGTCTTCGCGATAACGACGCAGTTTCAACTGCTTGCCGGCAACGCGAGTGTCCTTCAGTTTGGTCAGCAGACGCTCCAGACCATCTTCCGGCAACTCTACCAGGCTGAAGCTGTCACGCACCTGAATGCGACCGATAGCTTCACGCGCCAGACCACCTTCGTTAAGGATTGCGCCCAGCAGGTTCTTGGCAGCGATACCATCACGCGCGCCCAGCGCGGTACGGCAACGAGCACGACCTTCAGCCAGCGGAACCGGAGCGCGACGCTCACGATCACCACGGTCCGGACGATCACCGGAACGCTCTGGACGATCGCCACGCGGTGCATTGTTCGGCACCAGTGGACGCTCTTTCTCGATGGCAGCCAGGGTCAGTGCCTGAGCGTTGGTAGCCTTGCGCAGCAGAGCAGCGGCCAGTGCACGCGGGGTGCAACCGATGTCGGCAGTCAGACGATCCAGCAGCTCACCGTGAGTCGACTCGGCATCAGCAACCAGCGGCGACAGGCTGTTGGTCAGTTTCTTGATGCGTGCATCGAGAACGGCCTGAGCATCCGGCAGGCGGACTTCAGCAACCTTTTGACCGGTTACACGTTCGATCACTTGCAGCATGCGGCGCTCACGCGGAGTCACCAGCAGCAGTGCACGACCTTCGCGACCGGCACGGCCGGTACGGCCGATACGGTGAACGTAGGACTCTGGATCGTATGGCATGTCCACGTTGAATACGTGGGTGATACGCGGAACGTCCAGACCACGGGCAGCAACGTCGGTCGCCACAACGATGTCCAGACGGCCATCCTTGAGGGACTCGATCACGCGCTCACGCTGGTTCTGGGCAATGTCACCGTTCAGCGCAGCGGCTTTGTAGCCTTTGGCTTCCAGCGCACTGGCCAGGTCCAGGGTCGCTTGCTTGGTACGCACGAACATGATCAGCGCGTCGAAATCTTCCACTTCCAGCAGGCTCAATACAGCCGAGGTCTTCTGGTCAGCGTGAACCAACAGGTGAGCCTGTTCGATCGCGGTAACGGTCTGAGTCTTGGTCTGGATCTTGATGTGCTTCGGATCGCGCAGATGGCGCTCAGCGATGGCACGGATCGACTGCGGCAAGGTGGCCGAGAACAATACGGTCTGACGGGTTTCCGGCATGGCCTTGAAGATAACTTCCAGGTCGTCCATGAAGCCCAGTTTGAGCATTTCGTCGGCTTCGTCGAGAACCAGGTGGTTCACGGTCGCCAATACTTTTTCGTCGCGACGCAGGTGGTCGCACAGACGACCCGGAGTGGCGACAACGATCTGTGCGCCATTACGGATGGCTTTCAATTGCGGGCCCATCGGCGCACCGCCGTAGACAGCCACAACAGTTACGCCCGGCATTTGCTTGGCGTAGGTTTCGAAAGCGGTTGCAACTTGTAGCGCCAACTCACGAGTTGGGGCCAGGATCAGAGCTTGCGGCTCGCGCTTGGACGGATCAATGCGGTGCAGAATCGGCAGGGCGAACGCAGCGGTTTTACCCGTACCGGTTTGCGCCTGGCCAATCATATCGTGACCGGCGAGAATGATCGGGATCGACTGCTGCTGAATGGCCGAAGGCTCTTCATAGCCGGTAGCGACTACTGCAGCGACAATATTGGGATGAAGTTCAAGAGCGGCGAAGCCGCCGATTTCCTGGGTCATGGGTCTGCCTCTAAGTGCATCCGCAAAGACCCATGCTCCAAAGCTGCGCGTGCCGTGTTGAGACTCAAGAGTCGCCCTGGCAGCTTTGTCGGCGGGGATTTGCGAAAACGTTTGAATGAATGGATCGTCAAGGATAGTCCGCAGAGCGAACAAGCAACCGAAGCTGGCTTCGGGGGAATTGCTATACCTAAACGTGGCCCGGTTAAAGGCCGGCGCGCACTATACCGGAATTACTGAAAAAAGGGAGAAGTTTTTATAAGAAAAAGCAGCTGCACGCCTCTCTGTCACGGGCTTTGCGGATAATCCTCCAAGCGTCTACTTTTCAGAGGCCCGGCCCTATTGGTCACGACGCTTAAACGGTTCATCTTTCAGGCTGAGACCTTCGGTCTGAAACACCCTTTTCCGCCCAAGGATATGCCCCATGAATCAGCTCAATCCAAGTCGCGTCAGCCGTGAACAGCGCGGTCATATCCTGTTGATCGGCCTGGACCGCGTTGCCAAACGTAACGCCTTCGACCTCGATCTGCTTAACGAACTCAGCCTGGCCTATGGCGAGTTCGAACGTAATGCCCAGGCTCGGGTAGCCGTGGTGTTCGGTCACGGCGAACACTTTACCGCCGGGCTGGATCTGGCGAATGTCGGCGCCGCTCTGGCTAACGGCTGGCAGGCGCCGACCGGCGGCTGCGATCCATGGGGAGTGTTCGCAGGCCCCAGGGTCAGTAAGCCGGTGATCGTCGCCGTACAAGGCTACTGCCTGACCATCGGCATCGAATTGATGCTGGCTGCCGATATCAACCTGTGCGCCAGCAATACGCGTTTCGCCCAGATGGAAGTCCAGCGCGGGATCTTCCCTTTCGGTGGCGCCACCTTGCGCCTGCATCAAATCGCCGGCTGGGGCAACGCCATGCGCTGGCTGTTGACCGGCGATGAGTTCGACGCTCATGACGCCTTGCGGCTAGGTCTGGTCCAGGAAGTGATGGCCAGCGAAGACCTGTTACCCCGCGCACTGGAGTTGGCCCAACGTATCGCCAGGCAAGCACCCTTGGGCGTTCAGGCGACCTTGATGTCCGCCCGCCAGGCACGCCTTGAAGGCGAAACCGCCGCCGCTCAAGGTTTGCCGCCACTGGTCAAGAAGCTGCTGAATAGTGAAGACGCCAAGGAGGGGCTGCGAGCAATGGTCGAAAAACGTCCCGGCGTATTCAAAGGCTGTTGAGATCTGTGCCTGATGTGCCAGCAGTCATACCGCCATCGCGAGCAAGCCCGCTCCCACACTGGATCTGTATTGATCACAAAACTGTGAACACACTGAAGTCTAATGTGGGAGCGGGCTTGCTCGCGATGGCGGCCTTACAGACAACTAAGTAGCGGGGCGGATTACCTTGATCAGCGATTGCAGCGAGTAGCCCAGTCGCGGCGCGAGGGCTTCGGCCCGGGCGGTCAGGCCGTCCATATCCAGGGTTTGATCCAGATCCGCGGGAACCATCAGGATCACATTGCCCTCCTTCACCGGCAGCTCCCAATAATGCCGGTGATAAAGACCACGCAGCAAAGCCGCGCCCAATGGCTTGCCGTCATCGGTAGCCCATTGATTGATCACCAACCAGCCACCCGGATTCAGACGTTTCTGACAGTTTGCCAGAAAGCCCCAGGCCAGATGCCCGACGCCCGGGCCGACATCAGTGTAGAGGTCGACGAAGATCAGATCCGCGGGCTCGGCAGTGTCGAGCAGCTCCAGGGCATCGCCGACACGGATATAAAGTCGCGGGTCGTCATCCAGACCCAGGTATTCGATGGCCAGGCGCGGAACGTCCGGGCGAAGCTCGATGGCTTCGACATCTTCCAGCGGCAGGAACTTGAGGCAGGCCTGGGTCAGCGTGCCCGCGCCAAGCCCCAGAAACAGTGCACTTTCCGGGGTTTCGTGGCACAGCGCACCGATCAGCATGGCCCGGGTATAGTCATACTCCAGCCAGCTTGGGTCGGCGGTGAACACACAACTCTGTTCGATGGCATCGCCAAATTCGAGAAAGCGGTAATCCGCCACTTCCAGCACCCGAATCATGCCAAAGTCATCGTGCACCTCAGCGAGCAGGCGCTCGACGCGCTCCTCAGTCATCTCATCTCCTAACCGCCACCGGGCTCAACCTCGGCAACGCGATAAATCCAGTCGCTCGGCACCGAGCGGGAAAGGCGCGATTGTCCGCGAACCAACGGGAACAGGTCACGCACTAATTACTGATAACATGGATGTCCGACCGTAAAACACTAGAGTCCATGATGAGCCAACCCTGGAGCCCTGACAGCTGGCGCGCCCTGCCGATCCAGCAACAACCCCATTACCCTGACGCTGCGCACTTGTTGCAGGTCGAGCAAAGCCTGGCCAGTTATCCGCCGTTGGTGTTTGCCGGTGAAGCCCGGGAGTTGCGCCGTCAGTTTGCCGAGGTGACTCAGGGTCGGGCATTTCTGCTGCAAGGCGGTGATTGCGCAGAAAGCTTTGCCGAATTCTCTGCGGCAAAAATCCGTGACACCTTTAAAGTATTGCTGCAGATGGCGATTGTCATGACCTTTGCGGCGGGCTGCCCGGTGGTCAAGGTCGGCCGCATGGCCGGGCAATTTGCCAAACCGCGGTCCTCCAACGATGAAACCATCAACGGCGTGACCCTGCCGGCTTACCGTGGCGACATCGTCAACGGCATCGGTTTCGATGAAAAAAGCCGCGTGCCGGATCCGGATCGTTTGCTGCAGGCCTACCATCAGTCCACTGCAACGCTGAACCTGCTGCGCGCCTTTGCCCAGGGCGGTTTTGCCGACCTGCATCAAGTTCATAAATGGAACCTGGATTTTATCGCCAACTCGGCCCTGGCCGAGAAGTACAGCCACCTGGCTGATCGCATTGATGAAACCCTGGCCTTCATGCGAGCCTGTGGCATGGACAGCTCACCACAACTGCGCGAAACCAGCTTTTTCACAGCTCACGAAGCGCTACTGCTGAACTACGAAGAAGCCTTCGTGCGGCGCGACAGCCTGACCAACGATTACTACGACTGCTCGGCGCACATGCTCTGGATCGGCGACCGCACGCGCCAGCTCGACGGCGCCCACGTCGAGTTCCTGCGCGGGGTGAACAACCCGATCGGGGTCAAGGTCGGTCCGAGCATGAACACCGAGGAGTTGATTCGTCTGATCGACATCCTTAACCCGGACAACGATCCCGGCCGCCTCAACCTGATCGTGCGCATGGGCGCGAACAAGGTTGGCGACCATCTGCCGCAGCTGATCCGTTCAGTGGAAAGCGAAGGCAAGAAAGTGCTGTGGAGTTCCGACCCGATGCACGGCAATACGATCAAAGCCAGCAGCGGCTACAAGACCCGCGACTTCGCGCAGATCCTCAATGAAGTGAAACAGTTCTTCCAGGTGCACGAAGCGGAAGGTAGTTATGCCGGCGGTATCCATATCGAAATGACCGGACAGAACGTCACCGAATGTATCGGCGGCGCACGGCCGATTACCGAGGATGGCTTATCGGACCGTTATCACACCCATTGCGACCCACGAATGAATGCCGATCAGTCGCTGGAACTGGCGTTTTTGATTGCCGAGACGTTGAAGCAGGTTCGCCGTTGAGTCAGTAGGTTTTTCGTCACCTGATACACCGCCATCGCAAGCAAGCCCGCTCCCACATTAAATCTGCGTAAACCCATCATTTTGTGATCAACGCAGATCTAGTGTGGGAGCGGGCTTGCTCGCGATGGCGCCGGGTCAGTCACCACTGAGCTCAGTTAACGCCACCCGCAACCGTATCGCACTGGCCCGCGGGCAGTTCAACTGAATCTCCGGCAAGCCCAACCAATCAGCCATCTGTCGCAGATTCTTGGCCAACGCCCGCATCCCCTGCTCATCCAGCCCTGGCTCTTCCTCATGCACAGCATGCACCGCCAGCCTTCCCTGAGCCCGTTCAGCCCGTAAATCGACCCGAGCCGCAATTCGTTCGTTGTAAAGAAACGGCAGCACGTAATAGCCATACACCCGTTTGGACTGAGGCGTGTAGATCTCCAGCCGATAGCGAAAATCGAACAAACGTTCGGTGCGGCTACGCTCCCAGATCAGTGAATCAAACGGCGAGAGCAAGGCGCTGACCTCGACTGCGCGCGGGACTTTCGGCACGGGCAGGCAATAGGCCGGTTGCCGCCAACCCTGAACATCGCAAACCACCAACTCACCCGCCTCGACCAACTCAGCCAGACGCGCGCGGCTGTCGACAGGTGAAAGCCGAAAATAATCGCGCAAGTCCTTGTCAGTGCCGACCCCCAGCGCACTCGCGGCATGCACAAGCAGCCCGCGCTGGGCCTCGGCTTCACTGAGTAGCGGTTGCTGAAGAGTCGCTGCTGGAATGACCCGCTCGGGTAAATCATAAAGACGCTCGAAACCACGACGCCCTGAAACAGTCACTTCACCGGCGGCAAACAACCACTCCAGCGCATGCTTCTCGGCACTCCAGTCCCACCAGGGGCCCGCCCGCTCCTGACGCGTCGACAAACTGCCAGCGCCAAGAGCCCCTCGCTCCTCAACCAGGGTCAATACTCGACGAATCGTCTCCTGCTGCTCCCGCCCGAATCTGGCCATTTGTTGATAAATGCCCTCCCCTTGCCTCGCCCGCTGCATGCGCCAACGCATCAAGGGATACATTGATAGCGGCAGCAAAGACGCCTCATGCCCCCAATACTCGAACAACGTGCGCCGTCGGCCCTGACTCCAGGCAGCCTGATCAAGCAAATCGGATGAATAGTGACCAAGGCGCGAGTACAGAGGAAGGTAATGCGAGCGCACCAGAGCGTTGACCGAATCGATCTGCAGGATGCCCAGACGTTCGATCAACCGGTTGAGTTGAGGCGATTTGACCGTCGCTGGCGGCTGGCGCCCGGAGAAACCTTGGGCGGCCAGCGCCAGACGCCGAGCCTGTTTGAGAGAAAAGGATAGTTCTGCGGGCATGTGTATCTCCATGTCTGCTCGCAAACTACCCCACCACGAAGCCGCTTGTGTAGTTGTCCGATAATCATTTGCGCATCGGGTCGTCCCAGAATGGGCGTACGGTTTCCTGCTCGACATCGGCCCGACTGATCCCGATATCCTTCAACGCCTCGTCGCTCATCCTCGCCAGCAGCGCACGCTCACGATTGAGCTGATGCCAGCGGGCGATTTTCTCCATCAAAGGACGCAGGGAAAAACCATGGAATGAAAATTTTTCGACCAGTAGATAACCTTTTTGACCTTTCATCATGTTGCCCTCCAGTGGGGATGACTAAAGTCTCGTCCTGGAGCTAAGATCAATCCAACGAATGTTTCTTATGCAATACATCTCAGAGATTGATCAATTGGCCAACTACCCAAGCATCGACACCGAAGTCCTGCGCACCTTCGTCGCGATCGCCGACCAAGGTGGCTTTACCCGCGCTGGTGAATTGGTCAATCGCACCCAATCGGCGGTGAGCATGCAGATGAAGCGTCTTGAAGAAGACGTCCTGCAACGCCAGCTGTTTCAGCGTGATGGGCGCCAGGTACGGCTGACCGCCGAGGGTCAGGTGCTGCTCGGTTACGCCCGGCGCATCCTGAAACTGCACAGTGAAGTGTTCAATACGCTGCGCGAACCGCACATGGTCGGCACGGTGCGCATCGGTACGCCCGATGACTATGTGATGCGCTTTTTGCCGGGGATTTTGTCGCGCTTCGCGCAAGCCTATCCCTTGATCCAGATCGAAGTGCATTGCGAGTCATCAAAACAACTTCTGCAACGCCAGGACCTGGACCTGTCCATCGTCACCCGCGAACCGGGCAGCGAGATTGGCCAGTTGCTGCGCAAGGAGCGTTTTGTCTGGGCCGAGGCACAATGCTTCAGCCCCCACGAACAAACGCCGCTGCCGCTGGCGATGTTCAACAGCGATTGTTTCTGCCGGATTTGGGCCTGCAACGCCCTGGATGCTGCCGGGCGCGACTATCGCATCGCCTATAACAGTTCCAGCCTCTCGGCGCTCATGGCGGTGGTCAGCGCCGGCCTGGCGGTCACCGCGCAACTGGAGAGCCTGATCACCTCGGATATGCGCATCCTCGGTGATGCCGAAGACCTGCCGCTCTTGCCTGAAGCCAGCATCATGCTGGTGCGCAACCTGAACGCACCATCGCCCATTACCGAGTGCCTGGCCGAGCACATCGTCGAAGGCTTCAAACTTTAAACGTGAGCATCACCGCACAGAACACCAGGAAGCCGCAAAACAGCCCGCGCAAGAGTCGCTCCGGCATGGCGTGGGCAATTTTCACCCCCCAACTGATGCTCAACAAACCGCCAGCCGCCAAGGGCAAACCAATCATCCAGCTCACCTGGTGATGGAGCGCGTAGGTCACCAACGTGACGCCGGTACTCGGCAAGGCCAAGGCCAGGGACAAGCCTTGGGCAATGACCTGGCTGGTGCCAAACAGGCTGGTCAGCACCGGTGTGGCGACCACTGCCCCGCCGACACCAAACAATCCACCCATGGTCCCGGATGCGGCGCCCAACACGCCCAGCCAGGGCCACGAGTAACGCATCTGCGCCGAGACCGGGGCGTTGACCATGAACATTCGCGCAAGGTTGTAGACTGACAAGGCGATCAGAAACGCGACGAAGCCAATGCGCATCACTCGCGCATCGATGCCCACTGCCCAGATTGAACCCAGCCAGGCGAAGCAAAAGCCCATCAAGGCCAGGGGCAACGCGTGGCGCAGCTCAATGCGATTGCGCTGGTGATAGCGCCACAAAGCCAACATCACGTTCGGCACCACCATGACCAACGCCGTGCCTTGAGCAATTTGCTGATCCAGACCAAACAAAACACCGAGCACCGGAATCGCGATCAAGCCGCCGCCGATACCGAACAAACCGCCCACGGTACCCAAGGCTGCGCCAAATGCCAGATACATCACTAACTCAATCACAGGCGATCCCCTCACGTCTGGCTTTGCATGCTACGCAGTCTGTACTGGCGTGGAAACGCACAGAAACGCACAATGGCTATGCCCAACTCGCACAAGCAAACCCCAGGCATGAACCCCAATATCCTCACCGATCAGCTCGGCCTGTTTCTCGATGTACTGGAAACCGGCAGCTTCTCTGCCGCCTCGCGTCGCCATCCGTTGACGCCATCGGCGGTAGCCCGGCGCATCGACAGCCTTGAGAGTGCAGTCGGCAGCCAACTGTTCACCCGTAGCACCCATGCCGTGCGCGCGACACCGGCTGGCCTGGCATTTGCCGAGCGAGCACGACGTATAGTTGCCGAATTGCGTCTGGCCCGGGCCGAAGCCGTCTCCCTGAGCAATGCCCCGGAAGGACTGATTCGCGTGGACGCCCCGGCCGCTTTTGGCCGACGCCACCTGGCGCCGGTGATTGCCGACTTCCTGGTGGTCTATCCTGGACTGGATGTTCAACTGCACCTGATCGACAGCTTTGTCGATATGCAGGGTTCGAACCTGGGCAAAGTCGATCTGGTGCTGCGGGCCGGGCAAATGGCCGATACCCGATTGGTCGCCACGCCCTTGGCCAGTATGGTGCGGATTGCCTGCGCCAGCCCTGCCTACCTGAAACGCCGCGGTGCGCCGATTCATCCCAAGGAACTGAGCGAGCACGATGGCCTCGACTGGGATGGTCTGGCGCCCCCTTTCGCCTGGCGTTTCGAGCTGGACGGGCAACTGCAACAGCACCGCCCGCAGCGCATGCGCATGAGTGCCAATAATGCCGAAGCGCTGCTCTTCGGCGCACTTGCAGGGCTGGGCATCGCCCACCTGCCGACCTGGCTGATCAGTGAGCACCTGCTGCGCGGTGAGTTACTACCACTGTTTTGCGAAAGTGGGCTGCCCAAACCGGAAACCACCGGTATTTATGCCTTGCGTCTGGAACAGCAAGCCAACTCCCGCAGTCGGTTGTTGCTGGAGTACCTCAAGGGCCGGTTCAGCCCGATCCCGCCTTGGGATCTGGCACTGCAAAGCGATCTCGGTTGGCGCTGACCCAAAAATTATCTAGCGCATTAAAGATTCGCCCGCTAGATTCAGGACAAGTAATGATCAAGGCCTCAAAATGACTAGCGTTAGCTCCACCCCCGATAACTGCGACCAACTGCTGCTCGACAACCAGCTATGTTTCGCCCTGCACTCCACATCGCTGTTGATGACCAAGGTCTACAAGCCGCTGTTGCAAGCTTTAGGTCTGACCTATCCGCAATACCTGGCGATGATGGTGCTATGGGAACGCGACGGATTGACCGTAGGCGAGATCAGCACCCGCCTGCTGACGGACCCGGGGTCACTGACACCTCTGCTCAAACGCCTCGAAGCCGAAGGCTTGTTAAGCCGCACCCGCAGCCGTGAAGACGAGCGCGTGGTGATCGTTGAATTGACCGCGCAAGGCCACGCCCTGCGGGACAAGGCGCGGGATATTCCACAATGCATCCTTGGCGCGAGCGGCCAGACCCTGGACCAGATACGCAAGTTGCAGGCCGATTTGCTGGAATTGCGCAGTCATTTGCAAGACAGCCTGTAAGCGCTCACCCGCGCTTTCGTCACTCCCCCGCGACTAACGCGAACCTTCGCTGGAATGCGTTGAGCCTGAAATTCCTTAAGCTTACTGGCATCAGGAGCTGGCCGCGAAGGCGCCCTCCCAGCCCAACAAAATTCATCACGACGAAAATTTTCCGAGCGCTACTCAAGCGCTCTAAACCAAGCCTCACACCGACAGTCATCCTTCAGCTTCTGCGCGCTGAACGTTGCTTGCATAAAAATTATATTGCGCGCTAACTATTTGCGAGCTACATTTATCTCGCACTTACTTAGCGCGCAAACCTTTAGCGCATAAATCCATCAAAAAAGAGGCTTACACCATGCAAACTCTCTACACCGCTGTTGCAACTGCTACCGGTGGCCGTGATGGCCGTGCTGTTTCCAGCGACAACGTCCTCGACGTCAAGCTCTCCACCCCGAAAGAACTTGGGGGAGCCGGCGGCGAGGCAACCAACCCTGAGCAGCTGTTCGCTGCCGGTTACTCCGCCTGCTTCATCGGTGCACTGAAATTTGTCGCGAGCCAAACCAAGCGCAAAATCCCCGACGACACCTCGATCACCGCCCATGTCGGCATTGGCCAGATTCCGGGCGGCTTCGGACTGGACATAGACCTGCATGTCAGCCTGCCAGGTCTGGAACAAGCTGATGCGCAAACACTGGTCGACGCCGCACACCAGGTCTGCCCTTACTCCAACGCCACTCGCGGTAACGTAGACGTTCGCCTGCACGTCACTGTCTGAGTGCTCGCACCCAACAGACGTGTCTAGTCCTGAAATTGATCGTTCCCACGCTCTGCGTGGGAATGCCGCCCCGGACGCTCTGCGTCCGCTGTAGAGGTGACGCAGAGCGTCA
>NZ_JBWKQB010000029.1:0-80485 GCF_059418545.1 Pseudomonas sp. GW821-FHT07G10 | reverse complement strand
CCTGGACGCTCCGCGTCCATGTGACGCAGAGCGTCACCGGGATGCGTTACCACGCAGGAGCGTGGGAACGATCAAACGCCACAGGGCCATCAGTCATTTCGCAGAAATTGCTCCATCCACCAATGTCTGAGCTTCTGCCACCAGTTGCTTGAGATGCTCATCACCGATGAAGCTTTCAGCGTAGATCTTGTAGATGTCTTCGGTGCCCGAAGGGCGTGCCGCGAACCAGCCGTTCTCGGTCATGACTTTCAAACCACCGATGGCCTGATCGTTGCCCGGTGCATGGCTGAGAATGCTTTGAATCGCCTCCCCGGCCAACTGCGTGGACTTGACCTGCTCCGGTGACAGTTTGCTGAGCAAGGCTTTCTGCTCGGGATTGGCCTTGGCGTCGACGCGCACCGAGAAGGGCTCACCCAGCTCATCGGTCAGCGCCCGATAGATCTGGCTTGGGTCGCGGCCGGTACGAGCAGTCATTTCCGCCGCCAACAGCGCTGGAATCAAGCCGTCCTTGTCGGTGCTCCAGACGCCGCCGTCCTTGCGCAGGAACGAGGCACCGGCGCTTTCTTCACCGCCGAAGCCCAGAGAGCCGTCGAACAAGCCGTCAGCGAACCATTTGAAACCCACCGGTACTTCATACAGACGGCGCCCCAGTCGTCTGGCGACCCGATCGATCAAGCCGCTGCTGACCACGGTCTTGCCCACGGCCGCATCGGCACGCCATTGCGGACGGTTCTGGAACAGGTAATCGATGGACACCGCCAGATAGTTGTTCGGCGCCAGCAAGCCGCCGGATGGCGTGACGATACCGTGACGGTCATGGTCCGGGTCACAGGCGAACGCAACGTCGAAGCGCTCTTTAAGGCCGATCAAGCCTTGCATGGCGTAGCTGGAAGACGGGTCCATGCGGATCTGACCGTCCCAGTCCACCGACATGAAGCGGAACGTAGGATCGACCTGGGTGTTGACCACATCCAGATCCAGACGGTAGTGCTCGGCAATCGCTGACCAGTAGCGCACCCCTGCTCCGCCCAACGGGTCGACGCCCAGACGCAGCCTGGCGCCACGAATGGCGTCCATGTCGATCACATTGATCAGATCGGCAACGTAGGTGTTGAGGTAGTCGTGACGATGGGTGGTGCTTGCCTTCAGTGCCTGCTCGTAGCTGATGCGTTTCACGCCAGCGAGCTTGTTGGCCAGCAGTTCGTTGGCCTTGGCTTCGATCCACTTGGTGATGTGGGTATCGGCCGGGCCGCCATTGGTTGGGTTGTATTTGTAGCCCCCGCTTTGTGGCGGGTTATGTGATGGGGTGATGACGATGCCGTCTGCCAGTCCAGAGGTGCGACCACGGTTGTAGCAAAGAATGGCGTGGGAGACCGCTGGCGTCGGGGTGTATTCGTCGCCTTCGGCGATCATCACGGTGACGCCGTTCGCCGCGAGCACTTCCAGCGCGCTGGCACCGGCCGGAGTCGACAGCGCATGGGTGTCGATGCCGACAAACAGCGGACCATCAACACCCTGAGCCTCGCGATACAGGCAGATGGCCTGGCTGATGGCCAGGACATGCCATTCATTGAAGCTCAGCTCGAAGGAGCTGCCGCGGTGTCCCGAAGTGCCAAAAGCCACACGTTGAGTAGCAACTGCTGCATCAGGTTGGCCGGTGTAATAGGCCGTTACCAGTCGCGGGATATCGACCAACAGTTCTGCCGGTGCCGGTTTGCCCGCAAAAGGACTGATTGTCATGCATAACCTCTGGAAAGGATGGTTCAGGGATAGAGGCGCAGTTTACTGGCAGTTTGAGCGCTTTGCGACGTTATCTATCGCCTTGAAATGCTTGTTGGCGCCACTCACTCAAGCAACTCAAGCCTCAAGGCATCCGCCAGATAACCCAGCGCGGCATCCAGATCATGATGACCGTTGAAGGTATGACTCAATCTCAGGCTCTGGGAATGAAGCCCGTGAATGCTGAACAGTTCGCCAGGGGCAACGACGATCCGCTGCTTGAGCAGGCGCTGGAACACTTGACGTAGATCCACCGGCCTTAAAGAGCGCACCCAGACAGTGGCGCCACCAGCGGGCACGATGAATTGAAGTGAGTCGGCCAGGCGCTCCTGCAGCCGTTGCATCATGTACCACATACGCTCTTCCAGCATCCGGCGCAGCACCTGTAGATGCTGGTCGAGGCGACCATTGCTGTATAACCGGGCGATGGCTTTCTGGCGAATGGGCGACAAACGGAAAGACCGCAAGAGAAAATGCCGATGCAGTTCGACACTCAAATGGCGTGAAAGCAAATACCCGTAGGGCGCTTCCGGACCAATGATCTTCTCGAATGTAGAAAACACTATCAACCGGTCAGTGCTGACCAGGTCACGAAAGCGCCATCCGGTTTGTTCAAAAGCCAGCTCACCGTAGATGTCGTTCTCCAGCACCCAACAACCGTACTGCTCCAGCACCTGCGCCACATGTCGCCTGTCGCTCGCCGGCATCAGGCTGCCCATTGGCATACTGATGCCGGAGGACACCATCACTAGACGTACCACTTCGGTCCTCAGTAGATGTGTGAGCGAATCAAGGTCCAGGCAGCCAGTGTCTTGCAGTGGCAACTCGATCACCCGCACACCGGCCGTCTGCAGCAAACGCAAGATTCCCCAGTCACAGGGTGATTCCACCAGCACCGTAGCGCCCTTGAGCCCAAACACTGCGATGAGGATTTCCAACACCCCGCGCAGGTCCGCGCCGATGTAGACATCATCGGCATGCCAGCAACGCACCGGGGACGAGGTGTAGCGGGCGGCCAGCGCGGTGCGCAACTCCAGCTCGCCACATGGCTGTGACAGCGACTGAAGCTGACGCGGATACTGGCGCACCAACTCTCGCTCCATCAGCAATAAAGGGTTATCCAGAGACAGCAACAGCGCTGGCTCGTCGCCGCTCAACACCAGCATGTCCGGGCGTCTGGCACTGACGTAGACCGTTTCAAGCAAATCATTGCCAATGCTCAAGCAACTGCTGAAAGATACCGGCCGTGCATAGTAGCCAGACTTGGCGATCGAATAGACCCGCCCCTCCTTCTCCAGCAGTGAATAGGCATATTGAATCGTCGAGATGGAGACATTCAGCCGGTCCGCCAGCTGTCGCAGCGAAGGCAATTTGACGCGGACGTCGGTGCCCGCCTCACCGATCAGGCTGGTCAGATAACGGTACACCGCCTGATAAGCGAAATCGGTTTTTTCGACGCCTTTCACAAGAGATGACACGGCCTGCGTGACGGTACCAGGCATCTGCAGGCGCTTTTGGATGTCCGGCAAGTGCGAACGTGGAAACACATTATTTGACCCTATCAACTCAACCCCCTTCAACGTCCCGCTGACTCTTCGGTCGTCACATCACCACTGTCGGAGATGAGGAGTCCTTCCTGGCCTTGATCAGGCTCACCAACGTCGGCCTGACACATGCCGTAGAGCTTGCCAAGCAAGCCGACGGGCAAACCGCTGACATCGACCATCCATTGCATGACCTGCTCCGGCGCCCACTGCATCTGCAGCGCCTTATGTACCTCAGGCATAGCCACGAGCATGCCCGGATGACAACGACGCAGGAAGTTCTCAAGACCTTCCCCGCCGTTGACAAAGGGCGCGAACAGCAGACAAACCAGTTGCACCTCATTCAGGCCCAGCGTTTGTCGGGCATAGGCGTTTGCCTGGGCGCGACGCTCCTCAATCCTTTGCGCACTGGCGTAGGCGCAAAGCACTTGCTCTACCAGGCTTTCGGGCAGGTCCTTATTACGCATCTGGAGCGAAGCCAGTCTCAAGTATTCGGCAACCCCCTCTGCATAACTCAGGCCACGCACAAACTGAGCCTGCAAGCCTCGCATATGAGCCAACAGCAACAGACTGGCGTATTCGCTTTCGCCGACGTGAGAGGTGAACAGATCGAACTGAAAGCCGAGAAACTCGCTGAGCAACCGCGAACGCTCCTCCTGCTTACCACCAACCAATTCATGCAGGCTAATGTGTGACACCCGCCGGCGCGCCTCATAAGCCACCGCCTGCTGCACGTATTGCTGGTCATTGTCTGCGCATAGCACGCGATAATAGTCCTGCCCAAACGGCTCGAGCGTCCCCAACAGATCATCGAAATCGGGTGCACTGGTGCACTCGGCCGATAACCCGATTTTCTTCGCGGCACTCATGAAACAACTCAGATACTGTCTTTGCTCGAAGGGAGAGTCACCATTGATCAACGTATCGACACCACCGTCCCAGCGAGCCATCACCCCGTAGAAATCACCCATTGATAAATGATAGTCATCGCCAAACGTCGAGCTCCCTTCGCCCTGCGAAAGGTGACCACTGATCAACAGGTTTCGGCAATTGAGTTCACGACCTGTTTCGGAGATTGGCGCCAGATGATTAAAAGGCAGGACATTGCGCGCATCGAGCATCAACGCCTCAACCCGTGGATCGTCATAAACGAACAACGCGCCGTAGCTGCGGTGGATATTGGCCAATGTCTGCGGGCTCATCCAGGCATGGCGCAGGGTAGCGACCCGCAAGTTGAAAGTTGCCGGGGCTCTGCCGGCGAGACTCAGCTGAGCGGCGCGCAGAAAACCCAAGGTGTAGCTGCTGTCCCAGGAACCCGAATGGACCATCAGCACCTTGTGTTTACCGATACGCTCCATTCCGCCGGCAGAAACGACGAGACGCTGGATGAAAAGTTGCAATGCCGTCCGTTCTGCGCGGGAGAAATAGCCCAGTAAGCGATGCAGTACTTGCTGATAAACATAGCTCATTGCCTGATCGTGAATTGCACTCATCGTCGTTACACCTGAAATGTATAATCGGTGTCAAGCAGGCCATTGCCAGCTCTGCTTCACCTTCAGTTACCAAACATTAACATCGCGATGAAATATCAGGACTGTCAAAAGGCAAATGAAAGCAAGTTGGGAAACTTCCTACGACCTCCTACAAACAATGAGCACACAAAACAAAGAAGATGCACGCAGGCACTATTGGTCGCAACTAATTCAGCGCGCCTTGCTTCTTGCAAGTGACGCACAAAACCACGCACAGCGGGGGGCTTGCGGGGAATTTCGACACAAAAACAAAGCGACCCTTTAACTTCAAGCATGACTCATTCCTTGAGACGAAAGTGATCATCCAATTATCAAGGCTTATACAATGATTGGAAGATACAGATTCGTACAAAAAACCAGTTCAGTTGCCAAACCTTTAGAACACGGGATGTGTGGCATCATTTAAGTTAAACGGCGCAGGCAGCGAATTATTTACGGGTATCGGCCTGAGCTGGCACGCGAGAACGGAGAATGCTCAATTAAAATAACTGGACAGGTGAGAACAAACAGGCGGGAGAGTAAAAGTTTCAGCGTGCTTTAGAGAGTACGGGGCCATTCGTTTTGGCGAAAACGTCAGAGCCCGCTGCAACGGACTCTGACGAAGGCAATCAGGCCGGCTCGACCTGAAGGGCAACCCGCACGCGGCATGGGCATTCGTCCATGTAACGATGGGCCTGGACAAACTCATTGAACGGGAAGACCCGAGTCTTGAGTGGCAGCAAAACACGATCCGCAGTCAGTTGATTGATGTCGCGCAATGCTCGTTGCAATGCCACCTGGTCCTGAATGATGCCCAGCTCCGGTTTGCCGGTGAAGTTGCCGATGCAATGCACAAAGAACTGAATGTTCTTCTGGAACGCCGCGCAGGCCGGGAACGGTGTCTGGTTGCCGCCTTGCAGGCCATACAACACCAGGCTGCCGCGAGGCGCCAGCACATCACCGAGCAACGACATCTGCGGTCCGCCGAGGCCGTCGAATACAACATCGACGCCACGACTGTCGGTGTACTTGTTGATCTGCATCAGCAGATCCTGCTCTTCGGTAACGATTACCTTCTCGGCACCGAGCGACAGCAAATAATCACGTTCATCAGCCGTCTTGGTCGCGGCAATGACCCGCACCCCCAACGCTTTACCCAGCTGCACAAAGGATGGCCCGGCACAGTGGCTGGCATCGGTCACCAGGGCAAATTGACCCGGTTTGACCCGTGCCAGATCGACGTAGGCAAAGTAGGCTACCAGCAGTGGCGTGTAATGCACGCTGGCTTCAATCGGGCTCAGTACGTCGGGGTAACGGGTCAACGCCGAACGAGGCAGAACGATCTGCTCACCGTAGACCGGATAATCGTTCGGGCTTTGCGCCGGGAAGCTGGCGACCTTGTCACCCACCGCCAGATCATCGACACCCTCGCCGACAGCCGTCACCACGCCGGCCATTTCATGGCCAAGGCCCGAAGGCAGTCGAGCGTGGGACGACGCCAGATTCTGACGCCAGAGCACGTCGTACCAACTGATGCCAATTGCCTCGACACGCACCTGCACTTCGCCCGGTGCAGGCATCGCTGCCGCATGCTCTTCGCATTTGAGCACCTCGGCTGGACCAAACTTGTGAAAACGGATCGTGCGGGACATCGCAAACCTCGTCAAAGTAACCTCTAATGCCCTGAACTCTATCTGGGCTTTCTGACCAAGACCATCAGTGGCTATTAATAGTCGACATGCCTGTCATTGATTCCGCAGCTCCGGCAACGACGTCAAAATCCGTAGAAAACCGAACCAGCATCGTGGGAAATCTGAATTATCCGGTGCAGAGTACCAGTCTTTCCCCGTAAGATTCATGCTGGTCATTGTTCTCATATGACTGTTCCCGTCAAGTTTGCTGACTCTGCCAGGACCCCAGATGAATCGTAATGACCTGCGTCGTGTCGACCTGAACCTGTTGATTGTGTTCGAAACATTGATGCATGAGCGCAGCGTGACCCGGGCTGCGGAAAAACTGTTCCTCGGCCAACCGGCCATCAGTGCAGCGTTATCACGCCTGCGCGGGCTGTTCGATGACCCGCTGTTCGTGCGCACCGGACGCAGCATGGAACCTTCAGCACGGGCGGTGGAAATCTTCGCCCTGCTCTCTCCGGCCCTGGATTCGATTTCCACTGCTGTGAGCCGCGCCTCCGAGTTTGACCCGGCGACCAGCAACGCAGTGTTCCGTATTGGCCTGTCGGATGACGTCGAATTCGCCTTGCTGCCGATGCTGCTCAAACGCGTGCGCGCTGAAGCGCCAGGCATCGTGTTGGTGGTGCGGCGGGTCAACTACATATTAATGCCGGGGCTGTTGGCGTCCGGCGAGATTTCGATTGGCGTCAGTTACACCACTGATTTGCCGGCCAATGCCAAACGCAAGGTCTTGCGCCGCAGCATGCCGAAACTGCTGCGCGCGGACAGTATGCCCGGAGCCCTGAGCCTGGATGACTTCTGCGCCCGCCCCCATGCACTGGTGTCATTTGCCGGTGACCTGAGCGGATTTATCGATGAAGAGCTGGAGACCCTCGGCCGCAAGCGCCACGTGGTGCTCGCCGTTCCACAGTTCAACGGCCTGGGCACGCTGCTGGCGGGCACCGACATCGTCGCCATGGTGCCGGACTATACAGCCGATGCCCTGACCGCCGCTGGCGGTGTACGCGCCGAAGAACCGCCGCTGCCGGTGCGCAGTTTCGAACTGCACATGGCCTGGCGCGGCTCTCAGGACAACGACCCGGGCGAACGCTGGTTGCGCTCGCGGATTCAGATGTTCTTTGGGGATCCTGAGAGTCTTTGACTTTGACGACTTTACGCGGCCAGGCAAGCTTCGTCCTATATGCTTTCTCCTACAAGGCACTCCAGGCTATTATCGTTTTCGGAAAAAACCGTTGTTTTGTTATCATTTTCAAGTGATCGTTAGCGTTTTCGCGCCCCTCTGAATTATCATTTTCGCGTACTATCCCCTTCCGGTTATCATTTTTAAGCTCGCGTTAGGGGTTTCGACAATGAAGGTAGGTTTCAAGGCACTCGCCGATCGCTACGGTATCGCGCTTGCACAACCCCTACGTGTCGAATCGGTGATCGGTACGACACGGATGAGCCGCGAGAGCAACGGACATGTCGAGAACAAGTATCCCGCCAGCTACCAGCCGGTGGACAATTTCGCAGGGCATTTCGAGTTTGGGCTCAAGTACGAAGAAGTTCACCTCGAGTTTTTCGCCCGTCTGTTTGCGGCTGTTGGCCCAGAGCCCATCGAAGCCTGGTGCCGGCAAGCGCCCTTTGGGCAATATGCCCGCCGCACCGGATTCCTGTACGAGTGGCTAACCGGACAGCATCTGGATGTGCCAGATGTGACCAATAGCGGCTATGTCGATGCCGTTTCGTCGCAGCAGTACCTGACCCGCGTTGAGCCACTGCGGATACGGCGCTGGCGCATCAACGATAATCTGCCCGGCGTGCCGGAGTTCTGCCCCCTGGTCCGCCGTACCGATACCGTACAGCAAGCGCTGCAATTTGACATGGATGCAGCACTGCGCGAGCTGAACCAAACCTTTGGCGCCGACATCCTGATGCGCACGGCCAGTTGGCTGACGCTCAAGGAGTCGCGTGCGAGCTTTCTGATCGAGAAAGAGGCAGACCAAGCCGACAGGATCCAGCGGTTTGCCCACGTGATCGCCAAGTACTGTGGCCATATCAAGGATCCGTTGAGCAACGATAGCCTACACACGTTGCAAGCCGGTATTTTGGGTCATGAGGCCTTCGGACTGGGTCTGCGGTACTCGCCGGTCTTCGTAGGACAGGCGACCATGCACGAGGATATCGTGCACTACATTGCGCCGCAATTTGAGGTGCTAGCGCAACTGCTCGATGGCCTGAAAGCATTCGAGCTGGCAACACGGGGCGCCGAGCCGCTGGCTCGAGCTGCGGCCATCGCCTTCGCCTTTGTGTATATCCACCCCATGCGGGACGGCAATGGTCGGATCCATCGCTTCCTGATCAACGACACCCTGATCCGCGATAAGGCGGTGCCTGATGGCGTGATCCTGCCGGTGTCGGCCACAATCACGAGCTCGATCGATTTTCGGGCGCGCTACGATCGTACGCTGGAGGTGTTTTCGCGGCCATTCATGCAACGTTACGCAGCGTCCTATCGGTTTGGCGAACTCGTCGTCTACGAGGATGGCACCCCGAGCAACCTGGTCTTCGATGACTACGACGACGCGCAATTCGCATGGCGCTATCCCGATCTGACTGAACACGTCCTGTACACGGCACAGGTCGTGGCGCATACGGTCCGTACCGAGATGGCCGATGAGGCCCGTGCGCTGGTCATTTTCCAGCGCGCCCAGGAGCGGCTCAAAGAGGTGGTAGAAATGCCGGATCAGGACGCGAACCGCATCATTCGCTCTCTCAAGGAAAATGGCTGGCAGGTATCTGGCAAATTGAAGAAAGCGTATCCGCAGCTGGACGACGCTCACCGGGCGGAACGTGTTGTGGAAGCCGTGCGCTCCGCATTCGAAGAACGAGAAGTGGGGAGCGGCGAAGAGTGATCTTCAACCTCACATCTCTGTCTTTCACAACGCTTGGCTCCTTGGATCGAAAGCAGATCGAAGGTGACTGGGATAAGCGGCATCCGCTTGATGCGAAACCGCTCACTGTAGGTCCGCTTTGAGTCAAGGATTCCGAACTTGGCAAGCACAGCGTACCGGTCAGTTTCGATTGAAGCATTACACTGAAAGCCACCATGCGCCATACTGGAATTCAGTCACAATCCCCATTCGCGATCGCTCGTGTACCACGTGCGAGTGGGGCAAAGCTGGGGGCATCACAAAGATTTTTCGGCCTGAAACTACCGCTCTGGAGCCCAGTCAAAATGTTCTTTGGCGACCCTGAGAGTCTTTGAAAATTAACCGCCAACCTCTGGCTGGAGACCGCTCGACTATGCCGCGGGTTCGGTGATGACGACACGCTGGCGATTCAACCGCTTTGCCGCGGACAAGACCCAGACAAAGAACACCGGCACCCACAAAACTCCGAGCACGGTCGCCGCCAGCATGCCACCGATGACGCCTGTGCCGATCGCCCGCTGGCTGGCAGCACCCGCACCGGTGGCGATTGCCAGGGGTACCACACCGAGAATAAAGGCCAGAGACGTCATGACGATCGGACGAAAACGCAGACGCGCGGCCTGAGCAGCCGCTTGCGCGAGGCTGGCTCCCTGAGCGTGTAGCGCCTTGGCAAACTCGACGATGAGAATCGCGTTCTTCGCCGCAAGCCCAATGATCGTAATCAACCCCACCTTGAAATAGACGTCATTGGGCATACCCATGACCGTCACCGCGGCCACCGAACCGAGCATGCCGATAGGCACGATCAACAGCACGGCAAAGGGAATGGTCCAGCTTTCATACAGCGCCACCAGCACCAGCAGCACCACAATCAACGACAACCCCACCAGCAGCGGTACCTGATCGCTGGCCTGCTGTTCCTGAAGTGACAGCCCGGCCCATTCGAGGCTGAAACCGGCCGGCAGCTGACGGGCGATTTTCTGCAGTTCTTCCATGGCTTGACCGGTGCTGTAACCCGGCGCGGCATCACCGGAAAAACGTAGCGACGCCGAGCCGTTATAGCGAGCGATCTGCAGTGGCCCGACCTGCCACTCGAAACGGCTGAAGGCGTCCAGTGGCACCAATCGGTTCTGCCGGTTGGGCACTTGCAGGCGCAGCAGCGCTTCAGGCGTCTGGCGGCTGATGCCGTCCGCCTGAACGATTACCCGCTGCATCCGCCCCTGATTGGCAAACTCATTGATTTGTTCCGAGCCCAGCGCCGATGACAACGCTGAACTGATCACATCAAAACTCACACCGAGGGCTTCGGCCTTCTCACGGTCGATGCTGACATTGATTTGCGGCGCATCAGCCAGGCCATCCTCCATCAGGTAGTCAATCACCGGCGATGCCTTGGCCGCCTCCAGCAATTGGGTTCGAGCGTTCAATAGCGCTTCGTGCCCCTGCCCCGCCAGATCCTGCAACCGTAACTCGAAACCATTTGAGGTGCCGAGGCCTTCCACCGGTGGAGGCACCACGCTGAACAGCGTGCCATCGGCGGCATTTTCAAAGGCCTCATTCGCGCGCCGGGCCACCGCATCGCTGGCCTGCCCGTTTCCACGAACCGACCAGTCCTTGAAGCTGACAAACGATAATGCAGCGTTGGCCCCGACCCCGGAGAAACTGAACCCCATGATCGCCAGCACCTGGTCCGTGGCAGGTTGCGCCAGGGCATAGTGCTCCCACGCTTGCACCGTCACGTCGGTGCGCGAGGCTGAAGCCGCGGGTGGCAGCTGGATATCCGTGATGATGTAGCCCTGATCCTCGGACGGCATGAATGAGGACGGCAATCGGTGATAGGCGAATGCGAGTACCAATAGCAACATCAGGTACAGGCACATGCTGCGGGTGCTGCGCCGGACCCAACTCGAACTGAGCCGTTCGTAACGCTGGGCCAAGCCATCGAAGCGTCGATTGAAGGCATTCGCCCAGCGGTTGGGGCGGGCCTGATGCGTCGGGTCGAAGGGTTTGAGCAACGTGGCACACAGGGCCGGCGTCAGGGTCAGTGCGAGGAACCCGGAAAACAGAATCGACACCGACAGCGCCATGGAAAACTGCTGGTAGATCACCCCCACCGAACCGCCCATGAACGCCAACGGCAGAAACACCGCCGCAAGCACCAGAGTAATGCCGACAATCGCCCCACTGATCTGCTGCATCGCCTTGCGGGTCGCGTCTTTGGGCGACAGCCGCTCTTGAGTGATCAAGCGCTCGACGTTTTCCACTACAACGATGGCGTCGTCCACCAGAATACCGATGGCCAGCACCATGCCGAACAGGGTCATCATGTTGATCGAAAAACCCAGCGGGGCCATCACCGCGAGTGTCCCCAACAGGCAGACCGGCACCACGATCGCCGGGATCAACGTGTAACGCAGGTTCTGCAAGAACAGCAGCATCACCAGGAACACCAGCACCATGGCTTCGATCAACGTGTAGATGACTTGCTTGATCGCCACGTCGACAAAATACGAGGTGTCATAGGGCACACTCAGGGTCATGTTCCCTGGCAATGTGCTTGACAGTTGGTCGAGCCGCGCTTTGATCGCGGCCGCCGTTTGCAGCGCGTTGGCGCCCGGTGCCAACTGCACCGACATGGCCGCCGCGGGTTTACCGTTGAGGCGAGCGTCGAAGCGGTAGTCCTGACGCCCCAGTTCGACCCGCGCCACGTCGTGGATTCTGACGCTGGAGCCGTCGTCATTGGCCCGCAGCACGATGTTGCCGAACGCCTCCACCGATTCGAGCTGCCCCTGCACCATGACGGTGGCGGTAATGTGCTGGTCGGCAGGCCCCGGACGTTCGCCCATGCTGCCCGCGGGCACTTGCACGTTTTGCGCGGCAATGGCTTTGCTCACGTCAGCCATCGACAGGTTGTAACCGACCAGCCGGGTGGGATCGACCCAGATGCGCATGGCGCGCTCGGCGGTGTACATCTGCACCCGCCCGACCCCGGCCACGCGGCGAATCTCGTTGTTGATGCCCCGCGCGGCGTAATCCGCCAACCCGATAGAATCCTGCTGCCCATCGGTGTAAGACAAGGCGTAGATCATCAGGAAGTTGGCGCGCACCTGTTCCACTTTCAGGCCTTGCTCGATCACGGCCTGAGGCAGCCGCCCAATCACCCGTTGCAAGCGGTTCTGGACATCGATCTGCGCCATGTCGGGATCGGCTCCCGGCTTGAAGGTGATGGTGGTTTCGGCGCTACCGTTGGCGCTATTGGACTCGTAGTACAGCAAGTCTTTCAGCCCGTTGAGTTCCTCCTCGATCAGACTGGTGATGTTCTGATTGATGATCTGCGCCGAAGCGCCGGGGTAGCTGGCGCTGACACTGATTTGCGGTGGGGCCACGTCCGGGTATTGGCTGACCGGCAAGGTGCCCAGTGTCAGCGCTCCCACCAGCGCAATGAACAACGCGATGACCCAGGCGAAATTCGGACGATTAATGAAAAAATCGGGCATCGGTAAAATCCTGGCTAACAGCCGTGGAAGAATGAGTCAGACCGTCAGTTTCGGGCCTGCTGTTCAGCCAGGGTGACGACGGTGACCAGCGTGCCGGCACTCAGTTTATCGGCCCGTTCAATGACCACCTGCTCGCCGGCCGACAACCCTTGAGTGATTTGCCAATCGGAGCCAAGCATCGCACCAGTGCTGATAATGCGCTCGCGCACCACCCCCTTGGCGTCCACCAACATCAAGCGGGCCTGACCGTCAGGGCCCCGCTGTACTGCTTTTTGCGGCACAAATAACGCATGAGGATCGACCCCCGCCGGTGCCACTACACGCACATACATCCCCGGCAGCAGCAGGTTGTCAGGGTTAGGAAACTCGCCGCGCAAGGTGACCTGCCCGGTGCTTCGATCCACGGAGATATCGGAGAACATCAACTTGCCTTGTCGGGTTTGTGCCGGACTGCCGATCTGCACCGTGACGTTGGCCGCGCCCGCGCCGGTGAGGGTCAGGCGACCACTGGCCACGGCTTGCTGCAAGGCCACGACCTGATCGACGGACTGGGTAAAGTCGGCGTAAATCGGGTCCAGTTGCTGAATCCTCGCCATCTGCGTAGCTTCATCCTGGCCGACCAGTGCACCCTCGCTGACCAGGGCACGGCCGATGCGGCCGCTGATCGGCGCACGCACCTGACAGTAACCGAGGTTGAGTCTGGCAGTGGCCACATCAGCCTGAGCGGCCAGGCGATTGGCCTGGGCACTCTTGAGATCGGAGACTGCGTCGTCGAATGCCTGCGGGCTGACAGCGTTGACTTCCACCAGCTGTTTGTAACGCTGGACATGAGCATTGGCGCGATAGACATCCGCCTCGGCTTTGGCCAAGTCGCCTTCGACCCGCATCAAGGCGGCCTTGAGCGGCGCCGGGTCGATGCTGAAGAGCAGTTGGCCCGCCTTGACGTCACTGCCCTCCTGAAAATGACGGGTCAACACAACACCGGCAATTCGCGCGCGCACCTCGGCGATGCGCACCGGTTCGATTCGGCCCGGCAGGTCGGAGGTCATGGCAAACGATCGGGGTTGCACGGTGAGCGTCTTCACCTGAGGCGCTGACGCAGTGTGTTCAGAGGGCTGATCCTGAGCACCGCAGCCGCTTAATCCCAACACCGCCATCAACACCCAAGCGGGTTTCATCGTCGCTAAAGCCTTGCGCATTGTCAGTCCCTGTTCAAAAAAGAGCGGGCTTGCCGGCCCATCTCGGCAAGCCCTGTGCATCGGCAGATCATTAACCCGTGCAGCGCTCATTGATCGAGCTCGCTGCCTGGAACAGGATTTGCGCGACGAAATCGATTTCCTGTTCGGTAATGATCAGCGGCGGCAAGAAGCGCACGGTCGCACCATGGCGTCCGCCCAGCTCGACAATCAGACCGTACTTCAGGCAAGCCTGCTGGAAGGCCTTGGCCCGAACCGCGTCCACTGGCGGATGCCCCTGTACGTCGAGGGCGCCTTGCGGGTCGACGATTTCCATACCGAGCATCAGGCCGCGACCACGTACATCGCCCACCCAGGCGAACTCGCTTTGCAGCATCTGCAACTGCTTGTGCAGATGCGCGCCCGCGGTTTCCGCGTGTGCCACCAAGCCTTCATCGCGGATGAAGCGCAAGGTCGCGGTACCGGCGGCCATTGCCAGTTGGTTGCCACGGAACGTGCCGGCGTGGGCACCCGGCTGCCAGACATCCAGCGAATCGTTGTAGACCATGACCGACAGCGGCAGACCGCCACCGATGGCTTTGGACAAGGTGATGACGTCAGGTGTGATACCGGACTGCTCGAAGCCGAACATCCGGCCGCTGCGGGCGATGCCGCACTGAATCTCGTCGACGATCAGCGGAATGCCGTGAGCCTGGGTCAACCGGCGAAGCTCCTGAAGCCAGCGGTCCGGCGCGGCAATCACCCCGCCCTCGCCCTGGATCGGTTCCAGAATCATTGCCGCCGGTGCAGTAACACCGCTTTCCGGGTCGTTGAGCAAATGCTCGAGGTAACGCACGTTCAAGGTTACGCCCTGATCGCCGGCCACACCGAACGGGCAACGGTAATCGTGGGGGAAAGGCAAGCGTTGCACGCCTGGCATCAAGGCACCGAGGGCATTCTTCGGCGACAGGTTGCCGCTGATCGCCAGCGTCCCCAGGGTCATGCCATGGTAGGCCCCTTCAAACGCCAGGATCGAGTGCCGCCCCGTGGCGGTGCGGGTCAGTTTGAGCGCCGCCTCTACCGCATCGGCACCGCTTGGGCCGCAAAACTGGATGCGTGCATTGCGAGCGAATTCTGTGGGCAGACAGCCAAAAATTTCTTGTACGAAGGCGTCCTTCACCGGGGTCATGAGGTCCAGGGTGTGCATCGGCACACCGGCCGCCATGGTCTGGGTGATGGCTTCGATAATTACCGGGTGGTTGTGGCCCAGCGCCAGGGTGCCGGCACCGGCCAGGCAATCAACGAACACTTGTCCACGACTGTCCTGCACGTAAATGCCATGGGCTCGTTCGAGCACCAGTGGAATGCGCCGAGGGTAACTGCGGGCGTTGGATTCCTGCTGTTGCTGGCGTTCGAGCAGCGGTGTCGGATCTAGGCAGTAAGGACTCGACAAACCAGTATGCAACAGATGTAGCTGTTGCGCGCCACCCGCCGTGACATTCGAAAAAGCATTCATGATTTCCTCCATGGAGGCTGGGTTTGGAAGGGAACGGGGCTGCCTGAAAACGAGCGTCCCAGACAGCGACAACCTTGAAACCGAACGCGGGAAGACAGCCTCCCCGCGCCCATGGGTTTACATGTCGTAACGCAGAACCACACCCACCGTGCGCGGTGCGCCGACGTCGATGATGTCACCGCTGCGGTTGTTGGTGACGTACTCCTTGTTGAAGGCGTTTTTCATGAACCCGGACACTGCAACATTCTGGGTGACTTTGTACTCGGTGTTGAAGTTGGCCAGCCAGTAGTTGTCGCTCTTGCGCACACCGGTGACCTTGCCGCTCGAATCAAACTCGTATTCCGACGGGGTGGTGCTCTGGTAGGTGACGTCGGTGGCGAATGTCAGGCGATCGTCGAAGCGATAGACGCCGCCCACCGACATCTTGTACTTGGGCGAAAAAAGGAACGATTGGCCGCTCCTGTCCCTGCCGTCATCCGCGACGAAGTCCTTGTACTTGCCATCGGTGACGGCGCCACCGACGGTCAGTGTCAGCTGTTCGGTGATGTCTTTTTCAACGAAGACTTCCAGGCCCTTGATGTCACTGCGACCGGCGTTGAAGATGTGAACGAACTGAGTGTCCGGGTCCAGCACACTGACCTGCTGATTTTTCCAGTCGGTGTAGTACAGGTTGGCGCGGGTACGCAGGGTCTTGTCGAAGAACGAGCCGCGGTAGGACAGCTCGTAGTTGGTGGTGTATTCCGGATCGTAGGCCGCGTGACCGCCACCGGCGCGTACGTTGACGCCACCGCCGCGATAGCCTTTCTGCACCATGAAGCCGACGAACTGATCCGTGGCCAGTTCATAGTCGATGCCGACTTTCGGCAGCGCGGCGTTGAACGACTTGCTGACTTTGCCGGCGCTGGAGAAATCATCCTGGTCGATGTCGGTGTCGTTCTGCTCGTGGTCGAAGCGCAGGCCGGTGATCAGGGTCCAGCGCGGGGCGAACGTCCAGTTGATCTCACCGAACAACGCCTGGTTTTCAATGCGCGTGTCACCCTTGGTGGCGCCGGCCAGTTCGTTGTCGAACAACAACTTGTCGTGGAAGTTGTTGGTGGTGTGGCCGTAGTAGGCACCGACGAAACTGCGAACAGTGTCGGACTGGTAGCCCAGGCGCAGCTCCTGACTAAACATGTCACCGTTCTGCTTGCGCAGAATGACGTCATTAACCTCGGCGGTCTGGTCGAAGTCCAGCCGGGCGCTATAGTCGGAGCGCGTGTTGGCGGTCAGGCTGGTCAGGGTCCAGGCGTCGTTCAGGCGGTAGTCCACTTTGGCGCTGAGAGTGTCCTGCTTGAGGTTGTCGAACGCCTGCGTATTGGAGGAAAGCTCGTAAAAACGGACCCGGTCGTTGACCCGCATCACCGAGTTGTCGCCCTGACGGTTTTCACTGTGGGCGTAGGTCAGCAGCACATCAACATCATCGTTGGGCAGAATCAGCAATTTGCCGCGGGCGTTGCTTGTACGGTGCGGGTTCGCATCGTCGTTGTTGGTGACGTTACGGATGTAGCCGTCGCCGTCCTGATAATCCACGGCAATGCGCCCGGCAATCTTGTCGTCGACGATCGAACCGCCACCGGCTACGGCCGCTCCGCGCTCACCATAGTTCCCCACATTGGTTTGCGCCGAGAAGGTCGGCTGGAAGGTTGGATTCCTGGTCTGGATAACCACCGCACCGGCCAGGGAGTTACGGCCTTGCGTGGAGGATTGCGGACCGAGAAACACTTCGACCTGCTCCGCATCCCAGAGCGGGATCGGGCTGAGGGTCAACGCGCGGTTCGGCTGCTGGGCGCCGTCGATGAACACCGATACCGCACCGTTGAGCGTGGCCGGGCCCTGGTCGTCGAAACCGGACACCGGCACACCGCGAATACCCCAGTTTTCGTTACCGGCCTGGTTGTACACACCCGGCGTACGGGCAAACACATCCACCAGATCCTTGTCAGCATGTTCACGCAGCTGTTCGCCAGTAACTACCACGACGCTGGACTGGGTTTGCTCAAGGGTACGGTTGATTTTTTCACCCGTCACCGTGATCGGAGCGATCTCCATTGTGTTCGACTGTTCGGTCGCCCATGCGCTGCTAGCCAGGCACACCGCCGACCCTACAGCCAACGCAATTGTATTCTTTTTGAAATTCACGCCCCGCTCCCATGCAACAGATATTTGTGTTTTTTTCTTACGTCAAGAACGCCGTTTTCCTACAGCCGGCGGCAGTCTAGATCAAAAAAAAACTTAAAGGAATAGCATTGATAATCTCTCTCATTTGTATTTAATATGCCGCCGCATATCAGAACGAATACATTTCAGTCGGACTTTGTCCTGGCAACCTTGCCCCGATTTTCGGGTTTGCCAACGTCATTCCGCCTGACCGAGAAAGATAAAAAGGATGCGCAAGGATGACTTCAATCGAACACCTGAGCGGGCGTTCCGAACCCTTATCCAATGCTCCAATGGATGGCCGCGAGCCAACGTTGCCCGTGCTGGTACTGGCGAAACCGGGACAGTCGATTCATGACCTCGACGCGTCGATCCGCGACACGTTGCCCCATATCCTGACCACCGTTGGCGGGGTGCTGTTTCGAGGCTTCACCGTTGCCACGCCCATCGATTTCAAGCGCTTCGCCGCCAGTTTCGGCGTGCCGCTGGCCAGTTACGAATTCGGTTCCACGCCGCGCAGCAAAGTGTTTGCCGGGGTCTATAGCTCCACCGAATACCCGGCCCATCAATTCATTCCCCTGCACAACGAGCAGGCCTACACCCGGCCATGGCCTTCGTGCATCTGGTTCCACTGCATCAAGGCCAGTGAAAGCGGTGGCGAAACGCCGATTGCCGACAGCCGCCTGATTTACCAGCGCATGCCCGCTGACATCCGTGAACTGTTTGCCGGTCGCGAGCTGCTCTACGTGCGCAACTACAGCGGAGCGCTGGATCTGCCGTGGCAGAAGGTGTTCAACACCGAGGACCGTGCCCAGGTTGAGCGCTATTGCCAGGACAACGACATCGAGTGGGAATGGAAAGCCGACGGCGACCTGCGCACCCGCCAGCGTTGTGCCGCCGTGCTGCAGCATCCCGATACCGGTGAGTGGGTCTGGTTCAATCAGGCACACCTGTTTCACGTGTCGGCCATCGAGCCGGGCGTGCGCGCCAGCCTGCTGGCCGCGGTGGGTGAAGAGAACCTGCCCCGCCACGTTTACTTCGGCGACGGCTCGGCCATTCCCGACGTGGTGCTCGATTCCGTGCGCGAGGTCTATCGCCAGACCGCCATCAGTTTCCCCTGGCGGCCCGGCGACATCCTGATGCTCGACAATCGACTGGTCGCACACGGCCGCAATCCTTACACCGGTGACCGCAAAGTCATCGTTGCCATGGCGTGAATCCCACCATGTTCTCATTCAATCACTGGATCGAAGTGCTGGAGGCCAACGCCCTGCACTTCCCGCAGCGTGCTGCCCTGCACTTCTTGCCGGACGGCGTCGAGATCGGCGAAACCCTGACCTTTGCCCAACTGCACGAGCAGTCCCGATCCCTCGCGGCCGCCCTGCAATCGCGTTACGCAGCGGGCGATCGCGTGTTGTTGATGCTGCCCAGCAGCCTCGACTACGCACGCGCGTTTTGCGCCTGCTTATATGCCGGCCTGATTGCCGTGCCGTTGTTCCCGCCTCCGTCGCGCAAGCCCCGGCACCTCGACCGCGTGCGCAAGGTGGTGGTGGATGCCGAACCGGCACTAATCCTCGCACCGGCGGATCATTGCCAGGCATTGCTGGAACTGGTGGACAACCAAGTCGACGTGTTGACGGTCCAGAACCTGGGCGTGCCGCCAGCCAGTGACTGGCAACGCCCGAATGTCGACGGTGCGACCGTTGCCTTCCTGCAATACACCTCAGGCTCCACCGGCACGCCAAAAGGCGTTGAAGTACGCCAGCGCAACCTGATCGCCAATGTCGAACTGATGCGTCAGGCTTACGGTTTCGATGAGCATGGCGGCATGGTCAACTGGTTGCCGCTGTACCACGACATGGGCTTGATCGGTGGCATGCTGGCCCCGCTTTATAGCGGTATGCCCTGCTACCTGATGGCTTCGCAGACCTTCGTCAACGCGCCGTCTACCTGGCTTCAGGCGTTGAGCCGCTACCGCGCCACCGCCAGTTTTGCCCCCAATTTCGCCTTTGCCCTGTGCAACCGGGTGGTCAGCGACAACCTGATCGCGCAGCTCGACCTAAGTGCCTGGCAACACGCAATCAACGGCGCCGAACCGATCCACCCCGGCACCCTCGAAGCCTTCGCCCAGCGCTTTGCCGCTTGCGGTCTCAATCCTCTGGCGATCAGTCCGGGTTATGGCCAGGCCGAAGCGACGTTGTGCGTCAGCGCCACGCCGGCCGACGCCCTGCCCGTGGTGTTGCGTCTGGACAAGGCCGTACTGGAAACCGGTCGTGTTGCCCTCGCGGCAACCGATGCCGCCGCCGTGGAATTCGTCGCCTGCGGTTATCCGCAGGCCTTGCACAGCATCGCCATCGCCGATCCGCAGAGCCATGAACGCTGCGCTGCCGATCGCATCGGCGAGATCTGGCTGAGCGGCCCGAGCAACGCCGAAGCCTATTGGAAAAACCCCGAAGCCAGCCGCGAAGCCTTTGAGGCGCGCATTGTCGGCGAACCCGGCAATTATCTGCGTTCCGGCGACCTGGGTTTCATGCACGAAGGTCAGGTGGTGATCTGCGGGCGTCTGAAGGATCTGCTGATTCTCAACGGGCGCAACCTGTACCCCCACGACATTGAATTCGCCATTACCGATTCCGAGCCGGGCATTCGCACCGGGCGCATCGCCGCGTTTTCGGAAATGGACCCGCTGCTGGGTCGCGAGAAATTGGTGATCGTCGCCGAGCCACAACGCAAGTTCGTCGACCCGGCGCATCACCCGGTGCTGTTTGCGTCGATGCAAAACGCCGTGCGCGAAGCCGCCGACTGCGGCATCGATCAGATTGTGCTGGTGCAAGCTGGCACCATCCCTATGACCACCAGCGGCAAGATCGCCCGTCAGGGTGCACGCAAACAGCTGGCTGCGGGTACTTTGAGCATCATCGCCCAGAGCGGCGGGCAGATCGCCCCGAACAGCGAAACCGTTGACCTCATTCAACTGAAGCAGTTGGTGGGCAATACGCCGCAACTCGCGCAAACCGCTTGCCGCCAATGGCTTGAACAAACCCTGCGCGAGGTCAATCCGTATCTCGCGGCAGACTTCGAACTCAGCTTGATCGGCTTGGGTCTGGATTCCATCAGCGTCGCCGACTTCGCCGCTCGCCTGCACAAGGATCTGGGCTGGAAGCTCGACACCCAAAGCCTGTTCGGCGAACAAACCCTGGCGCAATGGGCGCTGGCCTTGCAGGGTTTCCTGAGCGAGCCATCGCCGATGGCTAACGCCTCGACCGCACGTACGAACGTTAGCCAAAGTCGTCAATCATTCGCGCAAAGTCGCCTGTGGTTTTTGCGCCAACTGAATCCGGACGACACCCGGCACAATCTGGTGTTGCACCTGAGCCTGCAAGGTCCGCTGGATATCGAAACCCTGGCGCTGCGGCTGAACACGCTGGTCAGCCGTCACAGTGTATTGCGCACGGTGTATCGCGACGGGGTCAATGGCCCGCAGCAACAGGTGCTGCCGGCCACCGCCGTGCCACTGACCTGGCACGACCTGCGTGACCAGAGCGAGCCGCAGCAACAGCAAGCACTCCAACACTGCCTGGCCAACGAACACGCCACGCCGGTCGAACTGGAAACCGGACCGCTGCTGCGCGCTCAACTGCTCAGCCGAAACGACGAGCGGCACAACCTGCTGCTGACCCTGCACCACATCGCATTCGACGGGCGCTCGGCGCAAGTATTGCTGGCAGAACTGGCCGGCGTCACCGACGCCGAACTGCCGGTGCAATATCTGGATTTCGCCCACTGGGAAACCGGGCATTGGAGCGCACAACGGATTGCTGCGCAGCAAGACTTCTGGCGTGAGCATCTGGCAAACGTGCCGCAAACCCTCGATCTAGGTGGCAGCGGCCAGACCCATGGCGAGCACAGCCTGAACTTCAGCGTGCCTCAAGCGACCTGCGAACACCTTGCAACCCTGGCCCGCGAGCAAGGCATGACCCTGTTCATGCTGTTGCTGGCCAGCTATCAGCTGGTGCTCAAGCAACTGGGTGGCCAGGAGCAATTTCTGCTGGGTACCGACGTCAGCGGCCGTCCGTTGGCGGAACACAACGACGTCATCGGTTTCTTCGTCAACCAACTGATCCTGCGCTGCGACCTGCATGGCAAACCGACCCTGGCCGGTTTCCTTGAGCGGGTTCGCGACCAGGCACGACTGGCCTACGCCCATCAGGGTCTGCCTTTCGATCTGGTGGTGTCGGCACTGGCGCCGGAGCGTCGTGCCGGTCACTCGCCGCTGTTCCAGGTCAAGCTCAACTATCAACCGTCACGGGTAACTCCGACCGATATCGCCGGTGCGCACATGACGGCGCTGGACGTGGCGCAGGCGCCGGGGGATTTTCATCTGGTGCTCGATCTGGTGCACGGTGCCGAAGGCATCGACGCGACCCTCAAGTATCGCGGCGACTGCTTCGATCAGGATCGCGCCTTGCGCCTGCAACACCTGTGGACGCGCCTGTTGGGCGAAACCCGGAACCTGTTGGACGAATCGCTGCCGGCACTGGCCGAACGCCTCGGCGCATGGGATCAGGTTTTCCAGCGCGAACGCCAACAGTCCCAAGCCCTGGCCGGTCGCAGCCAGCTGATGCAAACCAAACGTCGCTCATTGACCCTTTAACCGAGTTGGATGCCTTTATGTCTATCGTGCCCCCATCGTCTCGCGCCCTCGGCGCTGTGCGCCGCAAAGCCATGAACGTCTCGGAACAGCAACTGGTCAGCGAGCGCCTGCTCAGCCCGGACCACGCCTTGCCGCTGGTGATTGAGCCGGCGGTCGGCGGCGTCGATCTGGTCGCCTGGGCGACCCGTGAACGTGAAAGCATTGAGAAGAAACTGCTGCAATACGGCGCCCTGCTGTTTCGCGGGTTCTCCGTGTTGTCCGTGGAGCAATTCGATCAGGTGATCGCCGCCCTCTCCCCCGGTGCGCTGGAATACATGTTCCGCGCCTCGCCGCGCACCCGGGTCGGCGGCAACATTTATACCTCGACCGACTACCCGGCCGACCAGATGATTTTTCCGCACAACGAACATTCCTATTCGCCACGCTTTCCGCTGCGTTTGTTCTTCTACTGCCATATCCCGTCCGAGACCGGTGGCCAAACCCCGATCGGCTCGACCCGTGCGGTGAAGGCAAAGATCAGCCCCGACATCGAAGCGCGGTTCCGTGAAAAAGGCGTGCTGTATGTGCGCAACTATGGCGACGGTTTCGGCCTGCCGTGGCAGACCGTGTTCCAGTCCGAAGACCGCAGTGAAGTGGAAGCCTACTGCGCCAGCGTCGGCATCGAAGTGGAATGGAAAGAAAACAACCGCCTGCGTACCCGCCAGCGCGGGCCGGCGGTGGTGCGTCACCCGCGTACCGGCGAAGAAGTCTGGTTCAACCACGCGACCTTCTTTCATATCAGCACCCTGCCCCCGGCGATCCGCGATTCGCTGCAAAGCAACTTCAACGACCTCGACCTGCCCACCAACACTTTTTATGGCGACGGCGAACCGATTGAACCGCAGGTGCTGGAGTCGCTGCGAGCGGCCTACCTCGACTCGCTGGTGCGCTTCAGCTGGCAACAGGGCGACGTGTTGTTCATCGACAACATGCTCGCGGTGCACGGTCGCGAACCGTTCACCGGCAAGCGCGCAATCATGACCGGCATGGCCGAAGCCCTGCTGCAGAGTGACGTCGCCGTCTGACTTTCAACGGGTACACCAGTTGCTCGCCAGAGGTTGCCTGACATCTGTTCGGCGAGCCTCAGCGCCGCTGTCGTGGCCCAGTTTCAAGCCCCCATTTTTAGTCGAGTTGAACATGAGCGGACTTCAAGGTTTTCGTATTTCGCCGCAACAGGCATCTGTGTACCCGCACATCAACGGCGCGACCGAACACCCGTTCAGTTGTCATTTGCAGTGGTCGTTGTCCCGTCCGGTGGACGCAATTTCGCTGAACAGCCGTCTGCTGGCACTGATGGCCGACAGTGAAATCCTGCGCACGCGCCTGACGCCGGTGCCGGGTCTGCGGCACCCGGTGCAGGTGATTCACAACACTAGTGCACTGGCCGTGACCGTACAGGATTTGCGTCGGCACAGCCCCACGGATCAGGACGCTGCACTGGCCAGCCTCGCTGCGCTGGCCCGCGACTGGGCAAACCCGCTGTCCGTGACCCTGGTGCAACTGTCGGATGAACAATCGGTACTGGACCTGGCCGCCGCCAGCAGCCACTTCGACCTCGCCAGCCTGAAACTGCTGGCTGCTGCGCTGTTGCAAGACGCTCAACCGAACCTGTCCGAAGCTCTGCAATACGCCGATTACGCTGAGTGGCGCTGGAGCCTGACGGAAGACGAGCCGGACCATCCGGGCGTGAGCTTCTGGAAACCATTAAGCGAAACCGAACAGCCGGCCTTGCAGCTGTCGCTTGAATCCACCAGCGGCAAAGTGTTTGCGCCGGCACACCTGGAGATCGCAGTGCCCGCCGATCTCGCCCGCCATCCGTCCCTGACCTCAAACCTGATGCTGACAGCCTGGGCCGCAGTACTCGGACGACTCGCAGGCCAGCAGCAAGTCCCGATCACACTGATCCACGAAAGCCGTGGCCCGGAACTTGAAAACGCGCTGGGTTTGTTCGAGCAGTGCCTGCCGGTGCGCATCGATCTGCAGGCCCAGGCGACCCTGCTGGAGCAAAGCCAACACGTCGGCGCCATGATCGAGCGGACGGTTGGTTGGCAGGACTATTACACCCAGGACCTGACTGGCGGTTACGCCTTCGCCTGGCGTTCGGGCGATACCTGGGAGCGCTATGCCAGCGCGGTGATGAGCCCGGTAAAGGCCTGTCTGGACGTTCGTCAATTGCCCGACAGCTTGCACGCTCAGGTGGTTTACGACCGCCACACGTTAAGCAGCGAAGCGGCGGCCTGCCTCGCCGAACAATGGCTGCAGCTGCTGCTGGGCGCGCTGGCCGAACCGCAGCAAGCCTGGGCTCATCTGCCACTGAACGGGCCGCTTCAAGCACAAATTATCGGTGCCCAACCGAACTTGCCGTCGATCGAACCAGTGACCCTGGTCGAGCTGATTGCCCGTCAGGTTCAGCAACAGCCGAATGCCATCGCGCTCAGCGACAAGGACGGCGACCTGAGCTACGCCCGGCTCGATGCCTGCGCAACGCATCTGGCCCATCAACTGGTGGCGGCCGGCATCGGTCCGGGCGTGCCCGTCGGCATTCTGTTCGCCCGCAGCAACCTCGCCATCGTCGCCATGCTCGCGGTGTTGAAGGCCGGTGGCGCTTACGTGCCGGTTGATCCGACCTACCCGGCGGATCGCCGTGCCTACATGCTCGCCGACAGTGCCATTGCGCATATCGTGGTCAGCGCCGAATTGGCTGACAGCGTGCCCGCCAGTCTGCAACGCTTTGTGCTTGACGATCTGACAACTGCAAAAAACAGTGACCTGCCGCCACTGCCCATGCCCGCTGCGGACGACCTGGCGTATCTGATTTACACCTCTGGCTCCACCGGCGCACCGAAAGCCGTGGAAATCAGCCACGGCGCACTCAGTCTATCGACCCAAGTGCGCATGGCCGCCTATGAGGCGCCGGTGCGCGCTTACCTGCTGCTGTCATCGTTTGCCTTTGACAGCTCGGTCGCCGGGATTTTCTGGACCCTGGCCCAGGGCGGCCGTCTGGTGCTGCCAGCCACAGGCGAAGAACTGGAGATGGCCCGTCTGGCGCAGTTGATTGCCCAGCATCGGGTCAGCCACGGTCTGTCGCTGCCGTCGCTGTATCAGGCTTTGCTCGATCAATTGCAACGCGATGGCGGTGCCAACAGCCTTGAGTGCTGGATTGTCGCTGGTGAAGCCTGCCCGCCTTCGTTGATCGCCCAGCACAGCAAGACCTTGCCGCAAGCCCGGTTGGTGAACGAATACGGCCCCACCGAAGCCACGGTCTGGGCCACCTATGAAGTGCTGGATCCGAGCCGCGCCTTGACCATTGGCCGTCCGATTGCAGGCATGGACCTGCGGGTGCTGAACGAACACGGCGTCACCAGCGGCATCGGTGAACCGGGCGAAATCGTCCTCGCCGGCCCGACCCTGGCGCGCGGTTACCGCAACAAACCCGAAGAAACCGCCAAGGCCTTTGTCACCCTGGCCGATGGTACCCGCGCCTACCGCACGGGCGATCTGGCGTGCTGGCTGGCGGACGGACGCCTGGCGTTCCTCGGGCGCAAGGACCATCAGGTCAAGTTGCGCGGCTACCGCATCGAACTCGGGGAAATCGAGCGTCAACTGTGCAGCCATAGCGATGTGCGCGAAGCCGCGGTGATCGTGCAAGAGCACGCCGCCGGCAAACGTCTGCTGGCCTACATTGTGGCGGCGCATGGCTATGCGCCGGACTCGGAAGCGATCAAGCGTTTTCTCGGTGAACGCCTGCCGTCGTACATGGTGCCGACCCGAGTGCTGACCCTGCCGACCTTCCCGCGCACGCCCAACGGCAAGCTCGACACCCGCCAGTTGCCCGACCCGGACCAGTTCGACGAAGACGCCCACGTGGCACCGCGCACTGCGATGGAAACCACCCTGCAAGCCATCGTCGCCAAGGTCTTGAAGCTGTCGACCGTGAGCGTCACCGAGAACTTCTTCGCCATCGGCGGCGACTCGATTCTCAGCCTGCAAGTGGTGGCCCAGGCCCATGAGCAAGGCATTGCGCTCTCGGCCAAGCATGTCTTCGAGCGCCAGACCATCGCGGCCATGGCCGAAGTCGCGCAGCCGCTGGCCGCTGACACCGTCGAGCCGCTTGCCGATAGCGCCGAGTTCAGCGCTTCGGGCCTGTCCGATGACGAAATGCAGGCGCTGATGGCCGAGCTGAGCGAGGCCAACCTGTGACCGGTTTCCCTCGCCGCCGTGCCATCACCGTCGCCCCTTTTTTTGCAGGACGCTTTCAATGACCACCGAAAAAAACACTGCCAATCCGATTGAAGACATCTACCCGCTGTCGCCGTTGCAGCAGGGGATGCTGTTCCATTCCCTGCTGCATGAAGACTCCGGCGTTTACCTGATGCAGGATCGCTACCGCATCGGCGGTGCCATTGATGAAGTGGCATTCCTTGAATCCTGGCGCCAGGTGGTGGCGCTGCACCCGTCGCTGCGCGCCAGTTTCCAGTGGAAAACCCAAAAACAACCGGTGCAGGTGATCCATCGCGAGGTCAAGGTGCCGCTGGACACCCTCGACCTGCGCGGACTCGCCCCGCACGAACAGGAAGGGCGGATCCGCACGTTGCTTGCGGACGAACAGAAAGTCGGTTTCAACCTGTCGAAGCCGCCGCTGATCCGCTTCCGCCTGGTGCGACTGGCCGATGAGTCCTACGAATTCATTCGCAGCTTCCACCACATCCTGATGGATGCCTGGTGCATTTCCCTGGTGACCGTGGACTTCCTCAAAGTCTACGAGGCGCTGTGCAATGAGCGCGCGCCTGAACTCAAGAGCCCGCGCCCGTTCCGCGATTACATCCAATGGCTGCAACGTCAGGATGCAGGCAAGGCCGAGCAGTTCTGGCGTGGCCAGTTGCAGGGCCTCAATGCGCCCACACCGCTGACCGTGGACAACGGCGTGAGCCGCGACCGTTACACCGACGCGGTGCTGGTGGACGATCAGCTGATTCACCTGACCGAGCAGGAAACCCAGGCATTGGCAGCGTTCTGCCGTAGCCACCGGATCACCCCGAACACCTTCTTCCAAGGTGTCTGGTCGCTGTTGCTGTCACGCTATAGCGGCCAACGCGATGTGCTGTTCGGCGTCACCGTCGCCGGTCGTCCGGCGGAGCTGACCGGCGTGGCAGAGATGATCGGCCTGTTCATCAACACCCTGCCGCTGCGGGTGTCGGTGGACCCCGACGCGTCGCTCGGCAGTTGGCTGAACGCGCTGCAAGGGCTGAACGTCGACATGCGCGACTTTGAGCACACACCCCTGACCGACATTCAGGGCTGGAGTGATTTCCCCCGGGGCGAAACCCTGTTCGACAGCATCCTGGTGTTCGAAAACGCCCCGATCGACGAGCAGATTCTGGAAGGCGGTTTCCAGTTCAGCCTCGAAGGTATGGACCACAGCGTGCACACCCACTATGGATTGACCGTGGTGATCCTGCCCGGCGAGCAGTTGGGCATTCGTGTGTCTTACGATCGCGAGCGTTTCGAGGCGCCGACCGTGCAGCGCTTGCTTGGTCACATCGCCAGCCTGGTGCGTAGCATGCTCGCCGCAGCGGATGCGCCGCTGGGCAGTTTCGAACTGCTGGCCGCTGATGAGCGTCAGCAACTGTTGAGCGACTGGGCCGTCAATCCCCACGACTTCCCGCTGGATCATAGTTACGCCGAACTGTTTGCCGCCCAGGTCGCCCAACGCGGCGGGCAGATTGCTGCGATCTGCGACGGTGAATCCCTGACCTACGCCGAGCTGGATCAACGCGCCACGCGCCTGGCGCATGCCTTGCGCGAGGCCGGTGCCGTTGAAGATCAACTGGTCGCGCTGGTGGCCCCGCGTGGTCTGGCGCTGTTGACCATGATGATTGCCGTGTTCAAGACCGGCGCAGCTATGCTGCCCCTTGAAGTCAATCACCCGCCCGAGCGCCTGCGGGAAATCCTCAGCCTGTCCCGCGCACCGTTGCTGGTGGCCAGCGAAGAGTGCAGCGCTCTGGTCGACCAGTTGCTCAGCGGCCTCGATCAGGCACGAGACGGCCTGCTCGCCGAAGCCTGCTGGAAGTCCGCCAACGATGCGCCGCTGCCGTTGCTCGGCGGCCCGGACAGCCTGGCCTACGTGCTGTTCACCTCGGGCTCGACCGGTACGCCCAAAGGCGTGATGATCGAACAACGCGGCATGCTCAATAACATCTTCGGCAAAGTGCCGGCCCTGGGGCTGAACGCCGAAGACCGGATTCCACAGACCGCTTCGGTGGCCTTCGACATTTCCGTGTGGCAGTTCCTCGCCGCGCCGGTACTGGGCGCCACGCTGCACATCCTGCCGGACGACGTGGCGCACGACCCACAACGCCTTCTGCAAGTCATCGCCAGCGACCGCCTCAGCGTGCTGGAAATTGTCCCGAGCCTGATGCGCACGCTGCTTGCGCTGTGCCCGTGTGACCTGCAACTGCCCGATCTGCGCTGGGTGCTGCCCACCGGTGAAGCGCTGCCGCCGACCGTGGCCCGGGACTGGTTTGCGCGTTTCCCCGACATCGCGTTGATGAACGCCTACGGTCCGGCCGAATGTGCCGACGACGTGGCCTTCCAGCCGATTTTCGAAGCGCCGGACGCTAATGTCAGCCATATGCCCATCGGCCAGCCGACCGCCAACAACCGCTTGTACGTGCTGGACGAAGCGCTGCGGCCGGTGCCGATTGGCGTTGCCGGGGAAATCTGTGTCGGTGGCGTCGGCGTCGGCCGCGGCTACCTGCACGATCCGCAACGCACCGCTGACGCATTCATCGACCACCCGCAGCTTGAAGGTCGCGTGTACCGCACCGGTGACCTCGGGCGCTGGCGTGCCGATGGGGTGATCGAATACCTCGGCCGCCGCGACCAGCAAGTGAAACTGCGCGGTCACCGGATCGAACTGACCGAAATCGAACACCGTCTGGCCCAGCACCCGAACGTTCGCGAAGCCGCCGTGCTGCTGCGCGAAAACAGCGTTGGCGAAGCCTGGCTGGTGGCCTACTGGTCGGCCCATGACGATACTTTGGGCAACGACGGGCTAACCGAACACCTGCGCGCGCAACTGCCGCCGTACATGGTGCCGGCCGCGTTCGTGTGCCTGGAGCGTTTGCCGCTGAACAACAACGGCAAGGTCGACCGCAAGGCCCTGGCCGCCCAGGAACTGAACTGGCAGGCCGATACCCAGGAAAGCATTGCGCCACGCAACGAGCTGGAAGCTGCCGTGGCGAAAATCTGGGCTGAGGTTCTGGGTCGCGAAACCGTAGGCGTGGAAGACAACTTCTTCACCCTCGGCGGCCACTCGCTGCTGGCCACCCAGATCGTCGCGCGCCTGCGCACCCATTTCAAACTCGACCTGCCGTTGCGGGTGCTGTTCGAACAACCGACGGTGGCGCTGCTGGCTGTCGCCATCGCCGCGCGCCAGGCTGACGCTGCAGCGCCGCAAGCCGCCGCGATCAGTGCGCCTAAAGCCCAGGTGCGCCCGGCGCTACTGCCGCTGTCGTTCTCGCAACAACGCCTGTGGTTCATCGAGCAACTGACGCCCGGCACGACGCTGTTCAACATCCCGTTTGCCCTGCATCTCAAAGGTGAACTCAACGTCGAAGCGCTGCACGCCAGCCTGAATGACTTGCTGGTGCGTCATGAAATCCTGCGCACCGGCATCCGCAGCACTGATGGCGTGCCCAGCCAGCACATCAGCGAATCGCTGAACATTGCATTGCCGTTCGATGACTTGTCGGGCCTGGGCGCCACTGCTCGCGAAGGTGCGCAGTTCAATGCCCTGCAAGAAACCTTTGAGCAGCCGTTCGACCTGACCTCGCCGCCGTTGCTGCGTGCACGACTGCTACGTGTTGCACCGGGTGAACATGTGCTGGGCATCGCCCTGCATCACCTGGTCTCGGACGCGTGGTCGGCGACCATCGCCCTGCGCGAACTGGCGCTCGGTTATGAAGCCCGTTGCAACGGGGCGCCCGCCGAACTCCCGGCCCTGGCGGTGCAATACGCCGATTTTGCCCTGTGGCAGCGCGAACACCTGCAAGGCGCCGAACTCAAGCGCCAACTTGATTACTGGACCACCACGCTGGATCGTCGCAACAGCGAAGGCAGTCCGCTGCTGGCCTTGCCCACCGACTATCCGCGGCCTTCGGTGCAAACCTACCGCGCCGGCATTGTGCAGCGTGAACTCAGCGCCGACCTCAGTGGTCGGGTGCAAGCCTTTGCCAGTCGCCTGGGCACTACACCGTTCACCGTGTTGTTCGCAGGCTTCGCCGTGCTGATGCACCGTTTGAGTGGCGATGCCACAGTATTGATCGGCACCCCGGTCACCCACCGTGAACAACCGGGCACCGAAGGTTTGCTCGGCATTTTGCTGAATAACCTGGCCATCCGTGCCGACTTTGAACCGCAAGCGGATTTCACCGCGCTGGTCGGCCAGGTGGCCCAGCGTCTGCGCGAGGGTTTGCAGCATCAGGATCTGCCGTTCGAGCAACTGGTGGACAGCCTGCAACTGCCGCGCAGCCTCAGTCATGCGCCGCTGTATCAAGTGATGGTCGCCCAGCAACTGGCCATGGAATCGCGGTTACGCTTCCCGGGGCTGGAATTCGAAGCCCTCGACACCCCGCTCAAACAGTCCGAATGCGATCTGGACCTGCACGTGCTGTGCCCGGCCAATACGCCGATCCAGCTGGAGCTGATGTTCGCCCTGGATCTGTTCGCCGCCGACAGCGCCCGCCAAACCCTCGCCCGCCTGGAACACTTGCTTGAGCAAATGCTCGCCGAGCCGCAACGCCCGGTGGCCGCCCTGCCGCTGTTGATGGCAGCGGAATGGCAGCGCACCGTGGTCGAGTGGAACCGTACCGAGATGGAGGTGCCGCAACACCTGACCTTCGCCCAACTGTTTGAGCAGCAGGCCGAGCGCACCCCGGAGCGTGACGCGCTGTGCTTCGAAGGCCGCAGCCTGAGCTACGGCGAACTGAACCGTCGGGCCAATCAGGTCGCGCATTACCTACGCAGTCAAGGCGTGGTCGCCAATCGCCCGGTGGCGCTGTGTGTCGAGCGCTCGCTGGAGTTGTTGATCGGTTTGCTGGGCATTCTCAAAGCGGGTGGCGCCTACGTGCCGCTGGACCCGACCTACCCGGTGGATCGTCTGGCGTACATGCTCGAAGACGCGCAACCTGCGTTGTTCCTCGGCCAGCAGGGCTTACTGGAGCAGCTGGGTACCGAACTGCCGCGCTTGCGCCTGGACAGCGACGCTGCCCTGTTCGCCGATCAGCCGGACAACAACCTCACGCCACTGGCCGGTCCCGATGACCTGGCCTACATCATGTACACCTCCGGCTCGACCGGTAAGCCAAAGGGCACATTGGTCACCAACGGTTCGGTGGTCAACCTGGCCTGGGCGCGCATCCATGGCCTGTATCGGCGCTACACCGATCAGCCGATGCGCAGCAGTTTCAACTATTCGTTTGCCTTCGACAGTTCGGTGGCCGAGCTCATCTTGCTGCTCGACGGCCATAGCCTGTACCTGACCCCGGAGGACGTGCGCTACGACCCCGAGGCACTGGCGCAGTTTTTCCGCGAAACCCACCTGGACGCTTTCGAATGCACCCCGGCGCAGCTCAAGGTCTTGCTCGAAAGCGACGGCGTGCGCCGGGGCGAGGTTTACCTGCCGCGCTTCGTGCTGTTCGGTGGCGACGCGGTGGATGCGCAGCTCTGGCAGCGCCTGCCATCGATTGCCGGCAGCCGCTTCTTCAACACTTACGGCCCCACCGAATGCACCGTTGATGCGACCGGGTGCGCCGTCGATGACTACCCGCAGCGTCCGATCATCGGGCGGCCGATTGCCAACGTGCGCACTTACGTGCTCGATGCCTTTCTCAATCCGATGCCGGTCGGCGTACCGGGTGAACTGCACATCGGCGGTGCCGGCGTGACCCTGGGCTACCTCAACCGCGCCGAACAGACCGCGAAGGTGTTCATTGAAGACCCGTTCTCACCGCTGGCGGGTGCGCGGATGTACAAGTCCGGCGACCTGGTGCGCTGGCTGCCCGACGGTCAGCTCGAATACCTGGGGCGCATGGACCATCAGGTGAAAATCCGTGGTTTCCGTGTCGAGCTGGGTGAAATCGAAGCCTTGATCGGCGCCCAACCGGGTGTCCGTCAGGCGGTGGTGCTGGCCCGAGAAGACCTGCCCGGCGACAAGCGTCTGGTGGCGTATGTCACCTGCGACCAGCAGGCCGACATCAACGCCTGGCGCAAAGCCATCGGCGCCGCCCTGCCCGACTACATGGTGCCGTCAGCGTTCGTGCTGCTCGATGAATTGCCGCTGACCGACAACGGCAAACTCAACCGCAAGGCCCTGCCAGCGCCGGACATCCAGGCTGAACCGGATGCGCAGGACCCTCCGCGCACTGTCGCCGAACAGCAACTCGCCGCCCTGTGGTCCGAGCTGCTGAACGTGCCGCTGACCCAGATTGGTCGCGACAGTCATTTCTTCTACCTCGGCGGTCATTCGCTGCTGGCGGCGGTGCTGTTTGCCCGTCTGCGCCAACAGTTCGCCACGGTTCCGTCACTACGTGCAGTGTTCGAACACCCAACCCTCGACGCGCTGGCCGACCTGTTGGGTGAGCCGCTGCATGCGCCAGCGGCGACCTTCATCCCGATGGCACGTCCCGCCCGTTTGCCGTTGTCGTTCGAACAGCAACGCTTGTGGTTCCTCGAGCAATTGAGCGCCGGCGGTGGCGAATACAACGTGGTCAGCGCCGTGCAGTTCGACGGTGAGCTGAACACCCAGGCCTTGCAGTCGTCCCTGAACAGCGTGGTTCAACGCCACGAAATCCTGCGCAGCCGGATCGTGCGCGATACCGCTGGCGAGTTGGCGCTGATCATCGAAACCGACGCCCACCTCACCTTGCGCGTGACAGCGCTGGACGCGGCCACCGACGATACCTGGCAACAGCTGACCTTTGATGCCATCCACGCCGAAACCGGACACCGTTTCGACCTTGCCACCCAAGCGCCGATCCGCGCCACGCTGATACAGCGCAACGGTCGCGCCCAGGCGTTGCTGTTGCTGACCGTGCACCACTGCGCCACCGACGATGCATCCAGCCAGAACCTGCTGGATGAACTCGCGCAGTTCTACGCCGCTCAATGCCTGGGCACCGTCGCCGCACTGCCGAATCTGGCGCTGCAATACCCGGATTACGCGCTCTGGCAGCGCGAATCAGGGCAGCAGGCATTGTTCCGTGGTCAACTCGAGTACTGGCGCACGCAATTGGAAGACGGCAATTACCTGTTGGACCTGCCCACCGAGCAGGGGCGTCCAAACCAGCTGGACCCGGTCGCCGGCGCGGTACAACTGCAGTTGCCGGCAGAACTGGTGGGACGTTTGCGGCAGTTCGCCCAACAACGCGGCGCCACCCTGTACATGTTGATGCTCAGTGCAGCGCAACTGCTGTTGGGGCGCTACGCCAACCAGCGCGACGTACGGATCGGCAGTCCGGTCGGCCAGCGTCCGCTGGCCGAACTGCAGCCGCTGATCGGTTGCTTCGTGAACACCCTGGTGATGCGCGCCGACCTCGACCCGGCGCTGGATTTCGAAGGTTTGCTGAGCCAGGTACGCAACCGCGTGCTGGATGCCCAGCAGCATCAGGACGTGCCGTTCGATCAGCTGGTTGAGCACCTGGCGCCAGAACGCAGCCTCGGCCAGACGCCGCTGTTCCAGGTGTTGTTCGTGATGCAGAACGCCGACACTTCGGCCAGCCACTGGCCGCAATTGCAGGTGCGCGAACGCGCGGTGACCGCTCAGGCCACCAAGTACGACTTGAACTGGGAAGTGCATGACGGCGAGGTGCTGTCGGTATTGCTCGAATACCGCGCCGCGCTGTTCAGCGAAACCACGGCCCGAGGTTGGTTGGCGCAATGGCAACAGTTGCTCGAAACCATGTTCGATGCACCACAGACTCGCCTCGGCGACTGGTCACCGTTGACGGTGCCGGAACGTCAACGGCAACTGGTCGAGTGGAACGCTACCGAACGTCATTACAGCGGCCCGAGCAACCTGCACACCGCCCTGACCCAACAAGCGGCGCTGAGCCCCAACGCTCCGGCACTGGTGTTCGAAGGCCAGCGCCTGAGTTATGCCGAGCTCGATCAGCGCGCGCAAACCGTCGCCCGGGCCTTGCTCGCTGCCGGTATTGGCTGCGGCGCCATCGTCCCGGTGTGCATGCAGCGCTCGGTGGAAATGGTCGTGGCCCTGCTCGGCATCGTGCATGCCGGTGCGGCGTGGTTGCCGCTGGATCCGGAACTGCCAGCTGCGCGTCTGGCGTTCCTGATTGCCGACGCTGACGCCCAGGTCAGCTTGACTCAACCGCAGTGGCTGGCGCGTTTGCCGGCCGGACACCAGGCCTGGACCCTCGATGCCCTGCCACCAGCGCCTGCCGGTGAACCGATCAGCGTCAGCGCCAACGACCTGGCCTACGTGCTCTACACCTCCGGTTCCACCGGCCAACCCAAAGGCGTGATGAACGAACACGGCGCCTTGATGAACCGTCTGCACTGGATGCAGGACGCCTTCCCGATTGGCCCGAACGACCGCGTCTTGCAGAAAACCCCGTACAGTTTCGACGTGTCGGTGTGGGAGTTCTTCTGGCCGCTGATCACTGGCGCCACCTTGGTGGTGGCTCGTCCGGACGGTCATCGCGATCCGGCGTACCTCAGCCAATTGATCCAGCAGGAACAGGTCACCACCCTGCACTTCGTACCGTCGATGCTGCGCGCCTTTGTCGAAGAGCCGAGCCTGACCGACTGCCACAGCCTGCGTCAGGTGTTTGCCAGCGGCGAAGCACTGCCGGTGGATCTGGTGCGGCGTTTCATGAGCCAACACCCGGCCGCGCTGGTCAACCTGTATGGCCCGACCGAGGCGGCGATCGACGTCTCGGTATGGCGTTGCTCGGTGGACGACCTGATCGTGCCGATCGGCCAACCGATCGCCAACCTGCGGTTGTACATTCTCGACGAGGCGATGCAGCCACTGCCGATCGGCAGCATCGGCGAGCTGTACATCGGCGGGGTCGGCGTCGCTCGGGGTTACCTGAAACGGCCGGACCTGACCGAGGAACGCTTCCTCGCCAGCCCGTTCATCGACGGTGATCGCCTGTACCGCACCGGCGACCGTTGCCGCTTCCTCGCCGACGGCAACATCGAATACCTGGGGCGTCTCGACCATCAGGTGAAACTGCGTGGCCAACGAATCGAACTGGGGGAAATCGACGCTGAATTGCTGGCACAGACCGGCGTTCGCGATGCCGCCACGCTGTTGCTTGATCAGCGCCTGGTGAGCTTCTGGTGCGGTGACGCCGAAGAAGCCGGACTGCGCGCGGCATTGAGCGACAGCCTGCCTTCGCACATGCTCCCAAGCCTTTTGGTGCAACTCGACAGCCTGCCACTCAACAGCAACGGCAAGCTCGACCGCAAGGCGCTGGCCGACATGGCATTGCCTGAAACGAAAAGTGACCAGCCACGCACAGCACCGCGCAACGCCACTGAAACGGTGCTCTGCGAGTTGTTCAGCGAACTGCTGGAATGCCCGTCGGTGGGAATCGATGATCACTTCTTCCACCTCGGTGGCCACTCCTTGCTGGCCACCCGGCTGGTCGCCCGGGTCCGTGAACGCCTCGGCGCCACCCTGCCGCTGGCGCTGGTATTTGCCCAACCAACGGTGGCGGCGCTTGCCGGTCATCTGCGCGCGGCGATGCCGGGCGAACTGATCACCGCACAGCTGCGTCCGACACAACTGCCACTCGGTCTGGCTCAGCAACGGTTCTGGATGCTCAGCCGCCTGGTGCCGGATTCCCGCGAGTACCACATGCCGTTCGCCCTGACCTTGCGTGGCGAGCTTCAGGTCCAGGCCTTGCGTGAGGCGTTCGAGCAGGTCAGCGAGCGCCACCTGGTGCTACGTAGCCGCATTGTCGAAGTCCAGGGCGAGCCGCAGTTGTTGATCGACGATCACGGCCCGGCGCTCGCGGTCACTTCGGTCGCCACACAAGACTGGGCGGCGGCGTGCGCCGTTGCTCGGAACGAGCTGATGGCACCGTTCAACCTGGCTGCCGCCGCACCTTGGCGCGCGCAGCTGTTGCAACGTCAAGGCAGCGACGAAAGCCTGTTGCTGGTGTGCCTGCACCATAGCGCTACCGACGGTTGGGCCATGCAATTGCTGATCGACGAACTGGCCCAGGCCTACAGCGCCGGCCTGAACGGGCAGTCGCCCGTCTGGGCGGCGCTGGACGTCGACTATGTCGATTTCGCCCTGTGGCAGCAGCACCCGGACACCCAGGCTCGGCGCAACGACAGCCTGGATTACTGGAAAAACCACCTCGGCCAGGACGACTACCAACTCGACCTGCCGCTTGACCATCCACGCGCTGCCGAAGCGGATCGTCGCGCCCAACAACTGACTGTCAGCCTCGGCGCCCAGCGAGCCGAGGCGATCCGCCAGTTCGCCCGTCAACGCGGCACCACCACCTATGTCGTGCTGGCCACTGCCCTGACTGCCCTGCTCGCCCGCTACAGCGGTCAGCGTGATATTCGCCTTGGCACCCCGGCCGATCAACGTGATCAGCCACAAGCCCAGGCGCTGCTGGCGTGCCTGGTAAACACCTTGGTGATTCGCGGTGAAGTCGACCAACAGGCCCCGGCTGAGCAGTTGCTCGCCAGCGTTGAAGCAGACCTGCGCGCAGCTCAGGCCCATGCCGACCTGCCGTTCGCCACCTTGGTCGGCGCCGTGGCCCAACGCCGCGACCTTAACCGCACGCCGCTGTTCCAGGTGATGTTCTCCCTCAACCACGGCCGCATGGACAGCAGCCAATGGCCGGGGCTGAACATCGAAGAGCAGACGCTGCCGGTGATCGATGCCAAGTTCGAACAGAGCTGGGAAGTCCAGGACGACGGCAGCGACATGAGCCTCGCGCTGGAATACCAGGCGGCGCTGTATGACGAGTCGACGATGCAGCGCTGGAGCGCGCAATGGTGTGCCCTGCTGGACGCTCTGGTGGCGACACCGGAGCTGGCGCTGGTTGAACTGTTCCCGCAACAACAGGATCAGCAGCAACTGGATCGCTGGAACGCTACCGAACGTCATTACAGCGGCCCGAGCAACCTGCACACCGCCCTGACCCAACAAGCGGCGCTGAGCCCCAACGCTCCGGCACTGGTGTTCGAAGGCCAGCGCCTGAGTTATGCCGAGCTCGATCAGCGCGCGCAAACCGTCGCCCGGGCCTTGCGTGCTGCCGGTATTGGCTACGGCGCCATCGTCCCGGTGTGCATGCAGCGCTCGGTGGAAATGGTCGTGGCCCTGCTCGGCATCGTGCATGCCGGTGCGGCGTGGTTGCCGCTGGATCCGGAACTGCCGGCTGCGCGTCTGGCGTTCCTGATTGCCGACGCTGACGCCCAGGTCAGCTTGACTCAACCGCAGTGGCTGGCGCGTTTGCCGGCCGGACACCAGGCCTGGACGCTGGATGCCCTGCCACCAGCGCCTGCCGGAGAACCGATCAGCGTCAGCGCCAACGACCTGGCCTACGTGCTCTACACCTCCGGTTCCACCGGCCAACCCAAAGGCGTGATGAACGAACACGGCGCCTTGATGAACCGTCTGCACTGGATGCAGGACGCCTTCCCGATTGGCCCGAACGACCGCGTCTTGCAGAAAACCCCGTACAGCTTCGACGTGTCGGTGTGGGAGTTCTTCTGGCCGCTGATCACCGGTGCGACGCTGGTGGTGGCTCGTCCGGACGGTCATCGCGATCCGGCATACCTCAGCCAATTGATCCAGCAGGAGCAGGTCACCACCCTGCACTTCGTACCATCGATGCTGCGCGCCTTTGTCGAAGAGCCGAGCCTGACCGACTGCCACAGCCTGCGTCAGGTGTTCGCCAGTGGTGAAGCGCTGCCGGTGGATCTGGTGCGGCGTTTCATGAGCCAACACCCGGCCGCGCTGGTCAACCTCTATGGCCCGACCGAAGCGGCGATCGACGTCTCGGTATGGCGTTGCTCGGTGGACGACCTGATCGTGCCGATCGGCCAACCGATCGCCAACCTGCGGTTGTACATTCTCGACGAGGCAATGCAGCCACTGCCGATCGGCAGCATCGGCGAGCTGTACATCGGCGGGGTCGGCGTCGCTCGGGGTTACCTGAAACGGCCGGACCTGACCGAGGAACGCTTCCTCGCCAGCCCGTTCATCGACGGTGATCGCCTGTACCGCACCGGCGACCGTTGCCGCTTCCTCGCCGACGGCAACATCGAATACCTGGGGCGTCTCGACCATCAGGTGAAACTGCGCGGTCAGCGGATCGAACTGGGGGAAATCGATGCAGCGCTGCTGAACCAGCCTGAAATCACCGGCGCCTGCACCCTGGTGATCGACAACCGCTTGGTGGCGTTCTACAGCAGCAGCGCTGCGCAATCGGAGCTGGGCGCCCTACTCAGCGCCGAGCTGCCGGCGTACATGGTGCCAGCGGTATGGGTCGAAGTACCGGCCCTACCCCTGACAGCCAACGGCAAGATCGACCGCAAGGCCTTGGCCGCCCTGCCATTGCCACAGACTCAGGAAGATTACGCCGCACCGCGCAATGAACTGGAAACCCTGCTTTGCCAGTTGTTCGGCGAACTGCTCGGCGAAGCCTTGACCGGTGGTCGCGAGGTCGGTACCTCGGACAGTTTCTTCGCCCTGGGCGGTGATTCGATTCTCGGTTTGAAGCTGATCTCGCGGCTGCGTGAGCAAGGCTACTCGCTCACGCCAAAAGACCTGTTCCGCTCGCCGACCCCGGCGGCCTTGGCTCAGGTGGCCAGTCCGTTGCTGACCCTGGCCGAACAAGGCGACGTGACCGGTCCGATGCCGTTGATGCCGTTGCATCAGTGGTTCTTCGACCAACAACAGCCGCAGGCCGCGTACTGGAACCAGTCGGTGTTGGCCGACAGCGACCGTCGTCTGCAGCCGGACCTCGTGCAGGCAACGCTGGACCGACTGGTCGCCCATCATGATGCCTTGCGCCTGCGCTTCACCGAGGTTGACGGGCAATGGCAAGCACGCCTCGCCCCCGTTGCACCCGCGCAATTGACGTGCTGCGAGCATTTGGAGCAACTGGAAAGCATCGCGCAAAACCTGGACCTGCAACACGGTCCACTGTTCGCGGCGGCCTTGCTGGAGGGCGAACCGCAACGCCTGTATCTGGTCGCGCATCACCTAGTCGTCGACGCGGTGTCGTGGACGCCGTTGCTGGAAGATTTCCAGCAGCTGTATCAAGGGCTGGAACGTGGCGAGAAGCCGAGTCTGCCGGCGAAAACCACGTCCTACCGGCAATGGGCCGAGCACCTGCACGCCCATGTGGCCACGGTCGGTACCGAACAGCGCTACTGGAACGCCCAGACCACCGCGAACATCCCGCCGGTGGCCACAGTCGCCGAGCGGCAGACGTTGTCGGCTCGCTGGGATGCCACCCGCACCCACCAATGGCTGACCGAGTCCCAGGCCGCGTACCGCACGCAACCGGAAGAACTGCTGATTGCCGCCCTCGCCGCCACCCTGGCGGAAGCCGAAAGCCGCGCCGACATCGTGGTGGATCTGGAGCGCCATGGCCGCGATGCGCCGTTCGAAGGCCTGGATGTCAGCCGCACCGTCGGTTGGTTCACCACCCTGTTCCCGTTGCGCGTGAATTCCAGCGGAGCCCCCGGCGATCGGGTGCGCAACGCCAAGGAAGCCTTGCGCGCCGTGCCGGGCCAGGGCCTTGGCCATGGGCTGCTGCGTCAATGCGGCGAGTTGCCGCCGGGCAGTGGCGATGTGCTGTTCAACTACCTGGGGCATGAGCAAACGCCGCAGGGTTGGTTGCGCGCCAGCACCCTGACCCCGCCGCCGGAAGTGGCGTTAGCCAACCGGGTGACCCATGGCCGTGAAGTGGTGGCCTGGCTGGAAGACGGCGTACTGCGTGTCGAATGGCACAGCGTCACCCCGAGCGCCGACCGCCGCTTGCCTGGCCGCCTGCTTGAGCACTTGCAAGCGCTGGTCGGGCATTGCCTCGACCCGCAGGCCGGGACGCTGATGCCGTCGGACTTCCCGCTGGCCAAAGGCATGAACCAGGCGACCCTCGACACCCTGCTCAAACGCCTGGGGCCGAAGAAGTGAGCCCCGTCATTGCCCTGAATTTGACTTCAGAGTGCGCCGTCCGCGGCGCACGTGCCTCTACGTTTTTCTGGATTGAACACTGCTGCCATGCATGACCAAATCGAAAACATCTATTCGCTGACGCCGCTGCAAAAAGGTCTGCTGTACCACGAGGCCTATGCTCCCGAGTCCCGGGTCTACTACCAGCAGATGAACATCGCCCTGGCCGGTGACCTCGACCTCAACGCTTTCCGTCAGGCCTGGCTGGCCCTGATGCAACGCCACGCGGTATTGCGTACGGCGTTTCTCTGGGAAGAGCTGGACGACGCCTATCAAGTCATCCTCAAGGAAGTCGATCTGCCGCTGCGCGAAGTCGATTTGCGCGGCAACCCGCAAGGGCTGACAGCCCTGGCGGCGGAAGATCACGCTCAGGCCTTCGAGCTGGGTGCCGCTCCGCTGATGCGTTTGACCCTGGCGCGGCTGGACGATCAAAACGGCCAGGCCCACTGGTCGTTGTTGTGGACCCACCATCACTTGCTGCTCGACGGCTGGAGCGTCGGCTCGCTGCTGGCGGACTGGCGCGACCTGTATCGTGCGGCACGTCGAGGGCAGCACGCGGCGCTGGAAACGGTGCGCCCGTTCCAGGATTACGTGGCCTACCTCAGCGAACGCCCATCCGCCGATGAGTTCTGGCGCAGCCGCCTGGCGGACTTCGCCAACACCACCCGCGTGCCCGAGTCCGACCCGCGCGGCCTGCTCGTCGACCCGGTGGAGGCGCACCTGCCCTGCACCGAACATCTGCGTGTGCTGGATGCGGCAACGACTGCACGCCTGAGCGGTTTCGCCCGCGACAACAACCTGACCATCAACACCTTGCTGCAAGCGGCTTACGCTTACCTGCTGGGCCGCCACAACGGTAGCGACGAGGCCTTGATCGGCGTCACCGTGGCCGGGCGTCCGCAGCGGCTGAGCGGCGTCGAGCGCATGGTCGGTCTGTTCATCAACACCTTGCCATTACGGGTGCGCTGGGACGATGCGCCGACCGTTGGCCAATGGCTGGCGGGCATCCAGGACTGGAACGCCGAAATGCGCGAGCACGAACACACACCGCTGGCCAGTCTGCGGGCGTTGACCGCGCTGCCGCCCGGTGGCGAGTTGTTCGAAGCGATCATGGTGTTTGAAAACTTCCCGTTCCCCCGGGAGCTGGATCAGATCGACGATGGCCTCGTCGGACTGCCGGACGCCGACCACACCGCGCCTTCGCGCCACACCGGCGGGCGCAACAACTATCCGATGTCGCTGATCGCATCGATGGAAGGCGACAGCTTGCAGCTGCATCTGGTGCATCAGCGCAAACGCTTGTCCGATGCTGCCGGTGCCCGCCTGCTGGAGCAATTGGTGGTGCTGCTCGAAGAACTGAGCCGCGACGCCAATCGACCGCTGGCCGAGGTGCCGCTGTGCCAGGCGCAGGAACTGAGCCTGACTTGGACCTGGGGCAACGGCGCGACCCTCGAATTGCCTGATGCTCCGCTGCACGAACTGATCGCCGCCCAGGCTCGCCGCCATCCCGAACGTGAAGCCGTTCGCGACACCCATGGCGTCTTGAGCTACGGCGAACTGCTTGAAGCCTCGACCGGACTGGCCAGCGCCTTGCGCCAGCGCGGCCTGCAACAGGGTGATCGCGTAGCGCTGGCCATGCCCCGCAGCAATGACACAGTGGTCTCACTGCTGGCGGTGATGCAGGCCGGCGCTTGCTTCCTGCCGCTGGACCTGGGCCAACCAGCCTCGCGCCTGAGTGCGCTGATGGCCAGTGCCGACGTGGACTTCATCATCGGCTCGCCGGCCTTCGACACCGCCGCGGCACAGGTGATCGACGCCTCGGCCCGCGCCACCGGCATCGACCTGCCCGCAGTGGATCAACAGGCCTGCGCCTATGTGATTTACACCTCCGGCTCCACCGGTACGCCCAAAGGCGTACGCCTGTCCCACCGCGCCATCGTCGCCTATATCACGGGCATTCTCGCCGAGTTGGGTTGCGCCGAGGCGGAACAACCGTGGCGCCACGCGCTGCTCTCGACCCTGGCGGCGGACCTCGGTTACACCCAGCTGTTCGGTGCGCTGGTCAGCGGTGGCAGCCTGTTGCTGGTGGACGACGATACCCGTGCCGACCCGAACGCCCTGGCGCAGTGTTTTGCCGAGTTCACACCGGATCTGGTCAAGCTCACGCCCAACCACTTGCACGGTTTGCTCGCCGCTCGCCCCGACGCCAACCTGCTGCCACGTCGCGCTTTGTTGCTCGGTGGCGAAGCGCTGCAAGGTACGTTGCTCGACACGATCCGAGGGCTTAGTCCGCAACTGGCGGTCTACAACCACTACGGCCCGACCGAAAGCGCCGTGGGCATTTGCCTGTCGCGCATCGACCAGCCACTGGCCGGCGTACAACCGCTGGGCCATCCGCAACCGAACCGCCAACTGCGGGTACTCGACAGCCACGGTCACGCCGTGCCGGTCGGTGTGCCAGGTGAACTGTGGGTCGGCGGCGAAGGCTTGGCCATGGACTATCTGGGCGATCCGGCGCAAACCGCCGCTCGCTTCACGGCCGTTGCCGACCTGCCCCGCGCCTACCGTACCGGCGACCGAGTGCGTTGGCTGGAATCCGGTGAACTGGCGTTCCTCGGGCGCGTCGACAACCAGATCAAACTGCGTGGCTACCGCATTGAGCTGGGCGAAGTCGAAGCGCAAATCAAACGCCTGTCGAGCAACATTCAGCAAGTGCTGGTCCGTGTTGTGCAACCGGCCAACGAGACACCGCGGCTGATCGCCTGGCTGGTGGCCAGCACCTCGATGTCCACCGAAAAACTGCGTTATGACCTGGCCCTGCGCGTACCGGATTACATGGTGCCGGCGGACTTCATCGCGCTGGATGCGATCCCGCTGAACGCCAATGGCAAAGCGGACATCGCCCGCCTGCCATTGCCCGACGCCCCGACCAGCCAGGACACCTACGAAGCCCCGCGCGATGCGGTGGAAATCGCTTTCGCCGAGATCTGGCAGGATGTGTTGCGAGTTGAGCGCGTCGGCATTCATGACAACTTTTTTACCTTGGGCGGCGATTCGATTCTAAACCTGCAAATCATCGCGCGCGCCCACCAGCGCGGCATGAAGCTGACGCCCAAGCAGTTGTTCGAAAATCGAACCATTGCCGAGATTTCTGCGGTGATCAGTCAAGGCGCGAACTACAGCCGGGACACCAGCAGTGTTGCACGCAATGTTCCGCTGACCGCGGGCCAACATGCCCGCCTCGAAGCCGGCCCGTTAGCGGCAGACTGGCGCTGTGTGGCGTTGAATGCGCCGATCAGCCTGGAGGTGCTGAACCGCGCGATATTGGCCCTGCAACAGCAACACCGTGCGCTGCAACTGGGACTGAGCCAAGAGGCGGACGGCCGCTGGGCGCAAAGCCTGCCGAGCATGCCGAAACCGGTCAGCGCCAGTTGTCAGCCACTGATCGTTGATAACTCGAACGCACTGGCCGAGCTGGCCGAAGCCACCCTGGCCACGCTGGATCACGTGGCAGGCGAAGGCTGGCACGCCTGCCTGTCGGCGCAGGGCGACGCCGTGCTGTTGGTTACCCACGCCCTGCGTCTGGATGCCAGTTCCTGGGCTTTGCTGATGACCGACCTGGCGCTGGCCGTGGCTCAAGCGCAATACGATCGTGCGATCGAATTGCCGCGTCACGGCGGTAATCTGGATGAATGGGCCGAACACCAAAACCGCTGCGCCCGCGATGAAGACGGTCTGGAATCGGCCTGGGAATACTGGCTGCAATACGCCGGTGAAACCCTGCCATCAACTACGCAGGACAACGTGGCGACTGAAAGCCGCGTGCAGATCTCGGCGCCACTGAGCGCTCGTCTGAAACTGCTGCAACGCCGCAGTCACGCACCGTGGGCATCGCTGGTGGCCACCGCCGTCGCTGCCGAATTGGCGCAGCAAAGTGCCGAACAAGACGTCTGGCTGACCCTGGAGCGCGGTCGCTGCGAGCGTGCCCGTTTGCCGCTCACCAGTCCCTTGAGCCGCACCGACTTCAACCCGGCCACAGTGATTGGCGTGCTGAGCCACGCCGTTCCCCTGCGTCTGAGCGTGACACCCACCGGCAGCGCCGCGCAGTTACTTGGCCAGATCGACGCGCAACTGGCCGCCGCCCCACACACCGGTGACGACTACGGCGTGCTGCGTTACCTGGCCGACAACGACTACTTGCGCGAACCGCTGCTGAGCCTGCCGCAGCCAACCGTGCATATTGTCATGGCCGGCGAATGGCAGGCCCCTGAAGGGCCGTTGGGCGAGGTCATCGCCGCCAGCGCGCCAATCGATGCCACCGGGCTGACCCTGTACGTCAGCCTGCAACACGGTCAACTGCAAATCGACTGCCGTGGCCCAGGCGCCGAACACTGGGCCGAGGCGCTGGAGCAGCGGCTGGCCCTGCTGGCCGCCGACGCCGAGCAAGCCATCCCGGGTGCCCACGCGTTCCCGTTGTGCCGCGCCGCCGGCCACGATCTCACGGCCATGGGCGCGAACTTCGACTGGGCTGGCATCGACGACCTGCTGCCCCTGTCGCCGATGCAGGAAGGCATGTTGCTGCACACGCTGCTGCGCCCCAACAGCGGCATTTACCTGATGCAGCAACGTTATCGCTGGGACGGCGAACTGGACCGCAGCGCCATCGAATACGCCTGGGCCCGGCAACTGGCCCGGCACCCGATGCTGCGCACCGGGTTCTGGTGGCAAGACGGCAAGGCGGCGCTGCAATGTGTCTACCACGACACCGACCCGGCCTTCGCCTGGTACGACTGGCGTCACCTCGACGAAGCAACCCGCCAGCGCCAACTGGACGCCGTGCTGGACGCCGAATGCCGGCACGGTTTCGACATGCGCCGCCCGCCGCTGACCTTCCTTCGGGTATTCCAGGTGGCCGATCAGGAGTTCCTGATCGTGCGCAGCTTTCATCACATCCTGACCGACGCCTGGTGCTTCGGTCTGTTGATGGCTGACCTGTTCGCCCACTACCAGGCACGCGTATTGGGCCAGCCTGTGGCGCGTCCGTTGCTGCCGCCGTTCAGCAACTACATCCATTGGTTGCAATGCCAGGATACGTCCATCACTGAACAATTCTGGACCCGCGAACTGGCCGGTTTCAGCGCACCGACGCCGTTGGTGGTGGATCGTCCGGCCGTGACCGAGCAAGCGGTCGAAGCGGTGGCCAACCTGGACGTCACCCTGTCGATTGCCGACACCCGTGCATTGACCGCGTTGTGCCAACAGCATCAGCTCACGCCCAACACCTGGATTCAGGGCGCCTGGGCCTTGCTGTTGTCCCGTTACAGCGGCAGCGACGACGTGCTGTTCGGCGTCACGGTGTCGGGACGTCCGACGGAGTTGCCGGGCGTGGAAGACATCGTCGGGTTGTTCATCAACAGCCTGCCGTTGCGGGTCAAGGTCGACGATTCGCAAACCGTGGTGCCGTGGCTACAAGCGCTGTTCGCGCACAACTTCGAGTTGCGCGCCTACGAACATGCGCCGCTGGTGGACATCCAGCGCTGGAGTGAAATCGAGCACGGTCGCTCGCTGTTCGACAGCCTGGTGGTGTTCGAAAACGCGCCGTTCGACGCCGGCCTGTCGGACCGCCAGGTCGACTTCAACGTCGACATCTACGAAGACCGCGTGCACACCAACTACCCGATGACCGTGGTGCTCTACCCCGGCGATCGCCTGGGCATTCGCCTGACCTACGACGCCGCGCGTTTTGACACCGATACCGTGCAACGCATGCTCGGCCACCTGCGTCAGTTGCTGACGCAAATGGTTGCGCAGCCTGACGCGCCACTGGCAACGCTGTCGCTGCTGACGCCGGACGAACGCCAGACCCTGCTGGTGGACTGGAACCGCAGTGAACTCGACTTCCCGCTGGATCAAACCTACGCCGAGCTGTTCGCCCGGCAAGTGGCGGAGCATCCGCAGCGCATTGCTGCCGTGTGTGGTGCCGACAGCCTGAGTTACGCCGAGCTGGATCAGCGCTCGAATCGCCTCGCTCGTGCGCTGATCGAAACCGGCGCCGGTCGTGACACGCTGGTGGCCTTGGCCGCCGAACGCGGGTTGCCATTGCTGAGCATGATGATCGCCGTGCTCAAGGCTGGCGCGGCTTATCTGCCGCTGGACATCAAGCATCCGCCACAGCGTCTGAGTGAAATCCTCGAACTGTCCGGCGCGAAGATTCTGATGACCAGCGAAAGTGCCGACTCGGTTATCGACCCGGCACTGGCCACCAGCTCCGCGACCCCGAGTCGCCTGCGCACCGAAGCCCTGTGGCTGGCGGGCGATGCAACGCCACTCAACGTGGCGGGCAGCCCTGATGATCTGGCCTATGTGATCTTCACCTCAGGCTCCACCGGCACGCCGAAAGGTGCCATGGTCGAACAACGGGGCATGCTCAACAACATCTTCGGCAAGGTGCCGACGCTGGGCCTGTCGAGCGCGGACCGGATTGCCCAGACCGCCTCCCCGGCATTCGACATTTCGGTCTGGCAGTTCCTCGCCGCACCGATACTCGGCGCCACCGTGCACATCCTGCCGGACGTGATTGCCCACGACCCCGAACGCCTGCTGCAAGCGCTGGAGAACCAACAACTGTCGGTGCTTGAAGCCGTGCCGACGATGATCCGCGCCCTGCTCGACCTCGCCCGCACCGACACGCAACTGTTGGCGCTGCGCTGGTTGCTGCCGACCGGCGAAGCCCTGCCTCCGGCGCTGGCCCAGGCCTGGCTGAGCCGCTTTGCCCATGTGCCGCTGATGAATGCCTATGGCCCGGCGGAGTGCTCGGATGACGTGGCGTTCCACCCGCTGACTTCTGTGCCTGAAGAAGGCGGCACTGCCATGCCGATTGGCCGGCCGACCGCCAACAATCATCTGTACCTGGTGGACGCCGCGTTGCGGCCCGTGCCAGTGGGTGTACCGGGGGAAATCTGCGTCGGCGGTGTCGGCGTCGGTCGCGGCTATCTCAACGATCCGGAGAAAACCCGAGCAGCGTTTGTCGCACATCCGTTTGAACCCGGTGCGCGTTTCTACCGCACCGGTGACCTGGGACGCTGGCGTGCGGACGGGGTGATCGAGTTCCTCGGTCGCCGCGATCAGCAGGTGAAAATCCGTGGCCATCGGATCGAACTGGGTGAAATCGAAGATCACCTCGGTCGTCATCCTGCCGTGCAAGCGGTAGTGGTAATCGTCAATGCCGACCTTCGAGGCGACTTGCAACTGGTCGCGTACTGGACCGGCGACGACACGCCGGTGGCGGTGCTGCGCGAATGGCTGGCCCAACGTCTGCCGTCGTACATGGTGCCCGCGCATTGGCAAAAACTGGAAGCACTGCCGCAGAACGCCAACGGCAAGGTCGACCGCAAACTGCTGACCGCACGTGCGCTGGACAGTAGCGACCTGAGCGAACAACGACTGCTGAGCAGCGACACCGAGCAGCAACTGGGTGCAATCTGGGCACAGATCCTCAACGTGTCGGCGATTGGTGCCGACGACAATTTCTTCGCCCTCGGCGGACACTCGCTACTGGCGACGCTGGTGGTTTCGCGGATTCGCAGCCAGCTCGCCGTGGACCTGCCGTTGCGTGCGGTGTTCGATCACCCGGTGCTGGAAAACCTCGCACGCGCCATCGACTGCGCTCGCTTGCAGAGGGCGCCTTTGACCCTGCCAGCGATCACCGTGGCAGACCGTTCGCAACCGCTGCCGTTGTCGTTTGCCCAACAGCGGTTGTGGTTCCTTGAGCAACTGAACCCTGGCTCCAGCGGTTTCAACATTCCGTTCGCTCTGACCTTGACCGGCGCGCTGAATGTCGAAGCCTTGCGCCTGGCGTTCGAACAACTGATCGCCCGCCATGAAGTGTTGCGCAGCACCGTGCACAGCGATCATGGCGAACCGTGGCAGCGGATCGAAGCAGCGCAGGCGTTTGCCTTGCCGGTCACCGACCTGCAACATGTCCTGGCGCACGAACAGGAGCCGGCCATCCAGGCGCAATTGGCCGAGGTCTTCGGCCAACCGTTCGACCTGACGCAGGCGCCATTGATTCGGGCGCGATTACTGAAACTGGAGGCGCAGACTCATGTGCTGGCCATCGCCATGCACCACATTGCGGTGGACGCCTGGTCGATTGCACAACTGGTGGAGCAACTGGCCACGGACTACATCGGTTTCGGCACCGCCGCTCCTCGCATAGCCACCCCGGCCCTGCAATACGCCGACTTCGCCGTGTGGCAACGCACGCACCTGCCGGGCCCGGTCTGGCAGCAACAACTGGACTACTGGCGCCAGCAGTTGCAAGCCACCCCGGCGCCACTGTTGTTGCCGGGCGCCCAGACCCGCGACCACGGCGGGTGCGCGCGTCATCGCAGTCGCCTGCCGGCGTCGCTGGCCCGGGCCATCGGCGAGTTGGCCACGGCTCGCGAGGCTTCGCCATTCATGGTGCTGCACAGTGCGCTGAAGGTGTTGCTGCATCAGCAAACCGGGCGCGAAGACCTGCTGGTGGGCACCGACATCGCCAACCGTCATCAGCAACAAACCGAAGACATGGTCGGCTTCTTCGTCAACCAGTTGGTTCTGCGTTGCCGCGTCACGCCACAGCAGACGTTCGATGAGTTGCTCCGAGATGCCCGCCGCGTCGCGCTGGATGCCTTTGCCCATCAAGACTTGCCGTTCGACGCCCTGGTGGCCGATTTGCTGCCGCAGCGGGACGCACGTCACACGCCGTTCTTCCAGGTCAAACTGGTGGTACAGAACACCCGTCAGCAGGACCTGCATCTGCCGGGGCTGGCGATCAGCGAGCGAGAACTGGAACCTCAGGCCTCGGATGTGGACCTGCTGATCAACGTCGTGGATGACGGCGAAGGCCTGCTGGTGGTGTACGACTACGACACCGGGCGTTACGCCAGTGCCTACATCGAACTGCTCGACAGCCTGTTCGTCTGCCTGCTGGAGCAACTCGTCCTGAACGCCGACACCAGCGTCGCCCAGTTGCTGCTGCCTCTCAATCAACTGCAACAGACCCGCCGCGATCAGGCTCAAGCCGCGCTGCGTGAAGCCGGCAGCGCGCGTCAGAGCACCCTGGGCCAGGCCCGTCGCCGCAGTGTCGTGAAGGATGCCGAACAATGATTGCCTTCGGCCCGTCGACCCTCGCGCTCATGTCCCACTTTTTTGTACAGGTCTCAGCATGACTCAGACTCACGAAGACACGCCATTCGAAGGCTTCGAACTGTCGCCGCAACAGGCGCACCTGTGGCGCCTGCAACAAACTCGTCTGGCTCCGTCAGCGCAGCGGGCCACGCTGCGCATTCGCAGCGAACAACCACTGGACAGCTCACGGCTGAAAACCAGTTTGCTGGCGTTGATGCAGCGCCACGAAATTCTGCGTACCCGTTATCAACAACTGCCGGGCCTGTCGTTGCCAATGCAGGTGATCGACGATTCGATTGATGATTGGCAGGCGCTGGGCATCGAACTGAACGTGGACACCCAGTCAGCCACCTTGCACCTGCCGGCCTTGCATCTGGACAGCACCAGCCTGGGCTACCTCAGCGAAGAATGGGCGCGGGGCTATTTGCAAGCAGCGCCTCAAGAGCCACCGCTGCAATACGCCGACTATGCTGCCTGGCGTCTGGAGTCGGTGGACGATCAGGGCCGGCAGTTCTGGGATGAGCAGTTCAACGCGGTGGTCGCAGACGTGCCGTTGCCTTGGCAGCGCCAAAACTCGGCGCCCACCGGGCTGATCAACCCTGGCCGTTTGCAACTGAGTCTCGACGACTCGAGTCTGCAACGCCTCGATCAGCAGGCGACCAGTCTCGGCGTCAGTCCAGGGACGGTCGTGCTCGCCGCTTGGTTAACCTTGTGGCAGCGCTATAGCGAAGCCGAGCGCCTGACGCTGGCCTATGAGAACCAGGCGCGCCCGGAAGTGTTGGGCGATGCCCTCGGCCTTTTTTCCGAACCGTTGCCGCTGACAATCGACACCGCACCCGAGCTATCGTTTGCCGCGTCGTGCCAGCAACTGACCGAGCGCGTCGGCCTGCTCAATGATGCCCGGGACAGCTACCCGAGCCACTTGAGCAATGTACCGTCGCTGTCCGGCGTGGGTTTTCGCGAACTCGCGGTCGTGCCGCACAGCGCCCTGAATGATGCCGGTTGGCAGATCGAACAGGCCGACAGCGTCAGCGCCGGTTGTGCGCTGCTTTTGCAGTATCAGCCGCGTTCATCCAATGCTTTATCGCTGCATTTTGATGCCGCGTTCTACACGCCAGCCCATGTCGATATTCTTGCCGGGCAACTGCTGAGCGTGATCGAGCACAGCCTGCGTGAGCCGTCCGCCAGCCTGAGCCGACTGGCAACCTGCAGCGCCGCCGAGCAACAACGCGTGACCGGCGCACTGGCCACTTCGCCACCCCTCAGCCCGGCGCAAGAACAACTTTATGCCGCCACCTTCGCCCTGCCCAACCTGGCCGCCTGCTTCGCTCAGGGTTCGGCCACTAACGCCCAACGCCCGGCAGTCACCGGGCCGAGCGGCACCTTGAGCTACGCCGAGCTGGATCAGCGCGTCAGCGCCCTCACCCAGCAACTGCTCGCCCAAGGCCTGGAACCCGGAGCGCGGATCGCACACTTCCTGCCGCGCGACATCGGTGCGGTGGTGGCGCTGGTGGCGATTCTGCGCGCCGGTGCCTGTTATGTGCCGATCGATCCGGCGTATCCCGCCGAGCGTATCGAGCATATTCTGCGCGACAGCCAGGCACGCCTGGTGCTGACCCACCACTCCCGTATACAAGACTTGCCGGCAGACTGGCAACCGAGCGCACTGGCGATTGATCAAGCGATGCCGACAGTGCCGTTACGGGACGAGCCGACAGTCTCACGGGATCAACCGGCCTACCTTATATATACCTCTGGCAGCACCGGCCAACCCAAGGGCGTGATCATCAGCCATGCCAACGCCCTACACTCTTTGGCGGCGCGACTGGCGGGGTATCCGCATCCGGTGGAACGCTTCCTGCTGCTGTCGTCGTTCGCCTTCGACAGCTCCATCGCCGGGCTGTTCTGGAGCCTGGCCCAGGGCGGTTGCCTGCACCTGGCCAGCGAAACCGAACAGAAAGACCCGCTACAACTGGCCCGATTGATCCGCAGCCACGGCGTGTCGCACCTGCTGGCCCTGCCTTCGTTGTACGCGTTGTTACTGGACGAATTGGGCGATGCCCCGAGTCCGCTGAACACTACGATCGTCGCCGGAGAAAGCTGCCCGCCAGCGCTGGTCGACAGCCACTATCGCCGCCAACCCGGTGCACAGCTGTACAACGAATACGGTCCGACGGAGGCGTCGGTGTGGAGTACCGTCGCGCTCTGCCAGCCCGATCAAGACGCGGCGACTGTGCCCATCGGCCGCGCCATTGCCCACACTCGGGTGTACTTGCTCGACAGCGACGGCGCCCCTGTGACCCGAGGGATCAAGGGTGAAATCCACATTGCCGGACCCGGCTTGTCCGAAGGTTATCTGGGCCTGCCGCAGATGACCGCCGAGAAATTCATCCGGGCCAGTCATCCATCCCTCGACGGTCAGCGTCTGTATCGCAGCGGCGATTTCGCCTGGCAGGATCTGGACGGACAACTGCGGTTCCTCGGGCGCACCGACTCGCAGATCAAACTGCGCGGTTACCGTATCGAGCTGGGCGAAGTCGAAACCGCGCTGTGCAACGTTAGCAGCGCCAAACTGGCGGTGGTGTTGCTGGACACCACCCAGGCCGAGCCGAGCTTGCGTGCTTTCATCGAATCGACCACTCAACTTCAGGCCAGTGCCGTGCGCGAATCCCTGGCGGCGCTGTTGCCGGCGCACATGATTCCCGCCGACATTCAGTGGCTGGCGCAACTGCCGCGCACCGCCAATGGCAAGGTCGACCATCGTGCCTTGCTGGCCCGTGCGCCAAACCGCAGCCTCGCGGCTTACGCAGCGCCCGAAGGACATGTCGAACAGGTGCTCGCGGCGGTGTGGCAAGAGCTGCTGGAAGCCGAAGTGATCGGTCGCCACGACGATTTTTTCGCCCTCGGCGGCCATTCGTTGCTGGTGGTGCGCATGACCGCCAGGTTGCGCGCCACGCTCGGCATTGAAGTGCCGGTCAACGTGATCTTCCAGCACCCGACGTTGATCGGGCTTGCCGGACAGATTACCCAGCCCGACGACCATACGACGGTCATTACCTTGCAGGCCGGCGAAGCAGGACAGCCAGCGCTATTTTGCCTGCACCAACCTGAGGGCGGTGTTCATCACTATGTGCCGATGGTCGCCGGATTGCCGAAGGACAGGCCGGTGTATGGCATTGCGCTGCCCGAGTCGTTGCGCAGCCAAGACCTCGTCACATTGGCCAGTGAATACGTGCCGCAGATCCAGCAGATTCAGGCGCAAGGTCCGTATCGCCTGGGCGGTTGGTCCATGGGCGGATTGCTCGCGCTGGAGCTGACCCGGCAACTGGAGGCGCAAGGGCAAACGGTTGAGTGGTTGGGACTGTTCGATAGCACCTTCCACGCCGAGGACGAATCGCTGGCGTGGGATGCGCTATACACCATCGTGCAACAAGAGCTGAGCAGCGACAGTCGCCAACGACTGACCACACTCGCCCCGGAACGTTTGACGGAACTGCGCACAGCCACAGCTGAGCTGGGTCGCGTGGATCAATTGCGTTTCGCTCTGCTGCAATGGTCGAGCGCCAACAGCCTGAGCCTCAATGCACCGCTGGCGTACGTCGAGAAAACCTTGAAGGTGATGGCCGACGCGCGCCGTTGGGTCAACGGCTATTCAGTGCCCACCGTGCGTGCCACCCTGCACCTGTGGTGGGCCGAACAGACCCTCGTCGAGCGCCCGACCCTGCCGGCGCAGTGGGACGCGATCAGCCAACGAACCTGTCATCATCAGGTCGCCGCCGATCACGACACGATCCTCGGGCAATCCGCCTTCCATGAACAACTCAACAAGTCGCTGGCCGTGGCCTCGACGGAAACCGTCGCATGAACCTGATTCTTTATCTCTACCGCCAATCGGCACGCCTGCTGGCACTGGCCTCGATCACCGGCGCACTGGGCGGTCTGGCCAGTGCGGGGCTGGTGATCCTGATCAACCGCGGGCTGGCCAACCCGCAGCAATTGCCGGAACTGGCCCTGGGTTTTTTCGGGCTGTGTGCCGGCATGCTGGTGAGCAAACTTTGCTCGGAGTTGTCGCTGCTGCACCTGACCCAAAGCGCGATTTTCCAGATGCGCATCGACTTGTCGCGCAAGCTACTCGCCACCCCGCTCAAACGCCTGCAAGGCATGGGCAAACACCGTTTGCTGGTGATCCTCACCGAAGATGTGCACACCTTTACGGCGGCGTTCGAGTGGGTGCCGCTGCTGTTCGTCAACGCTGTGGTGACCCTGGCGTGCTTTGCCTATCTGGCCTGGCTGTCGTGGTCGTTGCTGGCGATTCTGGCGTTGTTTTTGCTGGTCGGTCTGGTGGCGTTTCACTTGGCCGAACGCGGGCCGCTGAGCCATCTGGAACGGGTGCGGCAACAAAAGGATGTGCTCTACCAGCACTTTCGCAGCCTGATCGAAGGCAGCAAGGAATTGCAGCTGAACAACGCCCGTGGCGAAGCCTTCGTCGAGCGGGTCATCCGTCCGGGCGCCGATGAGTTTCGCGTGCGGTTCCTGCGCGGCATGGCCGGGTATTCGGTGGTGGCCAACCTCGGCACGCTGCTGTTCTACCTCAACCTTGGCGTGCTGCTGTTTGTCGTGCCGTTCTGGCTGCCGCAACCGATCACCGTGCTGACCAGTTTCACCGTGACGTTGCTGTATCTGGTGCGGCCGATATCCGACCTGATGATCGCCCTGCCCTCGTTGCGTCAGGCCAGTATCGCACTGAACCGCATTCGCCAACTGGATGCCGAGTTGAGCACCGAAGCCCAGGTGGCCGCGCCGGTCGGTAATGTATTCGCCAGTGAAGGTCCGATGCGCCTGTTGCTCAACGGTGTATGCCACCGCTATCCCGGCGAACACGAGGATCATCCCTTCATGCTCGGGCCGGTGGACCTGGCGCTTGAACAGGGCGAACTGGTGTTTGTGGTGGGTGGCAACGGCAGTGGCAAGACCACGCTGTCAATGCTGATGCTTGGGCTTTATGCACCGGAAACCGGCTGTGTAATGCTGAACGGCGTGGAAGTGGACGACGACAACCGCGAGCAATACCGTCAGCACTTTGCCGCCGTGTTCGCCGACTTCCATCTATTCGAACATCTGCTGGGCGACGACGGCCCGGACGCCGAACACCGCACCGCCGAGGCTACCCGCTATGTGAAAGCCCTGGGGCTGGGGCATAAAGTCAGCATCGTCGACGACCGCTTTTCTACCGTGGAGCTGTCCACGGGTCAACGCAAGCGACTGGCGCTGGTATCGGCCTATCTGGACGACAAGCCGTTTTATCTGTTCGATGAATGGGCCGCCGACCAGGATCCGACCTTCAAGCGCGTGTTTTATATGGAGCTGTTGCCGGAACTAAAGGCCCGGGGCAAAACCGTGATCGTGATAACCCACGACGACGCTTATTTCCAACAGGCCGACCGGGTACTGAAAGTCGAGAACGGCCGTCTGACCCAGGTCGAAGCCCACGCGGCTTATGCCTGATGAGGCGCTGTGATGCCAGCGCCCGGCACCAGCGGACAGTTGTCGCAGTACGGGCGCGCATCACCGAGTTGGTGGTGCAAGCAGCACACCTTGCGCATCAGCAACGGGACGCCGCTCGGGCCGGGGGCCAGTTGCAGGAAGCCGTACAGCGGATTGCGCGTGCCATCGGCCCAGTGCCGCTCCCGGAACAGATGATCACGCCATTGCGGCGCGTGCGGCATCTGGAAGTAATCGAGCGCGACATCGATGGCGGCCGCCACGTTGTTCCACAGCAGGCGCTGGGCTACCCGCCCGGCGCTGGCCAGTGCCTGCACGAGAGGCGCCATGTCGTCAGTCAGCAGTTGTTGCGCGAAGCCCAACGGGTCGTTCAATGGCAGCAGTTGACCGGCAACAAACACCTGAGCCACGGGCATGCCGTTTTCCAGCACCACATGAGGATCACGCACGACACAGCGCAGATGCTGCGCAGCGGCGGCCAGCGGCAACGCCAGTGTTACGCAGATCAAGTCCATCGACCATTGCGACACCAACGCGGCCCGGGGCGCGGCGGGATAGTAGTGAGCGTAAAGACCCAACAACTCGGTGCAGGTTTGCGGCTCGCGAAACTCAATCAACCCACGGCCTTCGATATGGCTGCTCAGTCGGCAGGTGCTGCGCAGAAAGGCACCCTCGAAACGAAACAACTGATCGAGCAGGGTTTCGTCGAGCATTCGGGCGGTGGCTTGAAGAGACGTCATGAGGCTTCGTAACTGAGTTTGAGAACTGTTAACCTACCACGTTTTTTGAATTCCGAAGACTCAACACGGCGGGTCATCCCCCGAGTTTGCCAGGCAGGACGCTCTGATGTTCATCCATGATATGAAGTTGCTGGCCGCGCCTTACTGGTCGGCTGAAGGCCGTCGTCGCGCCTGGCTGACCCTCGCCATGGCCATGCTGGCGGTGGCCGGGATCATTGCGATCCAGGTGCGCTGGAACGAGTGGAGCCTGGGCTTTTACAACTCGTTGCAAAGCCTGGATGCCGCCGCGTTCGGTTATCACGTCGTGGAGTTGCTGGTGCTCGACGTCGCCTTCATTGCCTGCACCATGGCCAAATTCCAGGTTCAACAACGACTGCTGATCAACTGGCGAGAAAAACTCACCCAGGCCTTTCTCGCCAAGTGGCTCGACAACCAGCGCTACTACCGCAGCCGTTTTCACAGCGTGACCTACGACAACCCCGATCAGCGCATTGCCGAGGACTGCAAGATCTTCGTCGAGCAGACCCTGGACCTGGGCCTGAACCTGCTTCAGGCGATCATTCTGGTGGTGCTGTTCAGCATGATCATGTGGCGCATTTCCGGCACGCTGGAATTCGAAGTCGCCGGACATGCCGTCGCCATCCCCGGCTATATGTTGTGGCTCGCCTTGATCTACGCCGTGATCGGCAGCGGCATCGCGCACTGGATCGGCAGACCGCTGATCGGGCTCAATTTCCTGCAACAACGTCGTGAGGCGGATTTTCGTTTCGGCCTGACGCGTCTGCGTGAAGACGCCGAGAATGTCGCCCTTTCCCGTGGTCAGGGTTGGGAAAGCAAGCAGTTATTGGGACAACTGGGACTGCTGCTGAGCAACTACGGCAAGCTGGTTCGCTCGAAAAAACACCTGCTGGGCATCAATGCGGCGTATGAGCGATTCGCCTTTACCTTGCCATTGTTGCTGGTGTCACCGCGCTTCTTCTCGCGGGAGATTCAACTGGGGCAACTGACCCAGATCGCTTCGGCTTTTGGCGAAATACAGGCCTCGCTGTCGTTTCTGATTCACAGCTACCCGCAAATCGCCGAATGGCGCGCGACCAAGGCGCGCCTGTGCAGTTTCTGGCGTGAACTCGACGCACTGCCCGCCCCGGTCGACCCCGTTACCCGTCGTACAGCCGGCCTGCGGTTGCATGACTTTGCACCGTTGAATGAGCACGGTTTACCGCTGTTCGAAACGCTGACGCTGACACTGGCACCCGGCGAACGGCTGCTGCTGCGTGGCCCTTCCGGCGTGGGCAAGACCACCCTGCTGCGCTCACTGGCGGGATTGTGGCCACGGCACCAGGGTCGCGCCGAACTGGACCGCGATGGCCTGCTCATTCTGCCGCAGCGGCCTTATCTACCCAGTGGTTCCCTGTATGAACTCTTGCATCAACAGGGCGAGGCCAGCGCAATCGATATTGATGAAACGCGCCTGGAAGAAGTACTCAAACTGGCAGAGTTGCAGCATCTGCCGTTGCACGGCACCGATGACTGGAGCCGGCGCCTGAGCCCCGGCGAACAACAGCGTCTGGCCATGGCCCGCGCATTATTGATTCGGCCACCGTTGCTGTTCCTCGATGAAGCCACATCGGGCCTGGACGACGATGCCGAGCGACGGTTGTACGAAGCGCTGGCGGCCACCAATATCACGCTGGTCAGCATCGGCCATCGTGAAAGCCTCACTGCCTACCACACCCGCGTGATTGACGTAGTGCCCACTGTTTCATCCGCCGCATCCAAACTAATCCCCGCCACCACTTTGGAATTCTGAGGTCGCCGGTGCTGGTAATCCAGATGGAGGGCCGATTTCCTGCCCTCCGAGTGAGGTACGCGCACGCCTGGCTTACCGGTCAGGTGGAGGCTGTTTTCCAGGCTGAGATTTCCGCCATGCCCTGCGATGAATACAGAGGGCCATCAACTGCACTTCAGACCTTCATCGCCGCCATCAGGGCGTCACCGCCCAGCAGGTTCAACACCCGTTTGAAGTTGTAGGCGAGCAGTGGCGTTAGCGCAGCAGGTCGATGTTCTCGTCGATTCGGCCTTGAATGGTATCCAGGGTGTCCTGGGTGATCGCGCGTGGGTACATGTTCTCGGCGATGGTCGCAAACTGGCTAGCGACGCGGCAAATCCTGTCAATGATGCCGCCAGCAGTCTCCACTGAGACCTCTGCTTCGTCTGCAAGTCTGAGCATCGCGTCTCGGTCAATCTCCAAGGCCTCGCCCATCACGTCCATCTGGTGATAACCGCCCGGTCCCTCGCAGAAAGTCACGTCGTAGGCCGGCGCCAGCTGCCATGCACCGGACGGCGACATGACGTAGGCGAAGTTTTTGGGGTGGTCGTCTCGGTTGTTGAACGCGACATTGAAGATGGCACGCTCGAAGGCGATAGCTTTCTCTCGCACATCGTTGGTGCACATCTGTGTCGCACGCAAGAAGTTGACATAGTCCAAGGACCCCGGTGACTTGTAGTCGGCCCCGGTAAAGGCTGCAAGGCTTTGCATGGGCACGCGCTGACCGTCTATACGATCAAAGCGTTTACTCGCGAAGGCTGCCAGCCCGTTGGGCAGACTGAAGTGCTGCGTGTCCGGGGTCTGGATGCCGCACATGCGCAAGCACTCGGCATAGACCATTTCGATAGCACACACCTCGGGATGTTCTTCTTTTGCCGGGAACTTGATCAGCCAGGCTTCATAGCCCAGCTTGGCGGCGGTGGTAAAGGCTCCGGTTTGAGGATCGCGATAGACCAACGCCTTTGGCCTGGCACCTTGAGGCGCGCCCCCCACCAGCAGCAACGTCTGCAGGAATTCCCCACCTTCACCATTGAGAACTTCCTGAACCTCAACCCCAAGCTGCTCAAGGGGGATATGCGCTTGCGGCTCCTGTCCCTCGGGCGCCACGGGCTCGAACGACATAGCCCCCATGGCATTATTGCCAATACAGGCAAGCCGCCCCAGAGGTCCTATACGTGCTGTGTTGAGGCCGCGGCGCCTGAACAACCGGTCCATCAGCAGCATGCCCCAACCGTCAGGCAACGAGTCATAGACAGGCCCTGGCAGGCCCAACTGGTGGGGCGCAAAGCCTCGACGTAACTGGGGCCCCTCCAATGGAAGTGTGTAGGACGACAGCTCCAGGCCTCTACTCTTCGCTTCATTGCTGTACTCAAACACAATCTGTGGGCGACCGGTGATGGCGGTCGTAGACACAAGCGTGCCCCACAGCCAACGTTCACCCCAACCATCGTAGTAGACGTCAACTTGCTCAAGCATTGTCGGACTTCCTCTTGGTACGATGACGATTGACACTGTTTTCGTATCGGCGAATGTCTTCAAGGCTGTCCAGCTTTGGCAAGAACAGTCCTTTCAGCTCCTTGGTGCGTCCAAGGACCATGGCCACACGGACCACATTCTCGAACCCGACATTGCGCCCAGCTTCGAGGTTGGACACGGTATTGGTCCCGATACCGGCGCGACCGGCCACATCGGCTTGCGTCATCTGCAGAGCCAGCCGCTCCGTGCGCAGGCGATCGCAGAGTCGCTTGACGATCTCACTCGGTTTACTGAAGCTTAAATCCAACATAGATACACCTGATTGAGCAAGTTGTTGAGCGTGGCGGTCTTGCCCGAGCCGGAGGGAGCGAACAGAGTACTGTGTGCAATCGGGGGCAAATGCGGGGGGGCAGCTCTAATAGTTTTTGGCCTGAAGCCATTGATCTAGTGGCCTATTAAAATGAGCCATTTCAGCAGTCTTCATCAATCAACCTGGATATAGGTGCGCCCCGATGCCACTCACTACCGATCAGCTCGATGAGTACCTGAATTTCGCCGAGCAACTGGCGCAAGCGGCTGCCGCGGCCATTGAGCCCTACTTCCGCACGGCAATCGAAGTACAGGACAAAGGTGGCCGGTTGTTCGACCCCGTCACCGTGGCCGACAAGGCGGCCGAGCAGGCCATGCGTGAACTGATCCGCAACCGCTACCCCACACATGGAATCCTCGGTGAAGAGGAAGGCGTCTACGCTGGAGAAAGCGAACTGACCTGGGTCCTGGACCCGATTGACGGCACACGGGCCTTCGTCACCGGGCTGCCCCTGTGGGGCACGCTGATCGCACTCAATGATGGCCAGCGCCCGGTATTAGGGGTGATGAATCAGCCGTTCACCGGTGAGCGGTACATCGGCAGCGCACAAGGTGCCTGGCGCAATGGCACAGCGTTGAAAACACGCGCCTGCTCCCAGCTCACATCCGCGCGGCTGATGTGCACGACACCCGATATGTTCGACACAATCGAACGAAAAAACGCCTTTGAACAGGTGGCCAGCCAGGCGCAGCTGGTCCGTTTTGGCGGTGACTGTTACGCCTACTGCATGCTGGCCTCCGGCTTCGTCGATGTGATCGTCGAGGCCGCACTGCAGCCCTATGACGTACAGGCATTGATCCCGATCATAGAGGCCGCAGGTGGCCGAATGACGGCCTGGGATGGAAGTACCGCGCAAAACGGCGGCACCGTCGTGGCCTGTGGAGATCCCGCACTGCATGCCCGGCTGATTGAGCTGCTACAGCATGCCGGCTAAGTGAAAAGCAGGTCCGCCCGGGGCGTTTCCAGTGTGTCGAACAGACAGCAAACGCCCCAGTGCAGCCCTTGATGACGTGCTCTATTCGCCCATCTGCGGACCTTCAACGGCATCTCTGCAATCAGTGCCGCACCTCTTTACGAGGCCACGGTCACATCCGCTTGACCGCTCGCGGTGAGTGCCCTGTGGACGAAGCCTTCGGCCTTCTTGCGCTCAACGAAAGCCCTCACATAGGCCGCACCTGCTTCACGCTGACGAGGCACGGCCATCGCCTGGCGAATGGCGGTGAACGCGCCCTCCAGCACCCGATAACGGGAGTCGGCCGCGGCCACCTTTTCCAACGGCTGACGCACACCCGCCGCGGCGTCCAGGCCTTTATCGAAGAACAGGTCCACCGCTGCCGCCGATGTCTCGGCCCGCTCCAACCGGGCACTTTTCAGGGTACGCGTCAGGAACAGGTCATAGGCGGCGCCCTTGCCGACGGCGAGCCGCAAGCCTGGCTGATCGAGATCAGCGACTTCACGATAAGGCGCGTCAGCCGCTACCAGGTAAGTGCCCTCGATGATCACATAAGGCTCGCTGAAGGCGATCTGCTCTTCGCGTACAGGTTCAATGGCCAGAAACGCAATGCTCCATGCCCCCTCCTCCAGCGCGGCAAACACCTTGCCGGCGGCGTCGAAGGTCCGCATCTCCAGGGGTACGCCCAACTCCTGCGCCAGGGCTTTGGCCAAGGCGACGGATACGCCTTGGGGGGCACCCTCCTGGCCTTTCTGCGCCAGCACCGGATTACCAAAATTGATCGCCGCACGCAGCACGCCCCCCGGGGCAAGTTCGGCGATAACAGTAGGAGTGATAGCACTCATCATGTGCTCCAAAAAACAAGATTGAGGAAAGCCCATTTGCAGATGAGCTTGGTGTAGGAAACGATCAGTCCCACTATCGATCGCACCTCCGATTCCGACACGCGCTTGCTGATAGCCGAAACAGCCAGATGCTTGATGGGTGTAGCCCGAGTGTCGCTCGCAGGTCGCAAGCACTAGTGGCCTGTACGGTTAGTTCGTTAGTTCAAATTCGGATGCCAGAAGTCCCTGGCCAAGGCGCTGTGACGAGTCATAGCCCGCTATGGCGAGGAACAGCAACGCAGGATAGGGGCTTGTGGCGCCGAAGTTGACTAACAGAACTAACCACACAGGTCACTAGGCACTTAGGTGTTTAATCCAGTCGAGGCTCGCAACGGTAGAGCCGGAAGGACGGTACTCACAACCGATCCATCCTGAGTAGCCACGCTGCGCCAGCGCCGCGAACAAGGCAGCAAAGTCGATGCTCCCCGTTCCCGGTTCGTGACGACCCGGGCAGTCGGCAATTTGCACATGGACGGTTCTGTCATAAAACCGGGCCAGAACATCTGCTGCGTCGCCGGTCAGAAGCTGGGCATGGTAAAGATCGAGAATCAGCCCAACGCTCGGGAACGTCTCCAGCACCTGTTGCGCCTTGCTGAAGTCAGACATGTAATAGCCCGGCACCTCCTGCGAACTGATCACTTCGATAAGCGGCCGCAAGCCCTGATCTTCGAAGTACTTGACTGCATACTCCAAATTATCCCCGAAGATGACCGGTGCCTCTTCCTGCGTCGTGACTCCAGACATGATGTGGACATTCGAACACGCCAGCGCTTTTGCATAGCCGGCGGCCTGGACCAAGCCAGCGCGAAACTCTTCTTCCTTGCCTTGCAGGGCAGCAATGCCTTTGGTAACACCGGCCGGTGCGGCGAACTGAATCAGAGGCAGAGCGTATTGAGCCAGGTGATCGGCCAGGAGACTGGCGTCGAATTCATAGGGAGACGGAAACTCCACCGCCCGAAAACCAGCTGCCGCAGCGGCCCCGATTCGCTGCAGAAAAGGCAATTCATTGAACTGAAAACCGAGATGAGCATTGAACTTGAGCATTGGGTAAACATCCATCCTGGAAAGAAACGAAATCATCAGCCTGGAGCATCCTTCGCAGCTCCAGCACTGCACTATATGGAAATGTCAGGCTTGCATAGGTCGATGGCATCGCCGAAAGCCGAGCAGGTAAAAAGAATGGCGTCCGCTGCGCTTTGTGCTGCGTAGTGGGAAAGCGTCAGAAAGCGCGCCTTCATACTCGTGGTTAGTCCGCCCTCCTCCACTCGATCTCGGGACAACGAGTCTTCGAGCAGATTGACAATCTGTGCCTGCGGCCATAGCCGGGCAAAGGCCGCCGTGATGGGATCGATCGCCAGTGCGGTCGCGTGGATCAGAAAAATGCGTGGAGCCTTCATGCTCATGTGCCTCGACAAGGTTGTTCGACAAGTCCGCCAGCGCTCTTTGTGCAGGTACCCACATCCTGTTCGTATGGTATTTTCCATCTCCAGTCCGATGAGGGCATCTGCCCCAACGGGAACGGGCTGAAGCTAACCATTCGAGATAGAGCCTGTGATCAAGAAAGACCTCGCCTTGCAGTTGGCCCCACGCGTCATCGACATGGTTCGCGCCCGGTCGATGAAAGCCGGTGAGCCGTTGCGCGAGCAGACGTTCGCGCAAGCGCTTGGTGTTTCGCGCTCGCCCATTCGACGAGTGTTTGCCCTGCTCGCCGAGTGGGACCTGGCCATCCAGGAGCCCAATCGTGGCTACTTCCTGAAACAGGACGCGGGGCAGATTCGGGAGGCGACATTCCCTATTGCCAGTGATCCTTTCGAAGACTTTTACCTTCGCGTGGTCGACGACATACTTGGCGGCGAAATACCTGACCACTTTTTTGAAGCGCAGCTGTTGCGCCGTTACGAAGTGCCCCGCGGACAATTGCTCAAGGTATTGAACAGGCTGGCCAGCGAAGCCATGGTGGAGCGCAAGCCGGGGCAAGGATGGGTTCTCAAAGACTTCGTGCATAACGCCCAGACACACATCCAAAGCTACCGCTTCCGTATGGCCATCGAGCCGGCCGCCCTGCTTGAGCCCGGCTATCAGATCAATCATGCCGCGTTTGCCAAGGCCAGGCAGCAACAGCAGGCCATGCTCGACGGGGATATCCACACCTTGTCCCGTGCCCAACTGTTCCAGGTGGGCGCCCAGTTTCACGAACTGATCGTGCAGTGCTCCGGAAATGTCTTTTTCATCGATGCCATCCGCCAGCAAAATCAACTCAGACGATTCATGGGCTACAAAGCCAACGTCGATCGCACTCGTCTTATGGCGCAATGCCAGGAACACATCCATTTGCTCGACCTCATCGAGTCTGATCGGCGTGAAGAAGCCGCGCAATTTCTCTGGAGGCATCTCGACGAAGTGGGCCGACTCAAGACTCATCGGCACGTCATGCCAGAAGATGATGGGATATAGAGCGCACCGCTGACACCCTGTTACCGATCGAAGCTTCGTCAGAGTGCTCTCCAATAATTCGCCAATCAGCTTAGCACGATTGTTTCTCATCAATACAAGATACAAAAATACAGCTCATCCGCGCGGCAGAGTCAATTTTATCGCCGGATGCCGCCGCTGCATGACCACAGTGAGATGAGGCGCGCTTGCGTCTGGCTCATCCCCCGCCCCTTTCGCTCATTCAGGCGAGCGCGGCGACGCAGCACCGCTGCACATCGCGCGACCGATCGTGCCGACGCCAGCCACCTTTTCCAGTCTCATGGCGGCGTTCAAAGAAATTCCTTTCGGATGTCGATACTCGACCGTTCGCCAATATTCCGGTAGTTCTCCGTGAGCCACGCCTCGGCCTCGCATCGTCCGTTGTCGCGCAGTCCGCAAAGGAAGTCCCAGCCCGCGTTGTACTTGCTGGACACGCTGAGCGCGCACATCGCCTCGTCGGACCGAATGGAGTGGATCAGCATCTCTTTCATCTCGTCGCGATCGACCTTGCCTTGCTGGATGAGGTCGGTGACGAAGGCGATGGTGCGCATCTCACGCATCAGCGACGAGTTGAAGCTGATTTCATTGATGCGGTTGAGGATGTCGACAGCTGTAATGGGCACGCCCGGGCGGACGAGCGGGTTGATGTGGACGATCACTACATCGCGCGTATTGCAGTGGTAGATCAACGGGAAAATGGCCGGGTTTCCCATATAACCGCCATCCCAGTAGTGCTGGCCGTCGATCGTGATCGCCTGGAACAATGTCGGCACACAGGCCGAAGCCAGCACTGCCTCGGCGCAGACGTCCTCGCCCGAGAAGATGCGTATCTTCCCCGTCTCGACATTGGTCGCGCACAGATAGAGGTGGAGCGGGCATTGCTTTCGCAAGGCGGCGAAATCGATCTGACTCTCCAGCACCTCCCGCAGCGGATTCAAGTTGTGGCGATTGAACTGGTAAGGCGAGAAGATACGAAGCGCCATGTCCGCGAACGCATACATGGGCGAATGGTCCAGTCCGAAGCTGTGGGTCCCTTTCAGCCATGGCATCCAGCGCAACGGGTTATGACGCTCGGCGGATTGCGCCACGGCGTACCAGAAATCGTGCAGCGCCTGGCGTGCGCCGGCCTCGTCACCCTGCAGCATGCCGTAGGCCAGCACGACGGCATTCATCGCGCCGGCACTGGTTGCGCTCACCCCTTCAATGGCCAGCCTGCCGTCCTCGAGCAACCGATCGAGCACGCCCCAGGTGAACGCACCGTGCATCCCGCCGCCCTGCAAAGCCAGCGCGACCGGCTTACGCTCGTCACCGCCCCGAGGCTTTGCGTTCTTCGTGGTCATTCTTGATCTCCTCGTCGGTGCTGAGTCGAATCGAGAACTTGTTGCGGCGCCTCTCCTCGTCACGCACTCGCCGGCGACACGCCGATGCTCCATTGCGCGCCATGCGTCATCGATCGTTCACCCCGCCTGGTATTCATGCATCGAGCAGCGCCTTGGCTTGTAGCAAATCAACGCTGTCAAAGCCTTCGGTGAAGAAACTATAGATGTCGGCCAGCATCTGCCTGGCCGCCTCCTTGTCTCGTGTTTCCCATAGCTGAGCAAGGCTCACTGTGGCTCGTAGCTCGAGTGACTTTGCCCCTTGTAGTCGAGCGATCGAGATCGCCTTTTGAAAGCATGCTTGCGCTTGCTGCTGCACGGAAGAATCCTGTCCGTCTTCGCCCGGACATTGGAGGGTAAGAACTCCCTTGAGCCGGTACAGTTCTGCTTCGTAAAAGCGCTCACCTGTTCGGTTCACCATCGCCAGAGCGTCGGTCACGGCATCCAGTCCAGCCTGCGGTTGCCCGGCGCGTCCGTGAGCTGTGGCCAGCAGGGCCAGAAAATAAGAACATCCAAGCTCTGCTCCGGCTGCCTGGTAAGTGGCGATACTCTGGGTTATCTGAGCGATTCCTTCGTCAACGTTTCCCTGCTCGGCGCGAGCCCAACCCTGGAGAATATTTCCCCACGCCAAATAAAACGGAAACCCTTGTTCGAGTGAAAGCTTGATGGCGGCATCAGCACACTCTTCGGCGAGTCGTACGTCGTGCTGAAACTGTCCCAGTATCGACGTAGCAGACAGGGTGAAGGCCAGGCTGAACGGGTCGCAAATCTTGTTGGCCAGAGCAAGGGCATCCCGGCTGCGCGTGCTTGCCTGATCGGGGAAACCCAAGAACCAAAGGCACCAGGCCGAAAATGTCAGGGTGTAGCCCGGATCCATGCCGTACGTAATGGCATATGTGTGATGACGGTCCGGGTTGTAGAGGTCACGCGCCCGCTCCAGGTGTTCAAGGGCATTGCGCAGATCACCCTGGAAAAGCAATGTCGCCCCGAGTGCGGCATGGGCTCCCACGAGCAAGTCCGGATTCTGCGCAGTTTGCGCAACACTGAGCAATCGCTCACCCAGTTCGCATGCAGTTGAGTATTGCGCACGCAACTCGTAGTACATCCGCAACCCCAGCAGCGCAGGGAAAAGCGCGTCGTCGCCTACTTGCGCACATAGCGCCAGTGCACGGGTGTAGGTGGCCTCCACCTCGGGCGCACCATAGCCGCGCACGGCCATCAAGGCCGGCCCCAGGCAGAGCAGCAACGTCAGTTCCTGATGAGCGCGCGCGGGCGTGTCGGGCAAATGCTCGAGCAATTCCAGCGCCGCGCCGAGATGACGCATCGCATCGAGATGGGCGCAATGCTGGAGGGCCTGTTGCCCGGTACGCTGCAGGTATTCCACGGCCTTCGGAACATTGCCGCTCAGCCTGTAGTGGTGCGCCAGTTCGCTGCTGTAATCCGCGATGCGGGCGGGGAACAGTGCCTCAATGGCCTGCGCTGTGCGTTCGTGCAGTGCGCTGCGCCGCTCCGTGAGTAGCGAGTGGCCCGCGACCTCCTGGGTCAGCGCATGCTTGAACGAATACTCCACCTCCGGAAATGCAGGCCGCTGGTAAATGAACTCCGCGGCCTCCAGTCGGGCCAGCAGATCACGCAAATCGTCGTCCATCCGCGCGCCCTCACAGATGCGCTGGATCAGACTGAACGCAAACTCCTTGCCGATGACGGCGAGCGTCTGCAGCAATTCCTTCTGCGCAACCGGGAGCCGGTCGATACGGGCGGCGAGCACACCCTGCACGGTGGTGGGAATATGCAGCGCAGCCGGAGTTTGCTCGATCCGGTAACGGCCGGGTTCGCCGAGCAGCGATTTCTCCTCGACCAGCGTTTGCACCACTTCCTCCATGAAGAAAGGGTTGCCCTCGGTCTTCTCCAGGATGAGCTGTTTGAGGGGGACGAGGGTGGGATCGTCCCCAAGCAGGGCCGCGAGCAGTCCCTGGGCTTCGGCCGGGCCCAGCGGTTCGAGCCGCAGCAGGCTGCAATGACCCGCGCGCGTCCAAGCAGGCTGATACTCGGGCCGATAGTTCACCAGGAGCAGGATCGGCGCACTCGCCACGCGGTCGATGAGGCACGCGAGGAATGCTTCGGTCTCGCGGTCCAGCCATTGCAGGTCCTCGAACAGCAGTTCGATCGGCTGATCGCGACTCTCGCGCGCCAGAAGCTGCGTAATCGCGTCGAATATGCGATCACGCCGGATCTGCGGATCCATTTCCGCGAGCGCCGAACTGCGTTCGCCGATACCCAGCAGATAGAGCAGGTAGGGCACGAGCTCCTCGAAACTGCGCTCGAGCGTCAGGGCCTTGCCCATGACCTTTTCCCGGCACCGCCGTTCGTCGTCCAGGGCAGTGATCTGAAAGTAGTTTTTCAGCAGCTCGATGAGCGGAAAATAGGCAAAGGCCTTGCCGTGCGACACCGAGAATGTCTCCAGCACCAGACAGCCGCGCCGCGAGCGTTCCTTGAACTCATGGAACAGCCGCGACTTCCCGACCCCGGCCTCGCCTACCACCGCGACAACCTGCCCGTGGCCCGCCTTGGCCTGATCAAGTGCCTGATGCAGGTGATCCAGCTCGACCTGGCGGCCGACGAACCTGGCCAGCCCGCGATGTGCCGCCAGTTGCAGGCGCGTGCGCAGCGCGCCGATACCCTGCACCTCGTACACGACGAGCGGCTCGGGGATGCCTTTGACCTGGGTGGCCCCCAGAGCCTTGAACTCGAAATAGCCCTCCGCCAGCTTGTAGGTGGACTCGCTCACCAGGATCGACGATGGCGCGGCGATTCCCTCCATCCGGGACGCAATATGGATCGTGTGCCCGACCGGATCGTAATCGGTGTGCAAATCGTCCGTGCGGATCGAACGCACGACGACCTCTCCGGTGTGGATACCGACGCGGATTTGCAACGAAATGCCTTTCTCCAGACGAATGCGGTCGCCATGTCGGTGTATCGCCTCCTGCATCCGCAGCGCCGCATACAGCGCCCGCTGCGGATGGTCCTCATGGGCGATGGGGGCGCCGAACAGGGCGAGGATGCCATCGCCCAGCGACTTGGCCACGTAGCCTTCGTAGTAGTGGACGGCTTCCATCATCAGCGCGACGACAGGCTCGATCAGGCGCTGGGCTTCTTCCGGATCGAGGTCGTGGATCAGCGCCATGGAGCCGGCCATGTCGGCGAACAGCGCGGTGATGGTCTTGCGTTCGCCGGCGGTCTCGCCCCGGGCTTCCATGGCCGCCTGTTCGGCGCGGATGCGCTCGGCAAGGTAATGGGGTGTGTAATGAATGGGCGCTGGAGAAGGCCCTGAAGCAGGCATGGGGCGCGGTGATGGCGCAGCAGGTGCATCGGTTAGCGGTGCGCCGCATTCACTGCAGAATTTGGCGCCAAGGCCCGCCTCGTGGCCACAACGCGGACAGCTGCGAAACAGCCTGGTGCCGCACGCTTCACAGAAGCTGGCCCCGGAGGGATTCTCGAATCCGCAGTTTGCGCAGCGCATACGACCTCCTCCCTTGCCTGGTGCCCGCTTCTTAACATTAGGCGCCGAACCCGCTGGCGGCAAGACGCGACCGGATGAGACTCTCTCCCTTGGTACCTATGCCTCAGGTGACTTGTGAATTCCAACCCTCCCGCCGCATTGAGGCAATGCGTTGCCATGAAGCGGATCAGACGAGAAACCGGACGCCAGGCATAAATCGCGCACAAACAAAAACGCCACTCTATTGAGTGACGCTTTGGTTAATTCGCAGCAGCAAGCACCGGGATCACCCGCGACGGCTTGACCGATTTAAACGAAAAACTGGAGTAGATCTCTTTGACCGCCGGCAAGGTTTGCAGCACCTCTCGGGCAAACTCGCCGAAGGACTCCAGGTCCTTGGCCACCACTTCCAGCAGGAAATCATAGCGCCCCGACACGTTGTGGCAGGCGACGATTTCCGGGATTTCCAGCAGGCGCTGTTCGAAGGTTCTGGCCGTGTCCTGGGAGTGGGATTCCATCATCACGCTGACAAACGCGGTGACACCGTAGCCGAGGGCCTTGGGCGAAAGAATCGCCTGGTAGCCGCTAATCACCCCGTTTTCTTCGAGGATCTTGACCCGCCGCCAGCACGGCGAGGTGGTCAGGGCGACGCTGTCGGCCAGTTCGGCGATGGTCAGTCGGGCATTGCCTTGCAGGGCGATGAGTAGGGCTTTGTCGGTACGATCCAGGCCAACAGGCATGTCTTGCCTCTCTATCTTGTTTTTATGGGTAATTATTCCAAATTACCCGTTATTCATGGGCCAGTTTGGAATTTATCGCGTTGAAATTGAGCATAGCATTGTAGGAAATCCGGGAGCGTTCACCATGAACAATAAAAACAATGACCTTGGCTTTTCCACCCGTGCGATCCATCACGGCTACAACCCGCTGGACAACAACGGCGCACTGATTCCACCGATTTACCTCACTTCCACCTTCGCCTTCGCCACCGCCGAATACGGCGCCGGCTGTTTTGCCGGCGAAGAACGCGGGCATTTTTACACGCGTATTTCCAACCCTACCCTGGCGCTGCTGGAGTCGCGCATGGCGACCCTGGAAAACGGCGAAGCGGCGGTGGCCTTCAGCTCCGGCATGGGCGCCATTGCCGCGACCTTCTGGACCCTGCTGCGCCCCGGTGACGAGATCATCGTCAACCGTACCCTGTACGGTTGCACCTTCGCCCTGCTGCACCACGGTATCGGCGAGTTTGGCGTCAAGGTGCGCCATGTCGACATGTCCAACCTGGCCGAGCTGCGCGATGCCATCGGTCCTGCCACGCGCATGATCTATTTCGAATCCCCGGCCAACCCGAACATGCAGTTGGTCGACATCACGGCGGTGGCCGAAATCGCCGGTGAACACCGGGATGTCACCCTGGTGGTGGATAACACCTACTGCACCCCCTACCTGCAACGACCGCTGGACATGGGCGCCGACGTGGTGGTGCATTCGGCCACCAAGTACCTCAGCGGCCATGGCGACATCACCGCCGGTATCGTGGTTGCCAGCCAGGTACTGGCGGACCGGATTCGTCTGCAAGGGTTGAAGGATCTGACCGGCGCGGTGATGTCGCCCCAGGACGCCTTTTTGCTGATGCGCGGGCTCAAGACCCTGTCGTTGCGCATGGAACGCCATTGCAGCAACGCCCAGGTGGTTGCCCAATATTTGCAGGACCACCCGGCCGTCGAGTGGGTGACTTACCCCGGCCTGCCCTCCTTCCCCCAATACGAACTGGCGTCCCGGCAGATGAAATTGCCTGGGGGCATGATCGCCTTCGAACTCAAGGGTGGACTGGTCACCGGTAAGCGTTTCATGAACGCCCTGGAGCTGTTCAGCCGCGCGGTCAGCCTGGGGGACGCCGAATCCCTGGCCCAGCACCCGGCGAGCATGACCCATTCCACCTACACCCCTGAAGAGCGCGCTCGCCACGGAATTTCCGAGGGGCTGGTGCGCTTGTCGGTGGGGTTGGAAGACATTGCCGACCTGCTGGCCGACGTCACCCAGGCCCTGGACGCCTGCGTTTAAGGGAGGTTGAACATGGCCACACATAACCCCGTCAACGATGGCGACCTCAGTGCGCAAGACCAGGACCCGCAGGAAACCCGGGAATGGCTCGACGCCCTGGCCTCCACCCTCGCCGCCTGTGGCCCGGAGCGCGCCCGCTACCTGCTCAAGCGCCTGGAGGAATACGCTGGCGAGCACGGCATCAGTCGCGATGCCCAGGCGTTTTCCGCCTACCGCAACACCCTGTCCCTGGAGCAACAGGGCACCTACCCCGGTGATTTGCTGCTGGAAGAGCGCATCACCGGTCTGCTGCGCTGGAACGCCCTGGCCATGGTGGTCCGGGCCAACCATGCCTACGGAGAACTGGGCGGGCATATCGCCAGTTACGCCTCGGCGGCGGAAATCTTCGAGGTGGGCTTCCAGCACTTTTTCCGCGGTGATGGCGACGCGGGACAACGCAACGCCGACCTGGTGTTTTTCCAGCCGCACTCGGCGCCCGGAGTGTACGCCCGGGCCTTTCTCGAAGGTCGCCTGAGCGAAGAACAACTGGCCAACTACCGCCAGGAAATCAACGGCCCGGGGCTGTGCTCCTACCCCCATCCGTGGCTGATGCCGGACTTCTGGCAGTTCCCCACCGGCTCCATGGGCATCGGTCCCATCAGTGCGGTGTATCAGGCGCGGTTCATGCGCTATTTGCAGCACCGTGGCCTGGCGCAGACCGCCGGGCGTCACGTCTGGGGCGTGTTTGGCGATGGCGAGATGGACGAACCGGAGTCCATCGCCGGCCTGTCCCTGGCGGCCCGGGAGCAGCTGGACAACCTGACCTTTATCGTCAACTGCAACCTGCAACGCCTTGACGGCCCGGTGCGCGGCAATGGCCAGATCATCCAGGAACTCGAAGCGCTGTTCGCCGGTGCCGGCTGGAACGTGATCAAAGTGCTGTGGGGCTCGGAGTGGGATGCGCTGTTCGCCCGCGACACCGACAACGTGCTGCTCAAACGCCTGGCGGCCACCCCGGACGGCCAATTCCAGACCCTCGGTGCCCATGACGGCGCGTATAACCTGGAACACTTCTTCCAGAAGGACCCGCAAGTCCAGCGCCTGGTGAAGCATATGAGCGCCGAAGAGATCAATGGCCTCAAACGCGGGGGGCATGATTTTCGAAAACTGTATGCCGCCTTCGCCGCCGCCAAAGCCTGCAAGGGCCGCCCGACGGTGATCCTGGCGAAAACCAAAAAAGGCTTTGGCATCGGCGCGGCCGGTGAGTCGCGGATGACCGCGCACCAGGCGAAAAAACTCGATGTCGCCGCCCTGCTGACCTTCCGCGACCGCTTCCATTTGCCGCTGTCGGACGAGGACGTGGAGCAACTGCGTTTCTATCGCCCGCCCGAAGACAGCCCGGAAATGCACTACCTGCGCGCGCGTCGCCAGGCCCTGGGCGGGCCACTGCCAGCGCGCAAGAGCCAGGCGCCGAAGATCCCGGTGCCACCACTGGAAGCCGCCGGCGGTTTTGCCTTGAACAGCGAGGGCAAGGAGATGTCCACCACCATGGCCGCCGTGCGCATGCTCACGGCCTGGCTAAAAGCCCCGCAGCTGGGGCCACGGGTGGTACCCATTGTGGCCGATGAGGCGCGCACCTTTGGCATGGCCAGCCTGTTTCGGCAAATCGGTATTTATTCGCCCCACGGGCAGTTGTATGAACCGGAAGACTGTGGTTCGATCCTGTCCTATCGCGAATCCCGGGACGGCCAATTGCTCGAAGAAGGCATCACCGAGGCCGGCGCCCTGTCGTCCTGGGTGGCCGCGGCCACCTCCTATTCGGTGCACGGCGAGCCGATGCTGCCAGTGTATATCTACTACTCGATGTTTGGTTTCCAACGGGTCGGCGACTTGATCTGGGCTGCCGCCGATCAGCGCTCCCGGGGCATTTTGCTGGGGGCCACCGCAGGCCGCACCACCCTCGGCGGTGAAGGCTTGCAGCACCAGGACGGTTCCAGCCTGGTGATGGCGTCGATGGTGCCCAACTGCCGCGCCTGGGATCCGTGTTTTGCCGGGGAACTGGCGGTGATCCTCGACCACGCTGCACGACGCCTGCTGGAAGAGCAGTGCGACGAGTTCCACTACGTGGCGGTGATGAACGAAAACTACCCCCAGCCGTCGATCGCTGAAACCCGCCATGCCGATATCCTGCGCGGCCTGTATCGGTATTCGAGCAGCAGCGCCGAGCCGTCGCGGATTCGCCTGCGACTGGTGGGCTCAGGAACCATCCTGCGGGAGGTGATTGCAGCCAGCGCGATTCTGGCCCGGGACTGGAGCATCGACAGCGAGGTGTTCAGCGCCACCAGCTTCAGCGAACTGGCGCGTCAGGCCCGTGAGGTCGAGCGGGACAATCGGCTGGACGCCAGCGCCCGGCGCAGCAGCCAGCTGGACAAATACCTGGGCGGCACGCGGCCAATCATCGCTGCCACCGACTACATCCGCGCCTGGCCCCAACTGATCGCCCAGTACCTCGAAGCGCCCTACACCACCCTGGGCACCGACGGTTTTGGCCGCAGCGATAATCGACAAAACCTCAGGGCATTCTTTGAGGTGGATCAGCACAGCATTGTCATTGCCAGTTTAAAAAGTCTGGTGGACCACGACGGCCTCGACCCCGGCGTACTCGCCGACGCGATCCAGCGCTACAAACCCGCCCCTTCGCGCACCGCGCCCTGGGATCGCTGAATCACCTGCAACACCCTTTGAATCGTTACCCACAGGAGTAGTGTCTAGTGGCCTGTGTGGCTAGTTCTGAAGATAGGTCAGAAGGTGTAAACCTTATTCAGGACCAGACATACAGAACAACCAGCCACCACTGGCCGCCCTCGACAACCTGCAGCGGTGATTTATATTGGCAGCACGTCTAAAAGCATGGCGCCCTCGCTGCGGGTTGGCTTCGTCACTGCCGAACCGGCAGTGGCCGAAGCTTTGCTGCACTACATTGGTATTAATCGCCTGCAAGCCATGCCGCTACGGGCTTTACACGAACCTGCGGGAGGAAAACCTGCCAGCGACAGGAACGAGGCGATACCTCGTCTTTTGCATTCCCTGCAACAGTGAATTGTCGTCAAAAAGATTGATAGCCGCCTAACGAAAGCCTCATGCTAGAGGGCTCGTTTCGAACTCATATCATTCCGAATGATAGTTACCTTTGCTTCATTCGATTCGTGCGATACAACCACGCCGAGCATTATCCGCCCATCTCAATACATTGGCGGATGCACTCATGGAACAGTCACTCAAACATATGCGCTTCCCCTTGGCCGTTCTGGCCTTGCTGGTGATGAGCGCCTGCGGCAAGACGCCAAACACTGCCGCCAGCATGCCAGCAGCCAAGGTCAGCGTGGCCAAGGTGCTGGAACAACCGGTCAACGAGTGGGACGAATTCACCGGTCGCCTCGAAGCACCGGAAACCGTGGAAATCCGTCCTCGGGTGTCCGGCCAGATCGATGAAGTAGCCTTTATCGAAGGTGCACTGGTCAAGAAAGGCGACCTGCTGTTCCAGATCGACCCTCGGCCGTTCCAGGCTGAAGTCCGCCGCCTCGAAGCTCAAGTTGCACAGGCCCGCGCCAATGCCACCCGCAGTGAAAACGAAGCCCAGCGTGGCGAGCGCCTGCGGACCAGCAACGCGATCTCCGCCGAACTGGCTGACTCGCGCACCAGCGCCGCGCAAGAAGCCCGCGCCGGCGTCGCGGCAATTCAAGCGCAACTGGACGTCGCCAAGCTGAACCTGAGTTTCACCCGCGTGATCTCGCCCATCAGCGGGCGCGTCAGCCGTGCGCAAATCACCGCCGGCAACCTGGTGACCGCCGACACAACGGCCCTGACCAGCGTGGTGTCCACCGACAAGGTCTACGCCTACTTCGACGCCGATGAGCGTGTATTCCTCAAATACACCCAACTCGCCCGCCAGGGCCAACGCGGTCAAACCACTCCGGTTTACCTCGGCCTGTCCAATGAGGACGGCAACCCGCACCAGGGTCAGATGAATTTCGTCGACAACCAGGTCAATCCGAAAACCGGCACCATCCGTGGTCGTGCCGTCTTCGACAACAGCAAAGGCGAATTCACCCCTGGCTTGTATGCCCGTCTGAAACTGGTGGGCAGCGGTACCTACTCCGCTGTGCTGATCAACGACGAAGCGGTCGGTACTGATCTGGGCAAGAAGTTCGTGCTGGTGATGGATGCCGACAACAAGTCGGCCTATCGCGCGGTCGAGCTGGGTCCGAAAATCGAAGGCTTGCGTATCGTGCGCAGCGGCCTGAACAAAGACGACACCATCATCGTCAAGGGCTTGCAGCGGGTACGTCCGGGTTCACCGGTCGCCCCTGAAGTGATCCCCATGGCCAGCAACGAAACCCTCGCCGCTTTGGCGCAACAACGACAAGCACTGGAAGCCAGCAACCTGCCCCAAGTCGCGCCCGCCAAGAGCACAACTGGCGTAGCGGTGAAACTGGCCAGCGCTGCGACTCCACGCGGTTAAGGGGAGACAACTCCGATGAATTTTTCCCAATTCTTCATCTCACGGCCGATCTTCGCAGCGGTGCTTTCGCTGCTGATCCTGATCGCCGGCGCCATCTCGCTGTTCCAGTTACCGATCAGTGAATACCCGGAAGTGGTACCGCCGACCGTGGTGGTGCGCGCCAACTTCCCGGGTGCCAACCCTAAAGTCATCGGTGAAACCGTGGCCGCTCCCTTGGAGCAGGCCATCACCGGCGTCGAGAACATGCTGTACATGTCCTCGCAGTCCACCGCTGACGGCAAGATCACCCTGACCATCACCTTTGCTCTGGGCACCGACCTGGACAACGCTCAGGTGCAGGTGCAGAACCGCGTCACCCGTTCCGAGCCCAAGCTGCCCGCAGAAGTGACCCGGATCGGCATCACGGTGGACAAGGCCTCGCCCGACCTGACCATGGTTGTGCACCTGACCTCGCCGGACAAACGCTACGACATGCTCTACCTGTCCAACTACGCCCTGCTCAACATCAAGGATGAGCTGGCGCGTCTGGGCGGTGTGGGTGACGTGCAGCTGTTCGGTATGGGCGACTACTCGCTGCGGGTCTGGCTCGATCCGAACAAGACCGCTTCGCGTAACCTGACCGCGACCGATGTGGTCAACGCGATTCGCGAACAGAACCGTCAGGTTGCCGCGGGTGCCCTGGGTGCGCCGCCTGCACCGAACGCCACCGCGTTCCAGCTCTCGGTCAATACCCAAGGTCGTCTGGTCACCGAGGAAGAGTTCGAGAACATCATTATTCGCTCCGGCGAAAACGGTGAAATCACCCGCCTCAAAGACATCGCTCGCGTCGAGTTGGGCTCGAGCCAATACGCCTTGCGTTCCTTGCTGAACAACCAACCGGCCGTGGCGATCCCGATCTTCCAGCGCCCGGGCTCAAACGCTATCGAGATCTCCAACGAAGTTCGGGCGAAAATGGCCGAGCTGAAGAAGAACTTCCCTGAAGGCATGGATTTCAGCATCGTGTATGACCCGACGATTTTCGTTCGCGGTTCTATCGAGGCTGTGGTGCACACGCTGTTCGAAGCACTGATTCTGGTCGTGCTGGTGGTGATCCTGTTCCTGCAAACCTGGCGCGCCTCGATCATTCCGTTGGTGGCAGTGCCAGTATCGCTGATCGGTACGTTCGCGGTGATGCACCTGTTCGGCTTCTCGCTGAACGCGCTGTCGTTGTTCGGACTGGTACTGGCCATCGGTATCGTCGTTGACGACGCCATCGTGGTGGTGGAAAACGTCGAACGAAACATCGGCCTGGGCCTGACACCGGTCGAAGCGACCAAGCGCGCCATGCGTGAAGTGACCGGCCCGATCATCGCCACCGCGCTGGTACTGTGTGCGGTGTTTATTCCGGCCGCCTTCATCTCCGGGTTGACCGGGCAGTTCTACAAGCAGTTCGCGTTGACCATTGCGATCTCCACGGTGATCTCGGCCTTCAACTCGCTGACGCTGTCGCCAGCATTGGCTGCGGTATTGCTCAAAAGCCATGATGCGCCCAAGGACCGCTTCTCGAAGGTCCTCGACGGGATCTTCGGTGGCTGGCTGTTCCGTCCGTTCAACCGCTTCTTTGATCGTGCCAGCCATGGTTATGTAGGCACCGTGAGCCGCGTGATCCGCAGCAGCGGTATTGCCCTGCTGCTGTACGCCGGCCTGATGGCGCTGACGTTCCTCGGTTTCTCCAGCACACCGACCGGTTTCGTGCCGGGCCAGGACAAACAATACCTGGTGGCCTTCGCCCAACTGCCGGATGCAGCGAGCCTGGACCGTACCGAGGATGTGATCAAACGCATGTCCGACCTGGCCCTGAAACAGCCCGGCGTGGAAAGTGCAGTGGCCTTCCCGGGTCTGTCGATCAACGGTTTCACCAACAGCCCTAACGCCGGCATTGTGTTCGTCACCCTGAAACCGTTCGATCAGCGCAAGGACCCGAGCCAATCGGCCGGTGCCATTGCCGGTGCCTTGAACGGCCAGTACGCCGGGATTCAGGAAGCCTACATGGCGATCTTCCCTCCGCCGCCAGTACAGGGCCTGGGCACCATCGGTGGTTTCCGCCTGCAGATCGAAGACCGTGGCAACCTGGGGTATGACGAGCTGTTCAAAGAAACCATGAACATCATCAACAAAAGCCGCAGCGTGCCGGAACTGGCCGGGCTGTTCACCAGCTATACCGTGAACGTGCCACAGGTCGATGCCGCCATCGACCGGGAGAAAGCCAAGACCCATGGTGTGGCCGTCAGCGACATCTTCGACACCCTGCAGATCTACCTGGGCTCGTTGTATGCCAACGACTTCAACCGCTTTGGCCGCACCTATCAGGTCAACGTTCAGGCCGAGCAACAGTTCCGCCTCGAGCCTGAGCAGATCGGTCAGCTGAAAGTGCGCAACAACAAAGGCGAGATGATCCCGCTGGCAACCTTCATCAAGATCAGCGACACCTCGGGCCCGGACCGCGTAATGCATTACAACGGCTTTATCACCGCTGAAATCAACGGTGCCGCAGCCCCTGGCTACAGCTCCGGCCAAGCCCAAAAAGCAATCGAGAAACTGCTCAAGGACGAATTGCCTAACGGCATGACCTACGAATGGACCGACCTGACCTACCAGCAGATTCTCTCGGGTAACACCGCGCTGTTCGTGTTCCCGCTCTGCGTGCTGCTGGCGTTTCTGGTACTGGCCGCACAATACGAGAGCTGGAGCCTGCCACTGGCGGTGATCCTGATCGTACCGATGACCCTGCTCTCGGCCATCACCGGTGTGATTGCTTCGGGTGGCGACAACAACATCTTCACCCAGATCGGCTTGATCGTACTGGTGGGACTGGCCTGTAAGAACGCGATTCTGATCGTCGAGTTCGCCAAGGATAAGCAAGAGGAAGGACTGGACCCGCTCAGTGCGGTACTGGAAGCCTGCCGTCTGCGTCTGCGGCCGATCCTGATGACCTCGTTTGCCTTCATCATGGGTGTGGTGCCATTGGTCTACTCCAGCGGTGCCGGTGCGGAAATGCGTCACGCCATGGGTGTGGCGGTGTTCTCCGGGATGCTCGGGGTGACCTTCTTCGGTCTGTTGCTGACACCGGTGTTCTACGTATTGATCCGCCGTTTTGTGGAGCGCGGCGAAGCACGCAAAGCGGCCAAGGCCCTGAAACTGGAGGAGCAACAATGAGCCTGAAAGCCTTCCTGCCGAGCTTGCTGGCACTAGCCTTGAGCGCCTGTGCCGTGGGCCCGGACTATAAGACCCCTGCCACGGAGCCGGCCAACATCACGGCCGCCACCGATGGCGCTGCCGGTCAGAAGAACTTCGACCGTGCGCGTTTCGAAGGCATCTGGTGGCAACAGTTCGATGATCCGACCCTCAACCAGTTGGTGACTCGATCCTTGCAGGGCAACCGTGAGTTGCGTGTGGCCTTTGCCCGCTTGAAAGCGGCTCGAGCGATCCGCGATGACGTCAGCGATGACGCCATGCCGACCATCACCAGCCGCGCCAGCAGTAATCTAGGCACGGCTCAGCAACCTGGCATCACTGAAAAGCGCGTGCACACCGAACGCTACGATCTGGGCCTGGACATGGCCTGGGAGCTGGACTTGTTCGGACGTATCCAGCGCAATCTGGAAGCCAGCGATGCCGACACCCAAGTGGCCGCCGCCGATCTCTACCAACTGCAAGTCACCATGATTGCCGAGTTGGTGGATGCCTACGGGCAACTGCGCGGCGCGCAACTGCGGGAAAAGATCGCGCTGGCCAACCTGAAGAACCAGCAGGACTCGCGCAAAATCACCGAAAGCCTGCGTGACGTCGGTGTCGGTGACCAGCTCGATGTGGTGCGTGCCGATGCCCGCCTCGCGGCGGTCGAAGCCAGCGTGCCGCAATTGCAAGCCGAGCAAGTGCGCGAGCGTAATCGCATCGCCACCCTGCTCGGTGAGCGCCCGGACAAACTGAGCGTGGACCTCAGCCCGGCGAATCTGCCGGCGATTGCCAAGGCATTGCCGATTGGCGATCCGGGTGAGTTGCTGCAACGCCGTCCAGACATCCTCAGCGCCGAGCGCAAACTGGCGGCAGCGACGGCGCGAATCGGTGTGGCCAAGGCCGACTTGTTTCCCAAGGTCAGCTTGAGCGGTTTCCTCGGTTTCACTGCCGGACGTGGCTCGCAGATCGGTTCTTCGGCCGCCAACGCCTGGGCGCTGGGCCCAAGCATCACTTGGGCAGCGTTCGACCTGGGCAGTGTGCGGGCTCGCTTGCGCGGTGCCAATGCTCAAGCCGAAGGCGCGCTGGCGACCTATGAGCAACAAGTGCTGTTGGCACTGGAAGAATCGGAAAATGCCTTCAGTGATTACGGCAAACGTCAGCAGCGCCTGATTTCGTTGATTCGTCAGAGCGAATCAAGCCGCGCTGCTGCCGACCTGGCGGAAATTCGCTACCGCGAAGGCACTGCGGACTTCCTCGTGTTGCTCGACGCTCAACGCGAACGTCTGGCGGCCGAAGATTCCCAGGCCCAGGCCGAAGTCGATCTGTACCGCGGCATCGTCGCCATCTACAAAGCCCTCGGCGGCGGCTGGCAGCCAGAGACGGTTGCCAGCAGTAACTGATTCAAACGCTTCTTTGGTTGGCCGCAACCAGCCATTTTTCAGCCCCGCGCCTCATTCGGTCGCGGGGCTTTTTTTGGGGTTTTCCATAGACGATCGTTCCCATGCAGAGTGGGAACGATCGAACGCAGACAAAAAAGGGGGTGAGCAAACGGTCGCCCCTTGATGGAGCAATTTCTGTGTAGGATCGAGCTTGCTCGCGAAGGAGGTTTGATCGTTCCCACGCTCCTGCGTGGTAACGCATCCCGGTGACGCTCTGCGTCACATGGACGCGGAGCGTCCAGG